>NZ_JBOZPB010000008.1:0-167852 GCF_050848685.1 Shewanella sp. MF08487
TGCCATCGGCACTTAACACCACAAAGGTTTCAACCTTGGTTTCGCCTTCGCCCAGATACTGCACGTCCGCGTTCGCGACGTTGTAGATCCAGTTGCCGCTTGCATCAATGGCTAAAGTGCCCAGCGCGCCAACACTGGGCGTACCGTTGCCCACTTGGAATACCGCTTGGCCGCCATCGGCATCGGTAATGGTTAAGGCGCCGCTGTCGGTTAAGGTTGGGTTGCTCGCATCTTCGGTGACCGCGCCGACATCATCGCCAGCAATTATCGGTGCATCGCCGATAGGTGTGATATTAATTGTTAATGTCGCGCTTGCACCAGTATTGGTTGTGTAGGTAATAACCGGGACTTGGCCATTCCAGTTTTCATTAGGTGTGAAAGTGTACGAGCCATCAGGGTTTAATATTAATGAGCCTCCCTCGAGGGTGACCTCTGTACCAGCTGCGTAGGTTGTTCCATTTATGTCGAAACTAACAACGCTTAAGATCGAATCGACATCGTTGTCGTTATCAAGAATATTGCCAGAGGCAATGGTGTCTTCGTCGACAATATTACTGTCATTATTAAGGACTGAAGGGGAGTCAGTAGCAATAGTTTGTTCTGGTGTATTAGCAACTGTCGCAGCGAATGATTGACCTGAGGTTGAGTAGCCTGAGCTTGCTATGATCTCACTACCACCACGGGCTAAAGTGACATAGCCTGAGTTACCGTCACGACCAGGTGTATTTCCCGCTGCGGTTTCTGGTAGGCTTTTAGTTGGGTCTTCGCCTGATGCGATAAGATCTTGTAACGCTTGGATTTCATCTAAAGCTGCTTCATTAGTTGCAGTGGGAGTTACCGCGGCTACTGTATTGGGTTCAACCTCGTTAGATAGCTTAGTGCCATCATCGAAGGTGATTTCATAGGTCGCGTTATCGCCAATATCGAGCACAGCACCTTTAGGGAGTTGTTCGCCATCCTTAGCGGGTTGCTTTGAACCATCAACTTCGATATCAATTTGCCCATTTACCAGCTTAAGCAAACCTTTCTTTGATGTAATTACCGATCCCATAGTAAGCTCCCAACAGCCAAGTGTGTTAATCCACGACGCATAAATCCAACAAATATGTTAGATCGCGATACAATTGGTGAAATTTTAGCTAATAGAGTGGGGTAAGTCAATTTTTTGACGCGACTGTATCGTTTAATTTATATGGGTTTTAGTAAGGTAACGGTATAAAAGTGTCAAAATGTAAAGGTGTTACTAGATGTAGTAGCTAAACTTATAATGTGGGCTGTATTTAGTGTATCTAACTTATATAAAGAAACATATGTATAACAAATCAATCTTGAATTAGAGATTTATAAATTATAAAAATGATTTTTTTACACTCAAATATAGGTGGGTTTTTCGGGGGCTAGCAGCGTATCGTTCGATATTGATGCCGTGATTCATTATTTATAACATCACGGCACCGATTATAGCTTGATTAAGGGAATTACAGATTAGCAGCCTGACGATAACTTTGATTGGCGTTACTTTGCTCGCCTAACTGTTCTTGGATCCGAGCTAAGGCTAACCAAGATGCCTTTGTCGGTTCTAGCCGGCAAACATTTTGCCAGCAAGTTTTTGCTTCTTTCATTTCCCGCGTTTGCTGATATAGCTTGGCTAAGCATATCTGGTAGTCTGCATTATGTTCATGAGTCACTTCATATTTTAGTAACTCTTTACGGATCTCGGAGTCTTGAGCTGTGGCTATCTCGGGGATAGCTTGTAGTAATGTGGGTTCTGGAGAGTGGCGCAATTTTTTCGAGAGTAGTTTCATTGCTTGGTCTTTACGATTAAAGCGGCATAAACCCGTAGCATAAATCGCTAAAAATTCAGACTGATTGCGTTCACTGCGTGGTAACCATTGCCAACATTGCTCTAAGGCCTCCTCACCTTTAATCGTTGCAGCTTGGAGTAACGCGCTATGAGTGGTGATATTAAGCTCATTTAGCTGAGTATCATCAAGGATTTGGCGTTTCTTCAAAATAGGTAACAGTAGTTTAAGCGCATCCCAATCTTCTTGTGCTTGATATAACTCAAGGGCAAGTTTAAGTACTGGAATTTTGCTTTTACTCGTAGGCGATAACTTGTCGAGTTCGACACGAGCTAAGGCTAATTCCCCTTGTTTTAAAAGATATCGAGTGCGCGTGGTTGTAACCGCGTTTGCCGCCAGCGGTTGTGCGGCTGCGCGATTAAGATAGTAGTCACGCTCGACTATTTTTTGTTGATAGTGTGCAGCACGTGCGGCGGCAAGTAAATTAAGCGCAGGGAGCTCACCGTTGTCAGCGCCTTTAATCATCGCTCGTTCTGCTGCTGGCCAATCTTCTTCTGCCAGTGCTAATGCGCCCATTAATGTATGTTTTTTGGCAGAGCGTCGGCGCCAATGATGGGGGATAAAACGGCTACGTAACATTAGATTAATAGCGGTAATCACTAACCATTCGAGTATTTGAAATACAGCATAAAATATAATTAAAGCCACTACTCCAAAGACTAAACTGGTTTCTATTTGATAATCACCAGCGGCAATATATACATACCCAGTATTACCGACTAACCAAGGGCTGATGCATAAACCGATCAGCACTATGACTAAGAAAATTAATATTTTAATCATAGCGGTGTATCCTCTGATAAGGTGAGTTCACCATAGCTTGTGAGCTGTAATAGCAGAGGTTTTGCGGCAAAGGATTTTACGGTGATAGGGTCAAGCTCTAAGGTTGCTAATTTATCAATTTCAGCAATGGCTTCGACCGTTTTATGATCTTGTATATCAAAGTAGGTTTGGATCCATTTGCGTGCCATCATGAGCGATTGGTGATATGAAGCTCTGTCGTAGCGATATAGCGCAAGTTGGCATTGCAATAGTTTATGACGAATATTCTCAACCAGATACCACTGCTGCTCCGGTGCGAGTAAGGCGGGCGCATCGGCGTTTTTATGGCGGATAGTGATAAAGTCTTCAGTTAATGCTTTCCACGTTTTACCTAAATTGCTTTGCCAGTCGCTTAAATTGCCAGTAATCACAGTGTCTTGTGGTGCATCGGCGTCAACATCGGAGCGATTAAGCGGTAATTTATCGAGTTGCTCAATTAAGGTATCCAGGGTTAATACACTACCGTCAATGTCGGTCGTTTTTATGCTAGCTGTTGCGGCGATATCTTTTGCCAGTGCTTTACGAATCGGTAATAACGCAGGATTGTTCATTGCAGCGATGGTTTCATCTGCCGATTTTAATAAATCAGTCGCAGTGCGGGGATCTTTCTCTAGCCATAGTTTACGACCTGCCATGTTCACTAGATATTCGGCTTCTGAGGCCATCCAATGAGTTGGGCTGCGCTGGGCGAGTTTGTTGATCCTGTCCTGCAATTGCTTTTGTTCTTCTGTTAATTGAGCTAGTTCTTGGTAAGTCTTAGCATCATTTAGCTGTTGCTGTTCAAGTTGACCAATACGTTGATTGGGTTGTAGCAGTGCTTGTTGTAATTGCTCCTGCAAGGCGAGATTTTTCTCATTCTGCGTCAACAACTGTTGTTGCATCTGTTGATACAACATAAAGCCGCCACCAAGGGAGCATACTGTTAAGCCTAGTGCTAATAAAACCCCCAAACGAATTGCCCATGAGCTTCTAATGGATACTGTGCTTTGTGTTTTGGCTTTGCTTGTTGGCGTTTCAGCGGATGATGTTGAAGTTGTGGACGTGTCATCACTCATTACCGATGGCACAATCACATTAGGGGTCGCTTCTGATTCGGTGTTTTTTGTGTCGTGCTTGTTGTTATCCATTTAACAGTCCTTGAAAACATGCTACTGCCGAAATTCGAGTTAAATCGGGCTAAATAGCGCTTAGAGTTTAAGGGCGTTTAGCACGGCTTTGTTGTTGGCTGCATTGGCGTTGGTAACTTGAGTTATACCAAAGGAGCGAGCTTGAGCTTCTACTCGATGACTTGGGACTATGATATGACATGAGCGCAGCCATGCAAATAACTCTTTTGGCACTAAATTAATCAAATTATCCAGAGTTTCACCGCTGGTGATGACAATAGTATCTATCCCGCTGCGTTGCCATTGCTGGGTGATATGCCGTCCATCTAGCGGTGGGCAAGCTCGTTGATACACTTCCCAATAGCGTACATTGGCGCCGCGCTTAGCTAATTGCTCCGCTAAGGCTTCACGGCCTCCGACACCACGAATAATAGTAATCTTTTTATCTTGAATATGTTGCAGCGGCGCGAGCGTGAGTAATCCCTCTGTTTGCTGGCAATCATCTGGGGCTTCGAGGGCGCAAATATCGAGTTTATCTAATGCTTCCCATGTTGCATGTCCTACGGCGAAATATTGAGCTTGAGGCCATGTTTGGGTTTGTGGATCTGCAGCGGTTAAAGCGTCGTCAGCAAAGGTTACCGCATTGGCGCTGATGCAGATAATCATATCGGCGTTGGCCAGTGGGTGCGCGGTATTTGTTACGATAGGGGGCATTGCTTGAACACACAATAGAGGTGTGACCCAGTGGGCGATGCCTCGTTCATTCAAGGCATCAACCATAGACTGATTGCGCCCCTCAGGGCGCGTCAGTAAGACTTTCATCGACTTAAGCTTTAGCGTAAACGGCGTCGAGTATACTTTTTGCGCCTTTGCTTAAGAGTTCTTCAGCAAGGGCAATGCCTAATTGTGTCGATTCGGTTTTGGGGCCGGTAATCACGCCTTCGATGATTTCGCTGCCATCAGGGTTACCGACAAGACCGCGTAGTGTCATCTCATCACCTACAATCTCAGCAAAAGCACCAATCGGTACTTGGCAACCGCCTTCTAGACGAGTGTTCATCGCGCGCTCAGCGATAACGCGGTAACGCGTTTCTAAATGTTCTAATGGAGCAAGTAGGGCTTTAACACGCTCATCATTAGTGCGGCACTCAATACCAACGGCACCTTGGCCATTAGCGGGTAATGATTCTTCTGGAGAGATAAAGTTTGCAATTCTGGCTGACAATTTGAGGCGAATAAGCCCTGCAGCAGCAAGAATAATGGCATCGTATTCGCCGTTATCAAGCTTGGCTAAACGCGTACCTACGTTGCCACGTAAATCTCTAATCACAATATCAGGGCGCGCTGCACGTAATTGGCATTGACGACGTAAACTTGAAGTACCAACGACAGCGCCTAGTGGTAATTCGCTGATAGTTTTATATAAATTTGATACAAAAGCATCACGTGGGTCTTCGCGCTCACAAATAATCTCAAGTCCTAAGCCTTCAGGGAAATCGACCGGTACATCTTTCATTGAATGCACTGCGATATCGGCTTGACCTTCTAATATGGCTACTTCGAGTTCTTTAACAAATAAGCCTTTGCCGCCAACTTTAGCTAACGGCGTGTCTAACATGACATCGCCTTTGGTGCTCATGGGCAGTAGTTCAACCACAATACCTGGGTGAATACGCTCTAATTCAGCTTTAACAAATTCAGCTTGCCACATGGCTAGCGGGCTCTTACGAGTAGCAATACGAATGTGATTTTGAGACATGCTTGAGTTTCCATCAAAGATCATAGTTGCGCCAATGCTAACATTGGCACATCGTTTATGTAAGGAAGCCGTGTTGATTCTTTGAAGTCTGCGAGGTTCTGAGTTGAACATAAGTGTGACGTGGCTCACGTTTGGTTGCTCGA
The DNA here is from genome assembly GCF_050848685.1 of Shewanella sp. MF08487. Lineage (NCBI taxonomy): Bacteria > Pseudomonadati > Pseudomonadota > Gammaproteobacteria > Alteromonadales > Shewanellaceae > Shewanella > Shewanella sp. MF08487. The sequence goes on from NZ_JBOZPB010000008.1 coordinate 5,693, forward strand.
ATTTACAAAAGTGTTAACATGAGCACATTCTTCATATGCGCCGTGTTTTTGAATGGATCAGCAAATACAATTTCCTGATATAGCCGAAAAGCTTAATAAAGTGCGAATAGCGCGTGCCTTAGTGTTGCTGTCACCTCTGCAAAAGCACTTATTTCACTTGATTCCCTTTCTAATTCATCAAAATAACCTTAGGTATCCTGGTTATAGTTCTCCCAATACGCCCTGTGGAATTAACGAATATATTGTTGGCGGGGTAGAGTCCCAAGCCTGTGACGTATTTTCGCTGCCATTTATGACTGAACAGGCTGACGTTAATGCGTTTGAAGGCGTTTATGCTATGGGGAGCACTGGCAGTTTTGGCCAAAACACTAAGAGTGATGTGGATGTTTGGCTGATTCACCGTGCCAATTTGTGTGCTGAAGAACTGGCGTTGATCAGGGTTAAGACCAACAGGTTGACTGCTTGGTTTGCCGAGTATCAGTTTGAGGTTAATTTTTATTTAGTTCACCCGCAACAGTTTTGTGGCGATCAGGCTATCCATGGTTGCCAATTATCAATGGCCCATGAACACAGTGGTAGCACTCAGCACTGGTTATTACTTGAAGAGTTTTATCGTAGCCAAATTCGTCTGGCGGGTAAAACGATTGCATGGTGGCCAGATGCGAAACTCAATCCCGCACTGTTATCTTTAGGCGATGTACACGAACTGCCTGCGAGTGAATATTTTGGCGCTTCATTATGGCAACTCTATAAAGGGTTAGATAAACCCCATAAAGCTTTGATTAAAGTATTATTACTTGAAGCTTATGCTAGTGATTATCCTCATTCTAGCTTGCTTTGCGATCGACTGTGGCAGCGATCTTTAGCGGGAGATTTCTCAACCTCAAATGATGCTTATTATTCTATTTACGAGATCATTGAAACCTATTTACTTAAGCAGAATGATACCCGTCGACTTGAGATTGTACGCCGCTGTTTTTATCTGAAATGTGGTGTGTATTTGAGCCGCGTTCAAGAGGGGAAAGATTGGCGCTATTCTAAATTAAAACAGTTAGTACAGGACTGGCAGTGGCCCGATAGCTTAATTGCGACTCTAGACGATTGTGAACATTGGCACAGTGGTCAACTCAATTGGTTTAACGAGCAGCTTAACGAACTATTATTGGCAAGTTATCAAACCTTACTGCGTTTCGCATCGGCGCATGCATTAAATGAAGATTTGCGGATTGAAGAACTCGGTATGTTGACTCGTAAATTACATACCTATTTTAGCCAAGATGAAGATCAAATCGCTAAGCTTAATTTGTTATGGAGCGCTTCAGTTGCCGAGTCTGAAGTCACTATGGTGTCAAGCTCCCGCGTACGTGAGTACTACCTTTATCGACAAGGGCCACAGCCACAAAATCTATTAGGTGAATCTGCGATATGTAAAGGTAAGGCGCCATCAACCTTGATGATTTGGGCTTGTTTAAACGGGGTTTCGACACCTGAAACCAAATGGCATGAGTTTGGTCAGAGTAAAGCCAAATCGCGACGCCTTACCGAAGCCTCAAAGCGGCTGCTTAATTTTATTGGCCACGATTGGCGCGTATCAAAGTTGGATTTATGTAAACCTTGGCACTTCCGTAAATTAATTTTTATGCTCAATTTAGACTGCGATCCCACGATTGAATGGCTAGGACAGGAAATGATGGTCGATGTGATGAACGCGAACGTGTTTGCACTTGGACGTCAAAAAACCAATATGCTCGGTGCATTAGATGCAATTTGTTTAAATAGTTGGGGTGAGTGGCAATGTCATCGCTTTGAAGGCGATACCGCGATATTGCAGGCATTGGCCTTTGTAACGCCGGGACTCAGGCGTGCCAGTTTACCTGTGGATATCGATGTAATCAGCTGTTCACATAAATTACGGCCACAGCTTAAGCTGGCAGTAAAAACCTTACTTAAGCAAACAGTACGTTTGTGCCAACAAGTGCAGCAATCGAGTACCTTAGTGCAGCCATTGCAGATACGTCATACTCGTTATGGGATCTTTTTTAATCCATTAGGTATGGCCTATCAGGACTTGAGTGATGCAAAATCTTTTTATCAACAGCTATCCCGTAGTCACCTAGTGCAATTGCCGCGCCCTGAATTGGGTGATGATCCCTTTTCGAGCATGCCGAAGGTGGTGCAGACCTATGCCGCGAAAGGCACTATTCAGTATTTTCTGCGCCAACGGACCGATAACTTGGATGTGTTTATTCTTGATGAAGAAAACCAGTTAAGTCATTATGTTCAGGCGGGATCCAATATGGGCGAGTTAGTCAATAAGGTGAGTCATCACTATGTATTTGACGAGCATTATGCTTCACGTGCACGATTTAATATTCCACAATTTTTCCATCTAGTGCGAGTCATGGGCGAGTTAACGGTGGCACCTTTTGGTATGGATATTGCCGATCAAGATACTGAATTTTAATCCTACTTTTAAATAAATGGGCATACAGTTGGTTGAGAATAGATGGGGAATAAACAATGGGAGCCTTAGCTCCCATTTTTGTTTTGCGTTATAAACCGTTTTGATTAGAAACTGAGTTTAATTCCGCCTTGGCGCTGGATAGAGTCTTGTACGAATGGCATAAATTCGCTGCCATTACGCCCGTCAATCCATTTACCCTCTACAAAACCAAAATGGTATCCACCAAAGCGTGTGGCTAACCAAATCTCGTGTAAAGGTTCTTGCTTGTTGATCACAATCTTTGAGCCATCAACAAACTCTAATTGCAATACGTTGCCACTGGCATCGATATCGACATCGGCATCTTGCTCATCAATCGCAGTTTCAATTGCATTCTCTATCGCTTGGAACATGTCATCAGCGAGCTGGTGAAATTCTGTATCTGTCATGGCCATGCATTTCTGTCCTTTGCTTTCGTCAAGATGGATGCGATTATAAGGCCATTAGCCATCAGATGCACAGATGTTGAGAAAAATGAGACTGTTTTTATTGTTATTGCTTGGTAGCCTATTCATTACAGCATGTGGTCAGACAGGCCCGCTCTATCGAGCCCCCGCCACTGAGGTGAATCAGCCTAAAAAAGTCGAAGTGCCTAAAGCTGAGTCTGAAGCCGAAGAGATTAAGGCCGAAATTAGAGCGATAAAAGCACAAAAAATACAACAATAACAATCACTATCGCAGCGATAATGCGCAGTAAGGAATCAGACAGTGGATCACTTTCTATACCAAGATAATGCCTTGTATGCCGAAGGCTGCCAGGTTGCTGAATTAGCTAAAACTTATGGCACGCCGCTGTATATTTATTCGCGCGCGACCCTTGAGCGCCATTGGCATGCCTTTAATAATGCGGTGGCAGATCATCCGCATCTTATTTGCTACGCAGTGAAAGCCAACGCTAACCTTGCGGTATTGAATGTGTTGGCACGTTTAGGCAGTGGTTTTGATATTGTTTCTGGCGGCGAACTTGCCCGCGTCATCGAAGCCGGTGGCGATCCTGCTAAAGTGGTGTTCTCTGGCGTAGGTAAAACCGTTGCTGAAATGGAGCAAGCACTTAATCTGGGTATTTACTGTTTTAACGTTGAATCAAGCGCCGAGCTTGAGCAGTTAAATCAAGTCGCGGGCCGTTTGGGTAAAATCGCCCCAGTATCCCTGCGGATAAATCCTGATGTTGATGCAGGCACACATCCTTATATTTCGACTGGTCTTAAAGAAAACAAATTCGGTATTGCTATGGACGAGGCTGAAATTGTTTTCGCCCGTGCCCGTGTTTTACCTCATCTGCATGTTAAAGGTGTAGATTGCCATATCGGCTCGCAACTGACTGAAATTCAACCATTCCTTGATGCTATGGATCGTATGCTGGCATTAATCGATCGCCTTGCAGAGCAAGGTATTGTTATTGAGCATTTCGATGTCGGTGGCGGTTTAGGCGTGACTTATGATGATGAAACCCCGCCGCACCCTGATGTGTATGCCGCCGCCATATTGGCGCGTTTGGGCGACCGTCAACTGAAGCTGATCTTCGAGCCGGGCCGTGCAATAGCCGCTAATGCGGGGATTTTTGTTACTCAGGTACTTTACCTTAAAGAAAACAGTGACAAGCGTTTTGCGATTGTCGATGGCGCGATGAATGACTTGATCCGCCCAGCACTCTACAGTGCATGGCAAAAAATTATTCCCGTAGTGCCAAGAGACTCACAAGCCTATGATTTTGATATTGTGGGTCCTGTGTGCGAAACCGGTGACTTTTTAGGTAAAGATCGCAAACTCGCATTAGCGGCCGGTGATTTGCTTGCTGTACGCTCCAGTGGTGCCTATGGTTTCGCGATGGCTTCTAACTACAATACGCGTCCCCGTGCGGCCGAGATTATGGTTGATGGTGAGCGCGCTTATCTTGTGCGCGAGCGAGAAAAGTTATCGCAGCTCTGGCAAGGTGAGCAACTCCTGCCGTAAACTAGAAAAATATATTGATTCAGGCGTTTGGATTCATAGTTTATGAGCCGCGCCTTGGCTTAAAGGATAAGTATCTTGATCCAATTCACTAAGATGCACGGCCTCGGCAATGATTTTATGGTGGTCGATGGGATCACACAAAACGTGTTTTTTTCGCCAGAGCAAATCCGCCGTCTAGCCGACCGTAACTTTGGCATCGGTTTTGACCAACTTCTTTTAGTTGAGCCGCCCTATGATCCTGATTTAGATTTTCATTATCGTATTTTTAATGCTGACGGCAGTGAAGTCGAGCAGTGTGGTAATGGCGCGCGTTGTTTTGCCCGTTTTGTACGTAATAAGGGGCTGACCAATAAGAATAAAATCCGTGTTAGTACCTCATCTGGCAAAATGACACTGCGTTTGGAGCGTGATGGAACGGTTACCGTAAATATGGGTGTGCCGATTCTCGAACCGAGCCAAATTCCTTTTAAGGCCAAGAAACCCGAAAAAACCTATCTACTGCAAACACCACTACAAACTTTTTTATGTGGTGTTGTGTCGATGGGTAATCCACATTGTGTGCTCGATGTTGAAGATGTGGCGAGCGCCCCTGTGGCTGAAATTGGCGCTATGTTAACCAAACATGAGCGTTTCCCGCGCGGTGTCAATGTCGGTTTTATGCAAGTGGTAAATTCAGGCCATATTAAGCTGCGGGTGTATGAACGCGGTGCAGCTGAAACCTTAGCTTGTGGCACGGGTGCTTGTGCTGCTGTGGTTGTGGGCCAAATCCAAGGCAAGCTCGGACAACAAGTTCAGGTTGATTTACCCGGTGGCACGTTAAACATCAACTGGGAAGGTGAGGGTAAACCTTTGTGGATGACGGGTCCTGCACAGCATGTTTACGATGGACAAATTCAGTTATGACCGAGCCTTTGATGCCGCAGACCAATGTGCCCTTCGATGAGTTGATAATTCGTGAGTATCTACTCGATAATCCTAGCTTTTTTAATCGTTACCCTGAACTGCTGCTGGCGATGCGTTTACCGCACATGGAGCGTGGCGCGATATCCTTAGTAGAACGTCGCCAAGAAATGTTGCGCCAGCGAGTAAGCCAGTTGGAAGAAGAGATCACGAGTCTGTTAACCATGGCGACGCGTAACGAAAAAATTTATCAATTCAATACCGAACTATCCTTTAAGTTACTAAATTGTGCTGATTTGATCTCACTCAAGGAAGTCTTAGCAGATAGTTTGAAAATGCAGTTTAACTTTAGTCATGTGCGTTTAATCAGCGTTCTTGATGCTGATATGAAGGCAATATGGGATCAAAGGCTGCATAAAGGTCACTATTTTGGCCGCTTAACACAGCAAGAAGCCAAACGTTTATTTGGTAGTGAAGTTGGCTCGGTGGCACTGACTAGATTATCCGAAGATAACCCCGTCATTTTTGCGATTGCCAGCCAAGATGTGACTCATTTTCATCCTGATATAGATAACATGCTACTGGAACAATTACGGCGTTTACTGGCGCATATGCTCGCTAAGCTGTAATGGCGATAGGGTGACAATTGCTCACAGCCGCTTTGATAGTAAACCGATGAGGAAACCGAGATGAGTACGCAAGCAGGTGCAGTGTTGGCGCTTAATACTCAATGGTTACAAACCTTTGAACGCTATTTGAGTACTGAGAAGCAGTTGTCTGCCTATACAGTGCGTAATTACCTTTATGAGCTCAATCGTGGCAGTGCACTTTTACCTGAAAGTGTGCATCTACTTAATGTGAGCCGTGAGCATTGGCAGCAAGTATTAGCCAAATTACATCGCCAAGGTTTAAGCCCACGATCCCTTTCTCTGTGTTTATCTGCGGTAAAGCAATGGGGTGAGTTTCTACTGCGCGAAGGTGTGATCGAGCTTAATCCTGCCAAAGGTCTAAGTGCGCCGAAACAAGCTAAACCGCTGCCGAAAAATATCGATATCGATGCCATTACTCATTTGCTGGACATTGAAGGCACAGATCCCCTAAGTCTGCGAGATAAAGCCATGATGGAGTTGTTTTATTCCAGTGGCCTGCGTTTAGCTGAACTTGCGGCGCTTAATGTAGCTAGTGTGCAATACGACGTGAAAGAAGTGCGAGTTTTAGGTAAAGGTAATAAAGAGCGTATCGTCCCCGTCGGGCGTTTGGCGATTGATGCACTGCAGGCTTGGCTTAATTGTCGAAAACAAATTCCTTGTGAAGATAACGCCTTATTTGTGACTGAAAAAGGTAAGCGTTTATCCCATCGCAGTATTCAGGCGCGGATGGCAAAATGGGGTCAAGAGCAGGCATTGTCGGTGCGAGTTCATCCACATAAACTGCGTCATTCCTTTGCCACTCACATGTTAGAAGCGAGCGCCGATCTGCGGGCGGTGCAAGAATTATTGGGTCATGCCAACCTAGCGACCACACAAATTTATACCAGTTTGGATTTCCAACACTTAGCTAAGGTGTATGATAACGCTCATCCTAGAGCGAAAAAAACACAGGATAAATAATGCGTTGCTATCTTAGACCCCAAGATATTCAAGCGATAAGTTTCGATCTCGATGATACCTTATACGATAATCTCCCGCATATTCTAAATGCCGAAGCTGAGCTGGCGACATTTTTACAGCAAGCGTTTCCTTTGTCGCGAGTATGGCAAAACCATGATTGGCGCAGCTTAAAACTACAACTCCTGCAGCAACATCGCGAACTTGCCCACGACACCAGTGCAGCCCGTTTGGCTACGCTACGCCAAGGCCTAATACAGTTAGGTTATTCGGTTATGGATGCCGAGCGCGGCGCCGAGCAAGGGTTAGCGTGTTTTTATTTTCACCGCAGCCATTTTCGAGTGTCTGATGAAGTGCTGTTATTACTCAAGCGCTTGTCAGAGCATTTTAGATTGGTCGGCATCACCAATGGTAATGTGGATGCTGAGCGGATTGGTTTAGGCGATGCTTTTGAATTTGTGCTTCATCCTGGCAATGGCGTGCAGATGAAACCTGCCAAAGACATGTTCGAATTGGCTTGCTCGCGATTAAATATTGCGAGCAAGCATTTACTCCATGTGGGCGATAGTATGAATGCCGATGTTCGCGGCGCGCGGCTTGCTGGGTGTCAATCTGTGTGGTTGAACCCCAGTTTTGGTCGAATCGATTCGTTACCTATCGCAGCTTTATTACCACATTTAGAAATTACCTCTCTTGATGCTTTGACAAGAGTGCTAGCGATTGATGCAAGATAGTTCAGTGTAGATTATTGAGTCTGTATCTTTGCCAATCTAAGGGTGATTGAGATCAAGGTTTTAGCGCTATATTTGTATTAAAGTTAAGCATAAATTGAAGCACTCTAGGCGCTCTGTACTGATATTCAGATAGCTTAGTATCTATCATTAGAGTCACTGACTAAGGCTATTTTATGGCGCGTATCAGTTTGTTATTACTGCTCAGCTTATGTTGGATTGCGCCAGTATCGGCCCATGAAATTCATTCGGGCGGCGGCTTTATGTCAGGGTTTAATCATCCCGTATTGGGCTTTGATCATTTGCTGGCGATGTTGAGTGTGGGCATGTTGAGTACCCAGCTTGGTGGTCGCGCTATTTGGACTGTGCCACTCGCCTTTGTGGTCTTTATGTTGGTGGGTGGAATATTAGGTTTATACGGCATTGCTGTTCCTTTCGTTGAAATAGGTATCGCTTTATCTGTGCTGCTACTTGGGCTTGCTATCGCCTTTGACCGTCAAATTCCGCTGTTATTTGCCATGGCTTTTGTGGGTGTATTTGCTATTTTTCACGGTCATGCCCATGGCGCAGAAATGCCAGAATTGGCAAGTCCAGTCCTGTATGCCCTAGGATTTTTATTGGGTACTGCGGTCATTCATTTAGGTGGCGTAATGATAGGTCTTGGGATGCAGTGGCTGACAGGCCAACGCAACTTAATGCGTATTACGGGCGCCGCGATTGCCGCCATGGGGGGCTATTTATTAGCAGGATTGTGAGGCTGAGTGTAAGGCTATCGCAGGCTTATAATAAGTTTAGTCAGATTGTAGCTGTGTAAATTAACGCGCTTTGAGTTGTTTCATGCAGAGATGGGCGCGGCGTTGCATTAGATTGACCTGCCGACGACTCGCATGCATGTCGGCATCCCCCACCCGAAAATAACTTCCTGTATAGGGATCCCCACCTACATAAATAGGTTTTAGCTGTTCTGGCGCTGGCGGTACACGGATACGAATAAGCTTTTTATTCATAATTTCAATAATCTGTACATCTGAAACCGCTAAGATATTGTGACTGGTGCGGCTAGGATTATCGAGTATCTCCCAAAACTCTTGCAAAACGGGCAGGGGATTAGGGATGCCTTCAATACTGAAATGGCCGCGTTCCTCACGTACGCCTAAGATAATTTCACCACCTAATGTGTTGGCAAAGGAACTGTAGGTTGCCCAAATATCTTCGGGTAACTGACCTTGACCGTCACGGCCACCGGCGAGTTTAAATTCTACTTGGGCCGATTCATGTAAATCGGCAATATCATCGAGTGCAAATGATTGAAATGTCATGGCAGCTTTTCCGTCAGCGACACATGACTTGTTGTAGCATGTCGATAATCGAAAGGCCAGACTTAGGAGGCCACAGGTTTGGTTAAAGCTCGCTGTTGAAATGCAGCAGTCACTAGGGCGTGTTGACGTTTCGAGATGAAATTTTGTTCGCTCTGGCAAGCTCGTGATCACGAAACGAGGAGTGACGTGTAGTTATTCTACTCAAATGACGAGTGACAAAGAGCAAGAGCTTGCCAGACGAACCCTTCGGGCAGCGTTTGGCTGGCGTTTCTGCTGCGTTATCGCCCGTTTATGTAGAAGAACTACACTGCACGGGCTTTGCCTTACATAAAAGCCAGCCAACTCGCTGCAAAATAACCCTGAAACGTCAACACGCCCTAATAAAGCGATACTAAGCATGGCATAGCACCATTTGCTGCTTTGCAGGTTTATTATGGTCTCTGCAAAATCACTCGAGGCGCTTAGCGCCTCGAGTGATTTATATTTACCGATAACGATACGGTGGACTAGCCGAGTTGTCCTGCAATCATCAGTTCTTTTGTTTCAGGGACTTCATTGTAGGATAAAACATGGAGTCCTCGTGAGAAGGCGAGTGCATAACGCGCTAAGAAAGGTCTGAGCTGCGGCGATACAAGCAGGATAGGGTTGTAGCCTTTCTCTTTTGTTTCTGCCAGCAATTGGGGCATTCTTTGTTGCAGTTGTGCGAGCAAGTTTGGCTCAATGGGGAAGCTATCCAGCGCCACTTTGCCTTGCTGTTGTGACTGATTTAGCGCAGTCATTAAGGTTTGCTCTAACTCTGGAGTCAGAGTTAACACGTTTAACTGTGAGCTACTACCCGCAATTTGGTGCAATATACTGTTGCGCAAAGCACAGCGTACATCGGCAGCGAGTAAGACGGGATCTTTCGTTTGTTCACTGCATTCCAGCAGCGTGGTGGCTATGGTACGTATGTCTTTGAGTGGCACTTGTTCTTTAAGTAACAGACGGAAAACTTTAAGTAATTGTATCGTTGTTAAGCTTGTACTGAGAGATTCTGCAAGCTTTGGCGCCTGCTTACTTAACCTGTCAGTGAGTTGCATAATATCATCATGTTGCAACAATTCTGGCAGTGATTCTCGTAGCAGTTTACTGACATGAGTCGCAATGATAGTGGCATTATCGACGACGGAATAACCTAAGTTGAGTGCCTTTGCTTTTAAATCTGGCGCGATCCAAATGGCATCCATTTGATAAGCGGGTTCTTTAGTTAAAATACCATCAATTTTGCCATATACAGGGCCACTTTTTATCGCTAATAAAAGATCTGGTTCGAGTTCGGCAATCGCAACTTGGGTCCCCATAAAGTTTATTTGGTATGCATGTGGCGCTAACGCTAAGTTATCGCGCACTCTGACTTCCGATAATAGAAATCCGACTTGCTCTGAGAGTGTGCGCCTGATCCCTGTCAGACGTTTTTGTAATTCAGCCCCTTTAGTTTTTTCAACTAAGTGCACCAATCTATAGCCTAATCTGACTTCGATAATATCGGTAAACGGGAGCGACTCCCAGCTCGGGGCTGAGGGCTCTGTGAGACTGTTTTCTATTAGTTCTTCTGTTTTGTCCTCTGGGAGATATGTTTTATTTTGATTTTGTTTCCATGCGGCAAAACCCAGTAATATTGCAAAAGATAAGAAGACTAAAGCGGGCATTCCTGGGGTAATACCCAAGATTGTCATCACGACGGCGGCAGTCGCTAACGTTCTAGGGTTGGCGAGTAACTGGCGACTCAATTGAGTCGGCATTTCTTCTGCGTCAGATACTCGTGTAACAATAATTGCCGCAGCGGTGGCCAGTAGCAATGATGGGACTTGTGCGACGAGACCATCACCAATGGCTAATAACGCATAGGTTTTAAAGGCTTCTGCCGCACTGAGATCATGCATGAAGATACCGATGCTGATCCCGCCAATAATGTTGATGGCTAAAATTAATAGTCCAGCAATGGCATCGCCTCTAACAAACTTTGAAGCACCGTCCATAGAACCATAGAAATCGGCTTCTCTAGCTACATCTTGTCGACGTTGACTAGCTTGTTCGTGCGTCAGTGTTCCCGCATTAAGATCCGCATCGATTGCCATTTGTTTGCCGGGTAGAGCATCTAATGTAAAACGTGCTGATACTTCGGAGATGCGCTCGCCACCTTTAGTGATTACTACAAAGTTAATAATCATCAAGATTAAGAAGATAACAGCGCCAACAACATAGTTTCCGCCAATAACGACTTCACCGAATGCTTGAATAACTTTACCGGCAGCGTCCCCTCCTTCATGGCCTTCGATCAACACTACCCGTGTTGATGCGACGTTCAAGGTTAGGCGCATTAAGGTTGCGAGTAGCAATAAGGTAGGGAATACAGAAAACTCTAACGGCCGCCTAATAGACACACTTACCAGCAAGACCATGACTGCCAGCACGATGTTAAAGGTAAACAAAATATCCAGTAGCCATGCAGGCAATGGCAAAATCACCATGGCTAGAATAGCGAGCAGCATCACTGGAATACCAATATAGCTGTAGTTACCTGCAAAGGTGCGTGAAAGCCAATTCATAGATTAAACGATCCTTTAATCGTGACGTAAATTAGGTGGAATAAAAAAATGGGGTAAAGGGGCGGGTTTCTGTTGTAACCCTTTACGAGCCGCTTTGATCTGCATGACATAACTCAGTACATGTGCGATAGCGATAAAAAGTGCGCTGGGTATTTGCTGGTCAACCTGGGTTGAATGATAAATTGCCCGAGTCAGCGGCGGAATATCAATAATTTCAATATTATGTTTCTTTGCCAACTCACGCATATACAGCGCCAGCTCTTCGGTGCCTTTGGTTAACACATACGGCGCATCGGCCAAGTCTGGGTTGTATTTCAATGCCACCGCATAATGAGTGGGATTAACTAAGAGAACATCGGCTTTAGGTATAGTGATAGAGGCACGGGATTGGGCCATTCGCTGCTGTAACTGACGAATTTTGGCTTTAATCTCGGGCTTACCTTCTTGTTGGGTGTGTTCATCTTTAACTTCTTGACGAGACATACGTAATTCTTTGTTATGGCTCCAGTATTGATACGGTACGTCAATAAATGCGATAACTAGCAGCCCAGTTCCAAGGTAAAGCATACCTTGCGAGAGTAAATCAATACCATCCCGAACGGCTTCATCGATGGGTCGTTGGTTGTAACTGAGCAACGTCAATAGATTATCGTTCAAGAACACCAACATAATTCCGATAAGCAGCACGATTTTTAAGGTGGATTTGAACAACTCTACTAGTGATTTAGTGGAAAATATTCTTCCGATCCCTGGAATAGGATCAATGCGACTGTACTTAAAACTAGCATTGCCAAAATTGAATATTGGGCCACCCGGCAGTGCGCCTGCGATAGCAGCTAATAGTGCCACCATAATAAATAGCGGACTTAGCAGACTGAGCATTTCAACTAAGCTTGCCCCTAGGTGGCGCACCATCATATCCGGCTGGTCTAACTCTGCACGGGTAAGCAGCATATTGTATTTTGCTAAGCCGCTGGCTTTAGTGGCAAACCAATCGGCGTTACTGGTCAACATGATTGAGCAGCCCATAATCAGTGCCGCTGAGGCGAGATCCTTAGAGCGTGGGACCTGGCCTTCTTTTCTCGCTTTACGCTGTTTTTGGGGTGTTGCTTTCTCTGTTTTATCTTGCTTAGGTGTACTCATGTAATCCCACCGATAAACTGGTACATAGCCGTTAAGGCATCTAAACAAAGATCACTATAGCGACTAGGTATGCCGCTAAGTGACAGCAATACACAAACTAGGCCCATTAGCAGTGTCATTGGAAATCCGAGTGAAAAAATGTTTAATGAGGGCGCTGCACGGCTTAATACGCCAAAGGTAATATTAACCATTAACATGGCAAGCACTGCTGGAATGGCGAGCATGAAAGATGCTGCAAAAAGCCAGCCCATTCGGCTAATTAATCCCATCATGGGCAGGTCAAGAATGCCATTTCCTATCGGCCATAGGCGGAAACTATCGACAATAATATTCAGTGCGACTAAGTGACCATCGAGAGCGAGAAATATCAAGGTGCCAAAGATTTGTAACCACTCACTTAAGATTGGGTTGGTGTCGCCATTAGCCGGATCGTTCATTACCGCCATGGCTAAACCCATTTGCATGGACATGATGTTGCCAAGCATTGTCATCACATGGATTAAAAGCGTTAAAAAGAGCGCGAGCATAAATCCGATCAGTAACTGTTCAACAGCTAAAAATAAAGAACCTAACGATACTGCATCTATAGTAGGAACAGGCGGTAGCATAGGTGCCATAAGCCCCGCAATACTCAAGGCCAGACAGATGCGTACTATGACGGGAACATAGGCGTTCCCCAATAATGGCATCACCATAAAGGCACCCATGATCCGACAAAAAGGCCACCATAGGCTGCCAATAAACATGCTGATTTCTGTTGAGGTTAGTGACAGCATATCAACCGATAATATGAGGAATGTTCATAAATAATCGGTCAAACAAATCACTTAGCTGTTGGATAATCCATGTGCCTGAAAAAAGCACCATGAGTAAGGTAATGATAAGTCTGGGTAAAAAGCTTAATGTTTGTTCGTTAACTTGTGTGGCGGCCTGAAATACCGCAACGATAAGCCCGACAATGAGCCCCGGAGCGACAAGGGTTGAGACCATCATGATCACCAGAAACATGGAGTCGGCAAAAAGCGAAGTCAGTTCATTGACGTCCATGGCAGTTACCCGAAACTAGCGGTTAAAGTGCTAACAGTCATAGCCCAACCATCCACGAGGACAAAAATCATTAACTTAAATGGCAGTGAAATAATCAACGGCGATAGCATCATCATCCCCATTGACATTAAAACACTCGCGACCACGAGATCGATCACTAGAAAAGGTAAGAAGAGTAAAAAGCCAATTTGAAAAGCCGTTTTGAGCTCACTCAAAACAAATGCGGGCATAAGCACAAAAAAGGGCACTTCAGCAGCCTTTAGAGTGGTCGGTTCATTGGCAATTTTTAGCATTTGCTCAAGATCGGTTTCTCTGGTTTGGGCGAGCATAAATTGAGTTAACGGAACTTTACCAATGTTCACGGCTTCCATTAATTCAATTTTCCCTTGGTCATAGGGTAAGTAAGCTTCCTTATAAATTTTATCTCCTACTGGGCGCATAATAAAAATAGTCAGCACTAATGCAATGCCAACAAGCACCCGATTAGGCGGGCTTTGTTGTAATCCCAGTGCTTGTCTAAGAATGGCAAGTACAATAATAATTCTCGTAAAACTGGTGACCATCATCAACATCACAGGTAAAAAGCCTATGGCTGTCATGAGGGCTAAAATTTCGAGCTTAATGTTAACTGCTTGACTATCTTGAGCGCCATCGAGCGTAAATAAGGTTAGCCCTTCTGATGCGAGTGCCTGAGGAGTCATTAATAATAGCGACAGTAACAATAGCCGAAAGATCATTCGTGGCTTGCCCCACCTAAGTTGACGTTTTCTATTTCTAATAAACGCACGCCATATCGCCCAGCCACTTCAACAACTTCACCTCGGCCCAATAATGCGCCATTGACTCTGATATCAAGTGGTTCACCTACCATACGATCTAATGCGATAACATCGCCCTCACCCATACGATTTAACTCGCCCAAAGACATTTCTGCACTGGCAAGTTCTAAGGTGACTTGGACAGGGAGTTGCTGAAAAAAGTTATTATTTTTCAGTTTATGATTATGGGTATCGGGTTTTGAAAAATTCTCTTCAGAGAAAATATCGTCGTCTAATAAAAAATCGTTATCCGATAAAATAGGTTGCTCAGCCAATGTTCTAGTCCTCGAGTTGATATATATCTTGAGTTAATTTTGCGACCATCTGCCCCTCATGAGTATGCACAGATGCATGAAACAGAGGTGTGTTGCCTATGGAGAGTTGTGTTTTTGGGTATAAGTTAATCGGTAAAATATCTCCCACTTTCAATTGACTTAAACACTGTACCGGAATGCTATGTTGGCCTAACGTCAGTTGAATTTTAACGGGAAGATTTTTGAGCCAGATAGCTAATTTAGCGGGTAAATCAGCACTGACTTCGGATGCTTTAGGTTGTTCAGCCAAATACCCTAGTAATTGTTCTGTCAAACAAAACTGCATAGGAGGCGTTTGTGGCTCATTAGTGAAATTAAACGACCACACAGCAGATGCATTGAGCTCCATCTGACTTTTTACTAGCTCTACTTCAAGGTTGCTGCTATCGATGGCGCTTCTAGGAAGCTCATTGACGACAGAAAGTAATAGTTTTTTAGCAAGCCTAAATTCAGACTGACTTGGGCCTCTTAAAGGTGAGCTTAATGGGGTTGATTGACTGCCGTAGTAGTAACTGGCTAATTGATCGAGCGTACAACGGTCAATGCGCCAATACCCTAATATCGTTTGCTGATGCTTTAAAATGAACCATGAATAATAATGTTCAGGGGTAATAGGTTGTCTAGCTTCAACTAAGCTCGAGGTATAAATAGCAGGGTGCCCTTGCCTTAAAAGCGGCGCCAAAATGTGATTAATAGCATCAATTAACGGGCGATGTAATAAAGCAAGTTGCTGTAATAACCGTGTTCTTGCTAGTTTTTCTTGTACCAGCATTATAGGCCTAATTTGTTCATTAGAACTGGATTTTATAAGCCTAGCTTTAGCGGTTATTTTCATTTAATTTTCCTATTAAGGCATTCGTTTGTCGAGTAAGTTGCAGTGGTGTATTGTTTGGCAAAACAATTCTCATGTATGCCAACGTCGCAGATAAGTGCGCGTTGTGATACTGGCATTTTACTTATAGATAAGTATTGGGTGACCTTGTTAATTCAGGTAGTGAATACTTTCTTGGTAATGACTAATAGAAATTGCCTAGTTTAAAACGGTGGGAATGATAAGGTAATAAGTATCAAATGTTCAATAATAATTATCATAAATGCGTAGATACCGACCAATTAAATTGTAAATAGATTTTGTTGTATGAAAAATGTTACTTTATTTTAACTGAATTTAATTCAAAAACAGGATTTTCATAAATCAAAGTGTCAAAAAATAGTTATTTAGATGCTATTTTGACGGACGGCTTATTATTGACAAGCTAAAAATTAGCAAAAGGAAACGTAAATTCACACTTACTTGGATTTTTTAACTTATTGATTCTATTGGTTTTGGTTTTTTGTTGTTTAGGTTGTGCTAAACAAAGACGTTTTAAAACAATATGTTATGTTATATGGTGTTTTTTTGTTTTTATCATTGGGATATGTCATTGTGTAATTATATTTGGTATAAGTCTGTTTTAAATTATCAATGTTTCTAATTAGCGGTCGGCACTTATTTATTGGAGTGTTAGTTTTTCTGTTTTACGCCATTTTGATATTGTATTTTTATTTTTATTTAAAAGTAGCGCTAGATCACACTTGAGCGTCTATTGTTTTAATGGAGCGGTTATATGTGGTTAAAATAGCAGCTCTCAGTTTATTGCAATAATTAAACGCCTGTTTAAATTAAGATGGAACTCCATTCTAGCTTGAATGCTGTCGCGGAAGTATTACTTCCTGTGGCCGCTTCCGTGTTTGTTGTTTTTATAATGACTTCTATTTAATAAATGGGATTCATCAACTTTATATAAACGAATGTTGATATTTGCCTAAATCTATTTAAAGGCGTGATGTTATGTGTGGGCAACGAAAGGAAATAGGTGCGTGAGTGGTTTAAGTATTCGGATTGAAGGA
Organism: Shewanella sp. MF08487; assembly: GCF_050848685.1. NCBI lineage: Bacteria > Pseudomonadati > Pseudomonadota > Gammaproteobacteria > Alteromonadales > Shewanellaceae > Shewanella > Shewanella sp. MF08487. Next base: position 22,506 of record NZ_JBOZPB010000008.1, read on the forward strand.
TTAAACATCTCTGCGGAGCTTGCATGTATCATTACGCGTGACGATTTTTGTCTGTGGAACGATGCTATGGGTTCTCCTTGGCTCACGATCGTTAACTTATCCAATTGTAAGCCTTGCGATGTAAAATCTTATCTTGCGCGCTTTTCTTGTCGTAATATTCTCGCATTATTAGCGCCAGAACAGGGCGAGTTGGCTGCTGCGGCCATGCGTGCCGGTGTTCAAGATTATTTACTCATCCCGGTGGAAACTGAGCAGCTATTAGCCTCTATTCAACGATTGCATCGATTAGAGTTACCTGATTCCAGTTTGATTGTGTCGGCATCTGTTAGTCGGCAATTATTAATGCTGGCTCATCGCGCAGCAACAACTGAAGCCAGTGTCTTATTACTGGGTGAAAGTGGAACTGGTAAAGAGCCATTGGCTCGCTATATTCATCGCCATTCTTCACGAGCGCACAAGCCGTTCATTGCGATCAACTGCGCCGCAATTCCTGAAAGTATTCTTGAATCTGTCTTATTTGGTCATGTAAAAGGCGCCTTTACGGGAGCTATTTGTGATAGAGCAGGGAAATTTGAACAGGCTAATGGCGGCACTCTATTGTTGGATGAAATAGGTGAAATGCCGCTGCCGTTACAGGCTAAATTACTCCGAGTTTTACAGGAGCGTGAGGTTGAACGATTGGGCGGTAATAATATGATCTCTTTAGATATAAGGATTATAGCATCGACTAATCGCGACTTAAGACAGGCAGTTGATCTTGGGCACTTTAGAGAGGATTTATTTTATCGTTTAGATGTTCTACCGTTAAAAATTTCACCTTTAAGAGACCGTAAAGCTGACATCTTACCCCTAGCTGAACATTTCTTAAATTTGTACCGTCAGACCGATAGCCAGAGTGAATGCTATTTTAGTGACCATGCAGAGCAAGCACTCATTTCCTATGATTGGCCTGGCAATGTGCGAGAACTAGAAAATTGTATTCAACGGGCTTTAGTGATGCGTCGGGGGCTGGCTATTCAAGCTGTTGAGCTTGGGCTAACCCCCCAAGAAGAAATCCTTGAGATCGAGAGAGTAGGCTCAACTGAAGGGCTCAAGGCTTCGAAACAGCATGCCGAGTTCCAATATATCATTGATGTCCTTAAGCGTTTTAATGGTCAGCGAACGCTGAGTGCTGAAGCGTTAGGTATGACCACTAGAGCCCTAAGATATCGACTTGTGCAAATGCGGGATGCGGGTATCGATATTGAAATGTTATTACAACTAGCGGGTCGTGCTGCTTAGAAAATACTGCAAGTAACAGGAATTTTATATGTCTAATGGAGCGATTGTTAGCTCAAATATGTTAATGGAAACCTTAAGCCTTCAACGAGAAGTCGCTAAAGGGGCAATTAATATTACGCCAAACCCTACTGATAATGGTATGGCTTATGGGTCATTTACTGCCCTTATGAAGAGTAAAGTGTCGGCAGTTAACCAAGATCAAAATCAATCTTCTATGTTGATGGCTGCTGTCGATAGTGGCAAGAGTGATGATCTCGTAGGTGCTATGGTGGCTTCGCAAAAGGCCAGTTTGTCATTCGCAACTATGCTTCAAATCCGTAATCGTCTTGTGCAAGCATTTGACGATGTAATAAAGATGCCTGTCTAAGGAATAGTGTGAATGTCTACCACTTTTGTTCAATCTGGTCAGGGTATTAGGACCGAGTCTTCGTCAGGGTTTATGGCGGGTATGACTCAAAAATGGCATCAGTTTACCCGCGGAGATCGCCAGGTCATTGCGTTAGCACTATTGGCAGTAATAGTTGCGAGTGTGATTGTATTGATGTTGTGGACCTCAACCGCCGGTTATCGTCCTCTATATGGTAACCAAGAGAATGTTGATACTTCTCAGGTGCTCACTGTATTAGACGCAGAAGGGATTGATTACCGTCTTGATGCCAGTAGTGGTGCGGTATTGGTTGCCGAAGAGCAAGTGGGCAACGCCCGTATGCTATTAGCGGCAAAGGGAGTCAAAGCGAAAGTGCCTTCAGGCATGGAAGAGTTAGAGAATACCGCCCTTGGTACTAGCCAATTTATGGAACAAGCTAAGTATCGCCATAGTTTAGAAGGTGAACTCGCTAGAACCATTATGTCATTGAAGTCAGTTCGTGCCGCGAGAGTTCACTTAGCGATACCGAAAACAAGTTTGTTTATTCGTCAGGAGCCTGAGTTACCAACCGCCTCGGTGATGCTGCAGTTAGACCCCAATACGAGCCTTACAGAATCGCAGGTAGAAGCGATTGTTAATTTGGTGGCTGGCAGTGTAACGGGACTCACGGTAGGTAATATCAAGGTTGTTGATCAAGATGGGCGCTACTTAAGTGAAAACATCTCTGGTAATCAAGATCTGAGCCAGTCAAGAAACAAGCAATTACAATACACTCGTGAACTTGAGCATAATTTAGTCGCCAATGCGTCTTCGATGCTTGAGCCTGTTCTTGGGCAAGAAAACTTCCAAGTACGATTGACGGCAAAAGTGAATTTTAATCAGGTTGAAGAAACCAAGGAATCACTCGACCCTCAAAGTGTCGTGACTCAAGAACGCACAAGTGTCGATGGAACGAGTAACACTATTGCCGCAGGGATCCCTGGCGCGTTAAGTAATAAGCCACCTGAAGCAGGTCCAGTCGCGGCCGATGATAAAACGAATAATTTAAAGCAAGAAGAGAGTCGTCAATATGATGTTGGTCGCTCTGTTCGCCACGTACGTTATCAACAAATGCAGCTCGAAAACCTGTCTGTGTCGGTGCTGATTAACAGTGCCGCTGGTCAAGGTGGTTTTAATGATGAAGCGCAACTGGTTAAGTTTGGCAACATGGTGAAAGATGCCATTGGTTTCTCGGCAGCAAGAGGGGACTCCTTCACCATTAATGCGTTTGAATTTACGCCTACTGTCGTCCCTGAAATTACACCGTCGCCTTGGTGGCAAGCTGAGCACTATCAATCCTATTTACGCTATCTCATTGGTGGCATCTTAGGCATCGGACTGATTCTATTTGTATTGCGCCCGCTGGTTAAACACTTAACCCGTACAGCTCAAGTCATGGCGCCACGGATTGAACCTGTCGCGTTAGGTACTATCGGTGCTGTCGAAGGATCAGTTCATGCGGCAGCGGAAGCACAACAGCTACCGAGTGCTGACTGGTTAGGTAGCCAAGGTTTACCTGAACCAGGATCGCCATTGACGGTAAAAATGGAGCATTTAGCGATGTTAGCCAATAAAGAACCCGCGCGCGTTGCAGAAGTAATAGCACATTGGATAGGCGATAAAGACGGTGAATAATTCAATCGAAATTAAAATGGACAATTATGCCCAAGCGGCCATGTTGTTGTTGAGTATGGGCGAGGAAGGTGCCGCTATGGTTATGGCGCACTTGGATCGTAACGATGTGCAGCACTTAAGTCATAAAATGGCTCGCTTATCGAGTATTACTCAGCAAGAAGCCGAAGCGGTATTGAGCCGATTTTTTCAGCGTTATAAAGAACAGTCTGGTATTGCCAGAGCATCGAGATCTTACTTACAAAAGACGCTTGATATTGCATTAGGCGATCGCGTTTCTAAAAGCCTTATCGACAGCATTTATGGTGATGAGATTATTGTGCTGGTTAAGCGTCTCGAATGGGTTGACCCTCAATTACTCGCCCGCGAAATCACTCACGAACATTGTCAGTTACAAGCGGTATTGTTGGGGTTATTACCGCCAGAAAGTGCGGCTAAGATACTGAAAATGTTACCACTAGAAAGCCAAGATGATGTGCTGGTACGTATTGCCCAGCTTGGCGAATTAGATCGTCATGTGGTTGAAGAGTTACGACAGTTGGTTGAACGCTGCATGCTGATGGCTATGGAAAAAAGCCACACTCAAGTTGCAGGCATAAAACAGGTTGCAGATATTCTTAACCGTTTTGAGGGCGATCGTGAGCAGCTGATGGAAATGATCAAGCTGCATGATAAGCAAATGGCTATCGATGTGACCGACAATATGTTCGATTTCATTATTCTTGGACGTCAAAAGCAAGAGACCTTGCAAACTCTGTTAGGGCAAGTACCGCCAGAAACCTTGTCGCTGGCATTAAAAGGCATTGACCTTGAGCTCAAAGATTCACTGTTAAATGCACTGCCTAAGCGGATGTCATCTGCCATTGAAACGCAAATTGATGCACTAGGCGGGGTTCCTGTGAGCCGCGCGAGTGGTGCGCGTAAAGAAATCATGGAACTGGCGAAACAATTAATGCAAGAAGGCGAAATTGAATTGCAGTTATTTGAAGAGCAGGTTGTTGTCTAATGGAAAACAAATATTCTCGTTGGCGCCTAAATCCGCATCTTGCTCGTCGCTATCGTTTTCCGACTTTACATGAAGCGGTTGATTCAAGCATCAATGCTGGCAGTGATTTTCAAAGTTATCAGCAAGCATTTGATGAAGGCTACGATGAAGGCGTGCTTCAAGGTAAAAATGCGGGTTATCAAGCGGGTATCGAGGAAGGGCGTATAGCGGGACATGCTGCCGGTTTTCATCAAGGTAAGCTCGATGGACAATCAGCGGGTAAAACCTCTATTGATGAACAACTTAATAGCTTGATTGTACCGCTCGGTGCATTAAGAGAGCTATTAGAAGAAGGGCATACGAAGCAGGTTCGTGAGCAGCAAAGCTTGATCCTAGATTTAGTGCGCCGCGTTTCACAACAAGTGATTCGCTGCGAGTTAACACTCCAGCCGCAACAAATTTTAAAATTAGTCGAAGAAACCCTCAGCGCGCTACCCGATGACCAAAAGGATGTAAAAATCCATTTAGAACCGAGCGCCGTGGTTAAATTAAAAGAGCTCTCAGAGGATAAAATCAGGGGCTGGAATCTTATTGCCGACAGTAGTATTTCAGCCGGTAGTTGCCGCATTGTGAGCGATAAATCCGATGCTGATGCTTCAGTTGAAACTCGGCTCGATGCCTGTATGAAGATGGTAGAAACAAAATTGAATGAGGCTGATATTGGAGCCTGATCTATTTCGAGACAATTGGCCGCAAGTTCCGGTAGCTCGGGTATACGGACGACTTATTAGGGTCAATGGTCTCTTACTTGAAGCCGTTGGATGCCAGCTGGGTATGGGTGACCGTTGTCAAATTGAAGGGCGTAATGGCCGTTTAATTGAAGCGGAAGTCGTTGGCTTTTATAAAGACGTACTGTGCTTAATGCCGATTGAACCCACTCAAGGTTTAATGCCTGGGGCAAGGGTGCTGCCCATCACGGCAGAACAAACTATTGCTATTGGTGATGGTTTGCTTGGTCGTGTGCTGGATGGGCTTGGGCAGCCATTGGATTCATTAGGCGAGTTAACCGATGTAACACTAGTTCAGCAATCCCACACCAGTTATAACCCTTTGTTACGCCAACCTATTCGTCAGCCACTGGATGTGGGTATTCGTGCCATTAATAGCTTATTGCCGATTGGCAGAGGGCAACGGTTAGGGCTATTTGCCGGCTCTGGTGTGGGTAAAAGCGTATTGCTCGGCATGATGACTCGCTTCACTGAGGCCGATGTTGTTGTCGTAGGTTTGATTGGTGAGCGTGGCCGTGAAGTTCGCGAGTTTATTGAAGAAACTCTCGGTGAAGAAGGGCGTAAGCGTGCCGTGATTATTGCAGCCCCCGCAGATACCACACCGCTAATGCGATTGCGTGCTATGCGGCTTTCACATGCGATTGCGTGCGCGTTTAGAGACCAAGGTAAACAAGTGTTGCTATTGGTTGATTCATTGACGCGTTATGCTCAGGCGCAGCGTGAAATAGCACTGAGTTTAGGTGAACCGCCCGCGACCAAAGGGTATCCACCTTCGGCATTTGCACAACTGCCTAGACTTGTCGAGATGGCCGGTAATGGTGAGCATCCCACGGGAACACTCACCGCTTTTTATACCGTCTTAGCCGAGGGCGATGATCAACAGGATCCTGTGGCCGATGCTGCCAGAGCGATTTTAGATGGACACATTATTCTCAGCCGTAAATTAGCCGAGCAAGGGCATTTCCCTGCTATTGATATTAATGCCTCTGTGAGTCGCTTAGCCATGCAGGTAGCAAGTTCTAGCAGTATTGAGCAAAGCCAGATTTTTAGACATATTTTAAGCCGTTACAATGAAGTCAGGGATTTATTGCCTCTGGGAGGCTATCAAGCGGGTCAAGATCCAGAAATGGATCTTGCGGTGCGGGTATATCCTGAAATGGCCAAATTTTTACGCCAAACGACCCAAAGCAAAATTAATCTTGCCGAGAGCCTAGCCCAATTAGAACAGTTGATGGGAGTGATGGGATATGAGTCAGCATCATCTGTCTAAATTATGCATTCAAGCTGAAAAAAAATTAGCACAGCTAGGGCAAAAACGACAAGATTCCCACTTAAATGTGCAGCTAAATCAGCAGCAGCATCAAGCATTATCGCAGATGATTTCCGCTTATCGAGGCACTAAAGAAGGGACAAATGTTTTACTCTGGAAAAATGCTTGCGGTATGGTGCAGGTGCTAGAGCCTATGCAGGTGAAGTTAGCTCAAAAAAGTGAGTTTCTTCAGCAAGAGCAATTACGTATTGATAGGTTGTGGCAAAAGCAATTAGGGCGTCAACAAGGTCTTAGATGGTTTGAAAAGCAAACTCATTTGCAGAATGAAGCGCGAGTGGCCCGGCGAGACCAATCAGTTCTTGATGATATGGCAGGTTTTTATTACAAAAAGAAAAATGTATAAATACTGAGCGCCCACTTTGACTGCGCTCACACTGATGACGTGATTCTATAACACGACATCATGCGAGCAAATTACCGATTAGCGCCATAATCAATTTCAGTATGCTGCACATCGTTATTAAGGATGCGGTTAATGGTTTCTTGCTGTAATACCAGTAGCTTACCATTGGTTTCATTAGCCGCTTGGCTATCTTTGACTAATAGCTGCAAATTATCCCATGAGGTTTTTATTTGCGGTCTTAGGTGATCTGGCAGCGCAGTAATTAAGCGTTTCATGCCACTATTGTCATTATTGAAACCCAGAGTAGCAAGATTTTCGCTGCGCTGTTTCGCTCTTAAGGATAACTTATCGCATAGCGCGGTTTGACGTTCGTTATGGATAATGAGTGCATCATTATCTCGACGTTGCATGAGTTCGCGCTGGTATTTGAGCATTGCCTTTAACTGGCCGTATCCATCCAGATCTTGGCGAATATCACGAATCAAACTTTGAACCAGTTCGCGTTTATTGATTAGATTATTTTCCATGCTGCGTCAGTATTTTATCCGCTATTTTATCTAACATTATTTCAAAACTGCCATTGCTTAGCGCGTTGCGAATACTGGCTACTTTGTCCATATCAACGTCAGAAACACTCTGCAATGTTTGTTGAGCTTGCGCTAACAGTTTCCAATCATTACTTATATCTTGCTGTTTTGATACAGATTGCGTTTCCGTGTCACTGTTCTTTTTGTGCGCAGTCACACTTTTGTTGGTATTGAACTCAGTGTTCACTGCACTACTAATTTTATTAATTTCCATAGATGTTCACCGTCATAAATGGTTTGATACTAGATAAAAGCGACTTAAATGACATTTTTCTGAAATAAATTTTTCATTTATTTCATGGCACATCTGTTTTTCATTTAAAAGCGCGTCTCAACTCGACCTTTAGCTATAGGATAAGCCGTAATAATTTTGCCTGAGCTGCTATTTTTAACTCTGATCGCCTCCCCTTTTTTACCCGCATCCATCGCAATACCTATCATATTGGCATAAAAAGTATTGCTTACCGCCTCAATAATCACCTGATCTCCTATGTTGACTAACAAAGGAATACTTAAATTTTGTGTTCTTATTGGTTTGTTTTTTCTGATTTTTCGAGCAACAGCCTGCCCTAAAATATGCTTATCATCGGTAATGATATCTTGATCGGAAGCGGTCAATGGCAGCATTTTCCACTGCAGATTTTCTGCTGTAACAATGTCATCTCTATCGAGCGTTTTATTGGCTACCGGTATGTAGGCGCTAAGGGAAACTTTCGCGCGGACATAGAGCGACCAGCCTTCAGATGTGCAACTGACCTTACGTTGAACTCTACCAAAAGGGAGGCCCTTCGGCGCGTCGATTTTTAGTGTGGTACTACAGGCTTTAAATTTATGGGCATTTGAAGGGACTTGTAATGAGATTTTTTTACTGATCTTTTTTATTTCTTGCGACTGTTGCCATTGACTGATTTCAGCGGTAAGCGCGCTGGTCATTTGTTGAGATATTTGAGCGGTTGCCGTGTTCTGCCCCTTTGCCTGCACATTGAGCGGAAGTAACCCTATGCTCAAAAAGAGGGTGAGGGAAAATGCCTTTCCGTTCATAAATAGCGTTTTCATTTAACCAACTGTTTTATAATGATAAATATATTGGCATGCTAATTGTAAGCGTGTAAGCCATCGATTTTATTGGACATACATTACTAGGAGTTGAGATGGCTATCAACCTTGATAAAGCATTAGGAATACATCCTCAAGCGCTCGATTTTAGAGTGGAGAGAAGCAAGGTATTAGCGAGCAATCTAGTTAACGCCGAAACTCCTGGATATAAAGCCAGAGATCTCGATTTCAAAGCTGCGATGCAACACGTCGAGGCTGGCATGCCGATGGATCAACAGTACGACCTTGCTTATCGCATGCCTTACCAAAATTCTGCGGATAATAATACCGTAGAGCTTGGTAAAGAACAGGCGAGATATTCACAAAATGCGATGGATTATCAAACGAGTTTGACATTTTTAAATATGAAAATAGCAGGTCTAAAGTCTGCCATTGAAGGACGTTAGGAGCTTATATGTCATTTGGTGATATCTATCAAATCGCGGGCGCAGGTATGAACGCCCAAACCATTCGTTTGAATACGGTTGCCAGTAATCTCGCAAACGCAGGCACAGCCGCGGCCACTCCAGATGAGGCATACCGCGCATTAAAGCCGGTATTTGCAACGATTTATGATTCAACACAACAAGGCGCGATTGGCGCTTCTGTTGAAGTGAGTGACATAGTGCAGGCCGATGCCCCATTAGATATGCGTTATGAGCCAAATCATCCCTTTGCTAATGAACAGGGTTATGTTGCTTATTCTAACGTCAACACGATTGAAGAAATGGCTGACATGATGGCCGCAAGTCGTTCATTTGACACAAGTGTAGAAATTATGAATCGTGCGCGTTCTATGCAGCAAGGTTTATTGCAACTAGGGAATAAGTAGCATGGAATTGCCTCGCACTGGTACCAATGCCGTTCAGAATCCAGCAGGTGCATTAAATGCTCCCGCTAATGATGCAGCATCATTAAAGAACGAATTTATGACGTTAATGATTGCGCAAATTAAGAATCAAGACCCCACTAAGCCGCTTAATAGTGCCGAATATATTTCACAGTTAGCGCAATTCTCGCAGGTCGAAAGCTTAGAAGGGATGCGTGCAAACCAATCGAACCAAATGATCATGATGGAGAATTTGGGGATCGTGCAATCAGCATCATTAATCGGCAAGAACGCTATGGTGCCAGTGTCTGAACTTCAGCTCGATAATGAAGCCGTCGAGGGCAAGATTTATCTAGAAAACGCCGTAGAAGCATTAGATTTGGATATTGTGGATGCACAAGGTCAAGTGGTTCACACAATACAACTGGGCGCTCAAGGTGTGGGCGATATTCGCTTTACCGTTGACCCGCAAGCATTTGGCTTAACGGCTGGAAAATATGAGCTAAAAGCCAAAGCAACAGTGGGTGAGAATACGCTCGTTGCGCCAACGTATATTAAGGCTCCCATAGAGAGAATCCACTTTTCGAGTGCATCAGGCATGATGATGGCCGAAATGGGCCATGGCGTGGGCGTTGTCTCGGTACTGAATATTTCTGAAGTTTCGTAACTTATTTTTATAGGATATTAACATGTCATTTAACATAGCTTTAAGTGGATTGCAGGCGACAACCCAAGACCTCAATACCATTAGTAACAATATTGCCAACGCATCAACTAATGGTTTTCGTGGTGGTCGCAGTGAGTTTGCTTCTATTTATAACGGCGGTCAGGCCGGTGGTGTTGGCGTGATGTCAACAACGCAGAACTTCTCTCAAGGTGGTAGCTTAACTTATACCGGCCGTCAGCTGGATATGGGTATTCAAGGCGAAGGCTTTTTTGTGCTAAAAGGATCGGATGGCGGCGCTATGTACGCCAGAGCAGGGATGTTCCACAAAGACAGCGAAGGCTTTATTACTGACCCAGTCGGTAGTCGTTTACAGGGTTATTCTGTTAATGCAACGGGACAATTACAAGCGGGTAATGTGGGTGATTTACAGGTGCGGACGGGTTCATTACCTGCTAAATCAACCACTAAAGTCGGCTTGGTTTCTAACTTAGATGCGAGAGTTGAACCTATCGCCGTCGCTTTTGATCCTAAAGATATTAATACTTACCATTCTATTGGAACCAGTAGCGTGTATGACTCATTGGGTGCAGAACACGTTGTGACTCAATATTATGTCAAAACAGCGGCTAATGAATGGACGGTAAACTACACCCTTGATGGTGCTGTCCTGCCAGATACCACTCAACTGACATTCGATACCAATGGTGTGTTAAATCCAGCTACCACTAAGCAATCACTCGACCTCACGTTGTCAAATGGTGCCACCAATCTGAAATTTGATATCGATTTTGATAAAAGCACCCAGTATGCGGCTAAATATAACAACTCTAGTTTATCTCAAGATGGTTACACCTCTGGTGAGTTAAAAGGTGTGCGTTTAGATGATAACGGCATGCTTTATGGCACATATACTAACGGCCAAGACCAATTACAAGGTCAGGTAGTGCTTGCAAACTTCAGTAATCCAAACGGTTTATCAGCGGTGAGTAATAATGCGTGGGTTGCCACTAATACCGCTGGTCAAGCAATTACGGGCGCACCAGCAACCGGCACTATGGGCACAGTTACGGGCGGATATTTAGAAGGCTCGAACGTGGATACAACGGCCGAAATGGTTAACCTCATGACAGCACAGCGTAATTATCAATCTAACGCCAAAGTGCTTGATGTTAACTCTACCATGCAGCAAGCACTACTGAATGCGATTTAAGCAGGGGCATTAATATGGATAAGATGCTTTATACCGCCGCTAGCGGCGCTGTTCGTATTCTTGAAGCGCAAAGTATTCGTGCTAACAACTTAGCTAATGCTGATACCGCAGGCTTTAAAGCCGATCTTGAGCGCGTGAATGCGGTGCCTTTAGCCGCTCAAGGTAATAGCTTGAATACGCGGGTCATGGCGCAGACAGAAAACAGTGGTTTCAGTCATCAAAGTGGGGTGCTTAATCCTACTGGCCGTACGTTGGATTTAGCGATTCGAGATCGGGGTTTATTTAGCGTCGCAGTCGATGGCGGTGAAGCGTATACCCGCTCAGGTGCTATGGTCACCAATGCCGAGGGGATGTTAACGGTTGATGGTCGGCAGGTATTAGGTATCGATGGTCCTATGCAGTTACCTGAGCATAAAGATCTCTTCATTGGTGAGGATGGTACCGTCAGTATTTTACCTTCAGAAGGTGGAATTATTGAGGAAGTGGGTCGATTAAAGCTCGTCAATCCAGATTTAGCGTTAATGCAAAAAGGCCCTGATGGCTTGCTCTATAGCCGTGATGGTCAAGTCATGGCGCAGAATGAAGATGTTTTGGTTGATAGTGGTTTCCTTGAGTCGAGTAATGTGCAAGCAGTGTCTGAGCTTATTGCATCCATGGATTTAAGTCGTCAATTTGAAATTCAAGTTAAATTAATGAAAAGTGCAGAAAAATTAGCTGAGTCTGGTAATCGTCTGCTTGGCAATGTTTAAGGATTATTGGTATGCAATCAGCTTTATGGGTGAGTAAAACCGGTCTCGCAGCACAAGATACTAAAATGACTACGATTGCCAACAACTTGGCAAACGTTAATACCACTGGTTTTAAACGTGACCGTGTTGCGTTTAACGATCTTTTCTATCAGGTCCAACGCCAGCCCGGTGGGCAGGTTGACGCCTTAAATACCCTGCCATCAGGATTACAGTTAGGTGCGGGTACACGCGTTGTCGGCACGCAAAAAATATTCACCACTGGTGATATGCAAAACACCAGTCAGCAATTAGATTTAGCGATTGAAGGCCATGGTTTTTTTCAAGTAGAGGAACCAAGTGGTGATCTGGCTTATACCCGTGATGGTCAATTCTATCGCAGTAGCGAAGGTATGATGGTGACGTCTCAGGGCTTGCCTTTAGTGCCTAATATTGTCATCCCTGAAGATGCATTAACCGTGACCATTGCAAGCGACGGTGTGGTGACTGCAAAAATGGCGGGTGAGGCAGATCCTCAAGATTTAGGTCAAATTACACTGATTAACTTTACCAACCCAGCCGGATTGGAAGCGCGTGGTGATAACCTTTATCGTGAAACAGCAGCCTCGGGTGTTGCGGTTGAAGGTGTGGCAGGCGATCAAGCCTTAGGCGCTTTACGCCAAGGCGCGCTCGAAGGCGCAAACGTGAACGTGGTTGAAGAAATGGTTGAAATGATTTCTACGCAAAGAGCGTACGAGATGAATGCAAAGGTCGTTTCAGCCTCCGATGACATGCTCAAATTCCTTAATCAATCGTTATAGAGAGGCAATAATGCGTTGGTTATGGCTTTTATGTTTTGTATTTTTATCCGGTTGCATGTCTCATATTCCACCTTCAGAGACTAAGCCTGGGACTAAAGAATGGGCACCACCTGAGATTGACTACAGTTTGCCAGATGCGAAAGACGGCAGCGTATATCGTCCGGGTTTTATGCTGACGTTATTTAAGGATAAACGTGCTTATCGTGAAGGCGATATTTTAACTGTCGCATTAGATGAAAAAACCTACTCGAGCAAAAAAGCTGACACCAAAACCAATAAAGAGAGTGATATGGGTTTGGGTCTTGCGGGCAACTTTGGTGACAATAGTACTAAAGCGGATGGTAAAACCTCTTTTTCACGTGGGTTTAATGGTGCTGGCTCAAGTACTCAGCAAAACCAGTTATCAGGCTCAATTACGGTCACGGTTTCTAAGGTATTACCTAATGGTACGGTATTGATCCGTGGTGAAAAATGGTTGCGCTTGAATCAAGGTGATGAGTATTTACGTCTGCTTGGGATAATACGTACCGATGATATTGGTAACGACAACACTATCTCATCTCAACGTATTGCCGATGCCAGAATTATTTACGGTGGACAAGGCGCTATTGCCGACAGTAACGCTATGGGGTGGGCTTCTCGTTATTTTAACAGCCCATGGTTCCCGCTTTAGCCAAGGATTTTTTGATGCTACGTTGTTTATTATTGTTACTTTTGGCTAGCTGTTCCCTACAAGCCCAAGAGCAAAATCAAAGCCGTTATTTAATGGATATTGTTGATGTGCAAGGTCTACGAGACAACCAGCTCGTGGGTTATGGCTTAGTTGTGGGCTTAAATGGTACAGGAGATCGCTCTCAAGTTAAATTTACCAGCCAGTCAGTGGTTAACATGCTTAAGCAATTTGGCGTGCAAATTGATGATAAAACCGATCCTAAGCTAAAGAACGTTGCAGCCGTTGCTGTGCATGCCACTATTACCTCGCTGGCAAGTCCTGGGCAGTCTTTAGATGTGACAGTGTCATCACTGGGTGATGCTAAAAGCTTACAGGGCGGTACTTTACTGATGACGCCTTTACGTGCTGTTGATGGTGAAGTTTACGCCGTTGCGCAGGGAAACTTAGTTGTGGGCGGTATTTCAGCGTCGGGGCGTAATGGCTCGTCAGTCACTGTCAATGTCCCCACTGTAGGCACTATTCCTAATGGCGCTCTACTTGAAGCCCACATAAAAAGTAACTTTAGTGACAACGAAGACATTATTTTAAACCTCAAAGATCCTAACTTTAAAACCGCCCGCAATATAGAACGAGCCGTAAATGAGTTATTTGGGCCAGATATTGCCCGTGCACAAGACCATGCAAAAGTGTTGATCCATGCACCAAAATCAAATCGTGAACGTGTGACGTTCATGTCAATGCTTGAAGAGCTGAAAATCGATCAAGGTCGACGTTCACCTCGGATCGTGTTTAATAGCCGCACCGGAACCGTTGTACTGGGTGGCGATGTAGTTGTGCGTAAAGCTGCTGTGAGCCACGGCAATTTGACGGTCACAATCGTAGAACAGCAAAATGTAAGCCAACCAAATGGGGCTTATTTAGGCAATGCCGCAGGTCAAACCGTAGTGACAAATGACAGTCAAGTCATGGTTGAACAAGGTAATAAACGTATGTTTGTCTGGCCTGAAGGGACCTCAATAGAAGCCATTGTGAGGGCGGTAAATAGTTTAGGCGCAACCCCAATGGATTTGATGGCGATTCTAGAAGCGTTAGCAGAAGCGGGTTCCTTAGAAGCTGATTTGGTGGTGATCTAATGAAAGTTGAAAATACTGGCGGCTATTTAAATAAACTTAATGCCGAAGATCTGATTAAAGCCAACGGCGAGCAGGGCGCACTTAAATTAGTGAGCCAACAGTTTGAGGCACAATTCTTACAGACGGTACTGAAACAAATGCGCTCGGCCACCGACGCTATGTCCGATGAAGATAGCCCTTTAACCTCTAAAAGTAATGACGGCATATACCAAGACCTTCACGATGCAGAGCTCGCGAGTCGATTGAGTAAAGTTAACGGCATGGGTTTAGCTGAGGTAATGACTAAGCAATTATCACGCTCATTTCAGTCAGCTAAAGATCCGGTCGCCTTTGATCCTCAACAGATGACAACTACAGCGATGCAGCCAGCACTTATTTTGCGGCCCATCGGCAAGGATTTTAAATGAGCATGTTGAACATTGGTAAGTCTGGCCTGCTGGCAAGTATGGCCGCATTGAATGCGACTTCAAATAATGTTGCTACTGCTATGGTTGATGGCTATTCACGCCAACAAGTGATGTTAAGTTCGGTCGGTGGCGGAGCTTACGGTGGTGGCGCAGGCGTTTTTGTTGATGGCGTACGCCGAATTTCTGATCAGTATGAAGTCGCTCAATTATGGCAAACCACGAGTGCGGTTGGTTTTTCTAAAGTGCAGAGCAGTTATTTACGTCAAGCTGAGCAGGTATTTGGCGCCGAAGGCAATAATGTATCACAAGGGTTAGATCAATTATTTGCGGCATTAAACTCCTCCATGGAGCAACCAAACCTTATTGCCTATCGACAAGGTGTGCTTAATGAGGCTAAAGCGCTCACGCAAAGAGTGAATGCCATTAACGACAACATCGACTCACAACGTAGCCAAATTAATGGCCAATTAGGCGCGTCTGCAAAAGAAGTGACCTCGCAGCTGGCGATTATCGCCAACTTTAACCGCGATATTCAAGCGGCAAGTGTCACAGGGACTATCCCGCCAGCGCTACAAGATGGCCGAGATGCGGCGATTGATGCCTTAGCTGCCATTGTCGATATTCGCGTGGTTGAAGATAGTCAGGGTATGGTGAATATCTCTTTGGCTAGGGGCGAACCATTATTAACCGGCAATACAGCGGCTAAGCTTACCAGCGCTCCCGATCCTACCAATCCTAAAAATAATCTGGTATCGATTACCTTTGGTCAGAGTCAGTTTACTGTTGATATGGCAGCGGGTGGAAGTTTGGGTGCACTGCTTAACTATCGTGATACTCAACTGGAAGGCTCTCAAGCCTATATTGATGAGCTAGCCGTTATGCTTGCGACTGAGTTTAATACTATTCTGGCTGCCGGTACGGATTTAAATGGGGCAACGCCCACGCAAGATTTATTTACTTTTGATGCAAATAATCCTGGCGGAAGTTTATCTATAACGGCTGGGTTTACGCCTGACAAATTGGCCTTTGGTAAAGATGGTAGCCAAGGGGATAACACGAATCTTAAAGATTTAGTCCAACTTGCGAGTAAAGAACTTAATTTTACCAGCTTAGGTAGCAACACTAGTTTCTCTGAATCGTTTTCGAGCAAGGTAGGTCAATTAGGTTCAGCATCACGCCAAGCTATTTCTTTTGCTAAAACCAGTATTGATTTACAAAATGATGCGCAATCCCAATGGGCCAGTACCAGTGGCGTTAGCCCCGATGAAGAGGGAATTAACCTGATTATTTATCAGCAGTCATATATGGCAAATGCCAAAGTGATTTCTACTGCGGATCAGCTGTTTCAAGTTATGCTAAGTAGCTTTTAAGGATTTTATTTATGCGCGTTACCATGCAAAATTTATATACCAATAATTTAAACAGCTTACAAAATACTACCTATGATGTGGCACGTTTGAATCAAATGATGTCAAAAAGAGTATCAATCCTAGCCCCATCAGATGACCCTATTGGTGTGGTTAGGGTGATGGATAATCAGCGAGATCTGGCGCTAGTTAATCAATATGTTAAAAATATTGATGCGTTAAGCACCAGCATGGGGCGCTCTGAAACTTATTTATCTAGCATGGTTGAGACTCAGCACCGGATGCGAGAAATCAGTATTGCAACCAATAGTTCAAATCTTTCTGCAGAGGATAGAAAAGCCTATGCCTCTGAAATGGAAGAGCTATTAAAGGGGTTGGTTGATAATATTAATGCCCAAGATGAATCAGGTAATTATCTATTTTCAGGTAATGCCGTTGATAAAGTTCCAGTAGTTAAAGATGCTAGCGGCAAATATATTTACCAAGGTGATGCCAGCCAACGCAGTGTACAAACCTCTAGCTCTTCGTGGACGACGGCTAATGTCACTGCTGAAGCTGTGCTATTTTCCAATGCGAGCCAAGATATTTTAAATCAAGCGATGGATTATATTACCGTATTAAAAGATCCCAGTTTATCACCTACTGACGGCGCTTTTAGTACTGCGGCAGGGGCAATGCAAACGACTTTGAACGAGACCTTAGACAGTATCGGTGCAGCCATCACGGATTTTGGTGGTAAACAAAATAACCTGTCACTAGTAAAAAGCTCCCATGAAGAAATGATACTTTTTAGTAAGCAAGTGATTGGTGAAACGCAGGAGTTGGATTATGCCGCGGCGACTGCTGAGTTTAATGTCAAGTTAACCGCCTTAAAGATCACCCAGCAAACATTTGTACAGATTAGCCAGCTGTCCCTTTTTAATCATATGTAAGTCATCTAGGTAGCAGTAAAATGATTAAAGGGATTGGAGAGTCACTCACTCAATTACGTCAAAGCCAAACCGTCACATCACATTATGTGGCGCCACTTGCTGTTTCACCCCGTGGCGACGCAAAAGCGCGGCCCATTCCCAAACATAGGTTAGAAACCTATGGGCGCTGGGCTAAAGTGACGCAAGAACAGCACAATATCAGTGCCTCACAAGTCGTATTAAAGAGTTTACTCAGCGCGAAAGAGTTGCTGAGTTTGTTGCATCGACAACTGCAAAGCTGCCTGTTTAATAAAACGGCTACGCCAACAGAAGCGATTGAACAGGCAGAGCAATATCGACAAGAGTTACTGCAAATTCAACCGACTTACCAAGGTAAAATATTATTAGATCATCATTTTAACTTAGTTTCAGTGTCACAACCGGCTACCACTCACCAGTTCAGATTTAGGCGGGTTGACTTAACAGCCAGCAAAAACCGTGATGAGCACATCACCCTTTATGGGCCTAAAAAAACACTGCATTTATACTTACCCGCTAATCAAAATCGCTTAGCACTACAGCAGGTTATTGAGCCTGTTTTAGCGCAACTAGAGATAAGTATTGATCACTCCATTAGCCATGAAACGGTATTCAGTGTGACATCAGAGCGCTGGTTAGCGCTTAATAAAGGCATATTAATGGTGGGTGAAGGGCAACGCTTGCCCGCAGGTGAGCCACGTAATATTCATCTAGAAGAAATCTTTAGCTGGCAAGATCCGCGCGAGTGGCGCTTCACTGATATTGATATGTTAAAAATAACACTCGCTAAAATAGCCAAAGTGGCTAAAAAAATTGCACTGCAAATCGAAGCTATTCAAGCCTCGCATCGATTATTGCTCGCAAAGGCTAAGCAATTAAATGCTGTCAGTCTGCCGAAAGAAGATTTGCAGTATTTGCATAAATTTATGCAACCTACGCCTTTTGCTTACCAAATGATCTCGCTACTAGCACAAAGCAATGCAAACCGTGAACAGGTAAGCGCCTTGTTGGTGTGAGTGGTTATTGCGCGACTGCGCAATAATCTAAGCGCATTGTTATTATTGAAGTGGCATATTGCATCTTGATGCCAGTGGGCTAAGTCCACTGGCATTTTTGTATCGGTGGTTAAACGAGTGTTCATAATCATTAGTAACTGTTTTTACGAGCTTATTTAACATTTTGCTTTAAAGCTTTATGCTCAGTTTTATATTTAGTTGGGCAAATGACATATTTTTTCAAATATCGTTTCAGTTATCAGCAGAAGCTGCCGCTTTAATTAGTTATCCCTGTAATCAGGTCTAATCAAGTTATTTAATATTTTTGGAGAATTAATATGTTAGGTGTTCACACAAACTACGCGTCAATCGTTGCACAAGGTGCCGTTAACAAAAGTAACAACCTACTGACCAACGCTATGGAGCGTTTATCTACTGGTCTGCGTATCAACAGTGCATCTGATGATGCTGCAGGTCTACAAATTGCTAACCGCATGAATGCCAACGTGCGTGGCATGGAAACAGCCTCTCGTAACATTTCTGATGCGACTTCTATGTTGCAAACGGCAGATGGCGCCTTAGAAGAAATAAATACCATTGCTAACCGTCAAAAAGAATTAGCCACACAAGCAGCGAACGGGGTTAACTCAACTGATGATATGACAGCTTTGGATGCGGAATTTCAGGAGCTAAGTTTAGAAGTCACTCGTATCTTAGGCAAAACTACCTATGCGGGTAATGACTTGTTTACAGAACTAGCTACTGCTAAAGGTGTTACTTTCCAAATTGGTTCTGATAAGACCGAGACACTTGAGGTTAAATTCGATACTCCAGCAGCAATAGCAACTACTGTTAAATTAGATACGGGCGCTAACGCAAGATTAGCACTTGATGAAGTTGATACACTTCTTAAAGCTGTGGGTACTGCACGTTCAGATTTAGGTGCCAACATTAACCGTCTTGGTCATACCGCCTCTAACCTTACTAGCATAACTGAAAATACCAAAGCCGCAGCTGGCCGTATTATGGATGCTGATTTTGCTGTTGAGTCTGCCAACATGACACGCAACCAATTACTGGTTCAAGCGGGTACGACAGTACTGGCTTCTGCTAACCAGAATACGGGTTTAGTCATGGGTCTGTTACGTTAATTAAAGCTCATGTTAGCGAGCGTCTTCACTAAGCTGATATAGCTTTTTAATGCCGCTCATTAAGCTAGCCAATATGAGTGTGAATGCCAGTGAGCTAAGCTGACTGGCATTTTTATTATATTGCTTTAAAAACACTTAAGCTCAGCAGCTCTACGTTGCGATTTAGCATTTCACAGTGGAAGGCAGGTTTCCGTTTAATAGCTTTCTACGGAAGCGCATTGCTCACGCTAACCATGTCGCAGATTAAATGTTGTTTAAAAACAACTAATTAATTTTGGCATGTGTTTTGCTTTTCAATTTATTGGAGGTAGTTATGATTTCAGGTATGAGTGCGGCACAATTTGCTCAGCAATTGGTTGGCGCAGACCGTGCGGGTAAAGATACGCTTTATAAAGGCAAACTAACGACCAGCAAAACACAGCTAGATGCCTATACGTTGCTTGAAACCAACATGAAGAAGATGGCCACTAAGCTCAGTGAAATGGGTGGTGCCACCAATGGTAAAATGGCGACTGTGTCGGGTGATAATGCCACTGCCACAGTGAAATCTGATGCACCTAAAGGTAACTACGATTTAAGTGTGCAGAAGTTGGCACAAGCGCATCAGCTGACTAAAACCTACGCCACTGAAAACGAAATGCTACCCGCAACTGGCGTCATTAGCATTCAAGTAGGCAGTGACCCGGCAAAGCGTTTAGAAATTGATTTAGCAACGATTAATGGTGGCGCGGCTATTTCCGTATCGCAGCTACGCGATGTTATCAATAAGCAAGCGGGTGATACTGGCGTACAAGCATCATTGGTGCGCACCGGTAATCAAATCGAATTTATGCTGTCGTCAAAGGAATCTGGCGTAGCGAATAAGCTGCAAGTGCAGTTTGATGGTGCCGATTGGGGCATGACAGAACGCCGCGCCGCGCAAGATGCACAGTTAACGTTAAACGGTATTAGTATTACCAGCAGTAGCAACTACCTAGAAAACGTAGTTGATGGCGTGAGTCTTGAATTAGTCAAAGTACATGCAGCTGGCGAAAGCAGCATGATTAAAGTGACTGAAGATTTTGAAGCCAATAAGACAGCGGTTAAAGATTTTGTCGATTCTTTTAATTCTTTAATGACACAAATCAATCAATTGACTCGCTCTGTAGGCGTGAGTACCTCCGGCAGTGACACCGCGGATAAAGATAAAGACGATAAAACACCTGCAGTCAGTCAAGCGCAGATTGGTGTGTTGAAAGGTGATACTTCGATTCGTTTATTACAGACTAAGTTGCGTGATTCAGTATTTGCCAGTGCACCAAACGGCATGCGTTTATCTGATATTGGTATTGAGATGGGCCGTGATGGCAAGCTTAAAATTGACGATGCGAAACTGACTGATAGTTTTAAAGCGGATCCCGAAAAAGTACAGGCAATGTTTACTGGTAAAGATAGTTATATCAGTAACATAGAAAAAACTTTAAAACCGTTTACACAGTTCAATGGCTATATTGATACCAAACAAGAAACCATAAACAAACAAATTAAAAGTGTGAATGACAGTATGGACCGTCACAATTATCAAATGACTCAGCGATATCAGATTTATTTGACGCAATTTACGGCAATGGAAGCGACGATTAATCAATTTAGTGCAGCGAGCGGGTTATTTAACTAGGAAATTATCATCAATGTTAAACGAGTACGATCCATTTAATGCTTATAAACAAACGGCGTTAGATGCACAAGTCGCTGCGGCAACGCCCCACGATATGGTACGTATGTTACTTGAAGGCTTATTGGAAGAACTAGAACGAGCTGCTGGCCATATGGAATATCAACGCTTTGAAGCCAAAGGGATGAGTATTCATAAGTGCCTTAACATAGTACATGGCTTGGATTCGATGCTCGACCTTGAAAATGGCGGTGAAGTGGCGCTGAGTTTACATCGTCTTTATGACTTTTGTAGCCGACAACTGGTGAGCGCCAGTGTGGAAAACAGTGCTGAAGCTTTGGTGCCCGTAACTCAGGTAATAACGAATGTTAGAGAAGGATGGACCAATCTCAATTAAACAGTGGGCGCGTTTTGGCAGTGCTTTACGCCAATATGCAGATACTCAAGATTGGGACAACGTCCGAAAAGTGAATATCGCTTTGGTCAAAGCGCTGCAACAAGCAGGCAAGACTAACGATACCGAGCAACAATCTGCTCGCGACGCATTAAAGTGTATTCATGCTCAAGTGCTACAAGAGTTGATATTAGCTCGTGATGAATTAGCGACAGAGATGAGCCGTTTTAAGGAACAACAAGCAGGCTTAGCGGCCTATCAATTAACGCAAGTGAGTGGAGCTTTGGATGATCGCTGATCTTCTTTCAACTCGTCCAGTGGGGGCAAATACCCACTCGACAGCTAAAGTAACAAGTGCAGTTGATCAGGATAAATCTGCGTCATTTACCTCTGTCGCACTTGCTGTTGATTCGGCCTCGACTCAAAAACCTTTAGAGGAAGTACAGTGTAACCCAACGGCTGAGCACTGTGTTTTTGATGGGGCTGGCGACAATGACACCCTTCTAAACCAAGCGGTTACAGTTGATATGTTAGGTGGTATATCTTTTGCCACAGCATCGCAAAGCCTGCCGTTGTCGTTATTGAATCGCGCCGTTATGGGGGCTGATAGTATAAACCTTGATGCTGAAAATAGCTTAACTACGATCAGTGGCTTGGCTACCGCAAGCAGCTTAACTGCCCCAAGTAGCTTAACTGCCACAAGTCACTCCACAGGAACGTTGCCTTTGACGGCTGCCGCTATTACTGCAACTAAAACGGTTAATCTAGTGCCTACGGTGCAAAACTTTACGTCTTTTATGTTGCCAACGAGCACTGAGACTCCAAGAGAAGCCTTAGGTGCAGGATTTGCTTTAGGGCAAGCATCTGCAATGACTTCATCGACAATGCTAGCGGGAGGAATTCCTCAGACTACGAGCATTAATACAGAGTCATCAAAAACCAGTAGCACATTTTCACCCGACTTTATGTTGGCTTCTTTTAATGACGATGCACCGCTGCTTAAATCAGATCCCTCGTTATTTCAACGTGTTTTCTCCGAATTTAGAGGACATGAAGTGAAGGATATTAATGCCATTGGATTACCCCAAGCTGCGGCGCCGCAAGCGGCAAGTACAACGCAATGGGGGCCGGTATCGTTAACGCCTGCAGCTCCCTTGGCACAGCAAACGCAGGAGATCCTAACTCCCTTAAGAGAACACCTTCGTTTTCAAGTCGATCAGCATATTAAACGGGCTGAATTAAGACTAGATCCGCCCGAGTTAGGGAAGATAGAGCTTAATATTCGCTTAGAGGGCGACCGTTTACAGGTACAAATGCATGCGGTAAACCCAGCCATTCGTGATGCTTTACTCAACGGATTAGAACGCCTTAGAGTTGATTTAGCGATGGACCATGGCGGCCAAATAGACGTTGATATTGGCCAAGGGGATGCACAACAAAAGCAGCAGGAAACTGCGCTATTTTCCTCATCAATTGCAGCAGAAACTACAGCTGAACAAGTAGTGGATACAGCACATAGAGAGAAATCTCAATTAGATTTGTTGGCTTAACGCCGGAGTCGTTTCATGGCAATTGCAAAATCTCAGTTAGTAAAAATTATCGTTGCTGTACTGGTACTGATTAGTTCTACCGCGGGCGCCTTTTGGGTTGGAAGTAATAATGCGGATTGGACGTTAACAAAATTGTTCGCTTCTGAACCGGAAGTCGAGCCTGTACCTGTGCCGAAATATTACCCACTAGAAAAGTTTGTTATCTCGATCCCTGGGGATAAATATCCGCATTATATGTTGTTAGAAATGTCATTAAAAAGCCGTAATCCCGGTATGCAAACGGTTTTAGTTGACTCAGATGCATTGCTGCGTAACGCAATGATGAAAATGTTTTCACGCAAAACATTTGCGGAGTTAAATAGTCTCGATCAACTCGATAGTCTGCAGGCCGAGGCATTGATATTAATGATAAAAGTGCTATCAGATAATCAGTTGCCATCGGATATCGACGAAGTGCTTTTTACCCGTATGGTTATTCAGTAACCATTATGACGACAGCAGGCCAACTGGCATACCAACAAGCCTCTGACTATCCAGTCGATGAACGCCAATCTGAACAACAGATTATTCGGCAATATTTACCATTGATTAAACGTGTCGTATCGCAAATGCGCAGCCATTGCGGCGTTATGTTGGCGCTCGAGGATATGGAGCAAATAGGCATGATGGCCTTGCTGGAGTCGTCTCGTCGTTACCCTGGCGAGCTGGATAATGGATTTATTTCTTTTGCCGGGCAGCGTATTCGCGGTGCGATATTGGATGAGTTGAGGCGCCAAGATTGGCGTCCAAGGCCCGTAAGGCAACAAGCCCACGAGCTCAATGATGTTGTTAGACGTTTGAGCCGAGAAATGGGGCGTGAACCCAGTGATGCTGAGGTTGCTAGCGCGTTAGGGCTGGGCGCCGAAGAATATCGAGAACGCTTATATTCAACACAGTCTGAGTCGATGAAAAGTTTGGACGAGCTGTTGTTGGGCGGTGAGCAGCCCGTAGATAGAAGTAATGATGTTGAACAATTACTCATCAAAAAAACCCTGATGAAAGTTATTTCGAAATTAAATGAAAGAGAACAGCTAATTCTGTCGCTTTACTATCATCATGAACTGAATTTAAAAGAAATTGCGATGGCATTGGGATTAACAGAAACGCGTATTTGCCAATTGCATAAATCAGCTATTTCACAGTTAAAAACAATATTGCAGCGCTAAAGTTTAAAAGTGAGAAGATCGTAATGAGTAAACTAGTTGGGCTGTTAATTATTTTAGCATCTGTATTTGGTGGATATGTTTGGGCTGGCGGTGCTTTAGCTGCATTATGGCAACCTGCTGAGATTTTAATCATTGCGGGTGCTGGCGTGGGGGCATTAATTATTGCTAATCCACAATCTGTTTTGAAAGAAATGTTTGAGCAATTAAAAGAATTGTTTCAGAAAGGTAAGGAAGATCCCGAATTCTATCCCCAACTATTTCCTTTAATGGGAATATTAATGGCGCAGATCCAATCACAGGGTCTAAAAGTGCTTGATGAACATTTAGAGAACCCGACACAGAGTTCTATTTTTCTCATGTATCCAGCAATGCTTGCTCAGCCACATGTTCTACAATTCTTAATCGATAATTTGCGCGTGCAATCGATAGGTAAAATATCTCCCCATGATTTAGAGCACATATTAGAAGAGGAAATCCATCGTATTGAGGAGGACCGATTACGGCCATCTGAAGCATTTAGTAAAGTGGGCGAAGCGATGCCTGGTTTTGGTATTTTAGCCGCAGTGCTCGGTATTATTATTACTATGTCTAATATCGACGGTCCAATTACTATGATTGGCGTTAAAGTTGCCGCAGCATTAGTGGGAACATTTATTGGTATTTTTGCCTGTTATTGTTTTTTTGATCCCATGTCAAAGGCACTAGAGCATTTAGTTGACCGCAAGTCGGCCCAACTACGTTGTATTGCAGCAATATTAGTGACCTTTTCAAAAGGTAAGCCTCCAATGATGGCGATTGATGCGGGACGAAAACAAATACAAAGTGAAAACCGTCCTTCATTTATTGAACTGGAACGTTGGATGGAAGGACAAAAAAGCTGATGCTCCACAACAATGAGCCAGTTATTATTAAGCGGCGTAAACGCGGCAAGCGTAATCATGGTCATGGTGGCGCGTGGAAAGTCGCTTTTGCTGACTTTACTCTTGCAATGATGGCATTGTTTATGGTGCTGTGGATTATGCAGATTGCTGACCAAAAAGAACGTACTATGATAGTGCAGTATCTGCGTGGCGATATGAATCCTTCGGGGCCAATCAATCCATTCGAACTAAGTCAGTCATCTTCTATGATTGATTTAGAGAGTAATACTACGTCCCTAGCGCCGCCTATCATTCCTTCTCAACCTACATTTCGAGGCGGGGAGTCTGAAGGGCACGAAGAAGGGGCATTGATCTCTGGACAGTTTGATACTCAAGCACAATTAACGGTATTAGCTCGAGAGCTAGATAAAGTCGTACAAAGCTCAAGTATGGCCGATAATATCGCTGTGACTGTTGTCCCCCAAGGGATCCGTATTTTAATTCATGACAATGTTAACCAATTTATGTTTACCCGCGGTAGTGCAAAAATGCAGCCTTATTTTGAGGAATTACTGTTATCTTTGGGGCCTCTTTTAAAGCTGATTACTAATAGTATGGTTATTTCTGGGCATACTGATTCGACGCCCTATGCGGGAGATTTGTTTACCAATTGGGAGTTGTCGAGTGAAAGGGCTTTATTGGCGCGTAGAGTACTTGAACGTGGTGGTGTAAAACGCGACCAAGTCATTCAAGTCACCGGAATGGCAGATCAAATCCCTTATATCACGACTGATACTGCAGCAGCGGCAAATCGTCGTATAGAAGCGTTAATTTTAACCTCTTCCGCAGAGCAGCTATTAAGAGGTATGATTGGCCCGCCAGAGCATGCGACCCAAAAGAGTATTACAGTAAATGAAATTACGCAGCAGGCAGTGATTAACTCGTTAAATTAGTTAAACTCATTTGTTAGGGATGACTATGAATCTGCATGAAGAGTTTTTGCATTCAAATGGTGAGGATGAATTTGCTGCAGACTACCAACATATTGAATTTGATAATCGTCGAATTCACCAGCGATTTAGTCTGAGGCATAATAAAAGGTCGCCATTGGCATTAGCTTGTGACGGTTTAACCGTTAATTTATCTACGACTCGTTGGTTCGTTTTTACTTCATTTGGCACCGCTAATATAAAAGACGTGAGTATTAGTGGTGTAGGTATTTTGAGCAATGAAGCTCTCACGATTGGAATGACATTCTATATCGAACTTGATGATATTCGTGTGTTATGTGAAGTGACTCGAGAACAACCGGTTAAGGGGCTATTAAAGTTTTTAGGCGCTCGCTGGATATCAGATAACAATATTGATGTCCAACGATTGGTCGATGCGATTAAATTACGGGCGAAAACATAGGGGCATGTAATGGCTGCATCTGTTAATCGTAACGGCTCAGATAAACTGCAAAAAGTCTTTCTTTATCTTATTCTGCTGAATTTGCTGTTACTTGCTGTCATCTCTCTTAATATGAATACACTACGTTTTAGTAATGGCGTTATTATTTTAATGATGATGTTTACCTACAATTATTTTCTTGCTCAATTATGTTATATACGTGCAGCAAGGTCACAGGATGCCTATCTTATTTATCCCGTTGTTATCGGAGCTCTCAGTTCTTTTTTCTTAGTAGTGTATTTTTTTCTTTTACATTAAGTGCTTCAAACATCATTTATTTTATGTATTAGAACTGTGAATTACGGCTATAGATCAGAAGGAGCCGTATCGATAATTATCCTGTAGTGGTTATCTAAAGCAAAGTTGAGAGTATGGATAACCACAAAAATGTGCTTATCCATTTCTCGTTATCAATTTTATTGCGCTAGAACGAGTGCTTTAGGGAATAAAATATTACTTTCTAAATGAATATGCCTGTGTAAGTCAGCCTCAAACTCTGCAAGTGTGGCATAACAAACGCGCCATGTAGTGCAGGCGTGTGGTGGTGGCGTAAAGTCGTTGGTTAATTGATGTAGTTGTTCCAAAATGGCCCCAGCTTCCTCATGCTCATGCTGCATAGCATTAATTGGATTGCTGATATGCCCAAAACAGCCGTTCACTTGCTCACCTTGGCTGAGTGCGCGAATGGCAGGAAATAATATTTTTTCTTCCTTCATTAAATGCGGCATTAAGTCTTCAATTAACGCGCGTACTAAACCTGCGAAAGGAATAATTTCGTCATGCTCTTTACCATGAGCTCTCACCATTTTTTCTGAGTATTCAATCAACAAAGGCCCTTTGGCGCGTATGTATTGATGATGGGTTGATTCGATAAAATCAATCAATTCTGCAAGCGGCAAATGATTCGACTCATCTTCTTTACCGTTAGTAAGGGATGCAGAGTTTAATGCTGCTATAACGGCTTTAGTATCAGCGCCAGCGCGTTCACAGGCGACAGATAATAATTTGCCACCGCCGCAACAAAAATCGATACCAAATTGACTAAATACATGGGCACGACGGAAATCTTCGACGACTAGTTCTCCGACTTTTCTATCTAACCAAGATTGAGATTTAGATGATTCTTCATAGACGAACAACTCAGATGATGCATTAGCAGATGACATAGAAACGCTCCAACACGGCAATTTATTTACATGCATGTTATTTGCATCTTAATGGGTAAGCAAGCAAAGCGTATTTCTATCTCTATAAAGTGTTAATTACGTCGCAATTTAATACTTAGCCACCATCAGTTAGGTGTTGTAACAATCGTGAGGTAATCGCTATTTGTAGATGAGTTGATGGGCCTCTTTTCAGTGGCACGGTAACAGTGGTATTTAACTCTATTTAAAAGCGATATTTTGATGGCGTAGCTAACGGCTTAATCTAGTGAGTGTTATTGGCGGTATAGCTTATGGCGTAATTGAGCAGGGCATTGCTGATGTAGATGACGGTGTAAATAGTTGTGTAAATATGTGCGTATCAAATAGCAAAAAAGCCTGAATTACTTCAGGCTTTTTCTTCTTCAATACAACAGCTTAATCCTTGCGGATTAATTCATGCCGTATTTCTTTAATTTTTTACGCAGAGTACCACGGTTGATACCTAGCATGTTTGCTGCGCGGGTTTGGTTGCCACGAGTGTGTTGCATGATGATGTCTAGCAGAGGTGCTTCCACTTCGCTTAATACCATTTCATAAACTTCTTGTGCTTCCTGACCGTCCAACTGTGCGAAGAAGTTAGTTACGGCACGTTTGACCGCATCACGTAATAACTGGGGCTTGATAGTGCCGTTTGCGGTTTCAATTTTGCCAACGGTAAGCTGGTGAACTTCTGTGTTAGTTGTCTGATCAAACATTCTATTCTGCTCTTTATTAATTCTGTACTAATTCATCAAAATAACATTCCACGAGGGAATACTGTTCTGCAGCGGTTTCCAGCCGATTAAAGTCAGCCCTAAATTGGCGCTGAACTTCTTGGTCTAGGTACCATCCCATATGTTTTCTGGCGAAGCGGATACCCTTATATTCACCATACAAATCATACAGTTTGGTGAGGTGTTCCAGCATCACTTGACGCTGTTCGGCAACCTCAATGGGCGCTAGCTTATTACCCGTTTCCAAGTAGTGCTGGATTTCTCTGAAAATCCAAGGTCGTCCTTGAGCACCCCGTCCTATCATCAAGGCATCGGCACCGGTGTATTCCAGCACAAAGCGGGCTTTTTCCGGACTGTCGATATCCCCATTGGCGACGACAGGAATCGAGACATTCTGTTTAATTGCTTTAATGGTGTCGTACTCGGCATTGCCTCTGTACATACATTGCCTCGTGCGGCCGTGAACGGCGAGCGAAGCGATGCCACAATCCTCTGCAATCTGGGCGATTTGAACACCATTCTTGTGTTCTGGCTCCCAACCGGTGCGAATCTTTAACGTGACGGGTACATTCACTGCGGCGACCACGGCTTGTAAAATTTCTTTTACCAGCGGCGGGTTTTGCATCAGCGCTGAGCCAGCCAGCTTTTTATTCACTTTTTTTGCGGGGCAACCCATATTGATATCAATGATGTGAGCGCCTTGTTCAACATTGAACAACGCAGCTTGCGCCATTAAATCAGGATCGGCTCCGGCTATTTGCACTGAGCGAATACCTTCTTCACCAGAATGCGTCATGCGCTGGCGGCTTTTATCCGTATCCCAAACATCGGGATTGGATGAAAGCATCTCAGAAACCGCTAAGGCAGCGCCATAACGAAGACAAAGATTACGAAAGGCTTGGTCGGTGACACCTGCCATTGGTGCCACGATCAGCTGATTTTTCAGTTGATAGGGTCCAATCTGCATTTTATGTTTCACCTTGCTCTTCAAAGGGGCGCTATAGTAGCCCTTTTTGTTGGCGATGCAAAGGTCAATAAATGACCTAGAGGCAATTTTATTTCTTGACATTTAATCGTCAAGAAGTCAGAGGCTATATTGTGGGAAGTCAACGGTGGCGCACGTTGCGCCACCCTTTAGCGCTATTTGCGCGTGCCTGTCAAGCGACTCCAATCTTCTTTGTGAGCCGCTTCGTCCATATCGAACCATTGGCTATAAAAGTCAGAGACTTCTTGGGCTTGTTCTTTTAGCAGACCAGAAAGGGCCAATTTACCACCACTTTTAACGCGTTCGGCGATTAAAGGCGCCAATTCGCGCAGTGGGCCTGCCAGTATGTTCGCGACTAGCACATCGGCCTTAAGATCAGCGGGCTGATCTTCTGGTAAGTAGAGTGCCAGCTTGTCTGCGACATCATTACGCTCAGCATTGGCGCGTGAGGCGTCAATGGCTTGATAGTCGATATCAATACCGGTAACTTTTTTCGCGCCCAGTTTTAGTGCCGCTACGGCTAAAATGCCAGAGCCACAGCCAAAATCGATGACTTCTTCATCACGTAAATCTAAGCTATCTAACCACTCTAAACACAGTGCCGTAGTGGGGTGTGTGCCAGTGCCAAAGGCAAGACCGGGATCGAGGATCACATTTACTGCGGTTGGATCAGGGATTTCGCGCCAGCTTGGGCAGATCCATAAACGTGTGCCGAAGAGAATAGGGTGGAAGTTATCCATCCATTCGCGTACCCAGTCTTTATCTTCGATTTGCTCTACCTTGTGGCTGAAGTTTTCACCGAGGAAAGGTAAGGTTTTTAGCATGGCTATGGTTGGTGTTAGGTCAGTTTCTGCATCGAATAACGCCACAACCACGGTATCACGCCATAGCGGGGTTTCACCCAGTTTAGGTTCAAAAATCGGTGTGTCTTTACCATCTTCAAAGGTAATAGAGACTGAGCCGGCTTCCATCAGTAAATCACTAATGGTTTCAGCATCATCGCTATTGGTATTTACACGGAGTTGGATCCAAGGCATGGGGCATCCTGTGGCTAAGGGTTCAAAATATTACGCTATTGTATACGCAAACTTGCTTAAAATGCAGAGCCCAGCCGCAATTTAACCTATGTTAGGCAAGGCTATAGACCGCTCCAGCATCGGATACGTGAGCGAGAGTGAGACATTTTTACTTACGTTTAACTTGAGTTTAAGTGCTATTGCTTGATGATATTTTTGCTCAGCCTTGTTACTTTAATCCTCTTATTTAGGAGGTGTTATGTTAAAAATAATAAATTCAATTTATACCCTCGTTATCGTGGCAACAGCGGTATCATCTTCAGGAGTAATGGCCATGGATAGGATTACGGGTAAAGCATTTGCAACCCGATCAGAAGTGTATGCCACACATGGAATGGCGGCGACGAGCCAGCCATTAGCGACTCAAGTGGCGATTGATATACTCAAGCAAGGTGGCAGCGCGGTAGATGCTGCGATTGCAGCTAATGCCATGTTAGGCTTGGTTGAGCCCACAGGCTCGGGTGTAGGTGGTGACTTATTTGCCATCGTTTGGAGTGCGAAAGATAAACGTCTTTATGGTCTTAATGCTTCAGGTCGTAGCCCCAAATCATTGAGCTTAGAAAAGCTTAAATCCCTCGGGCTCGACTATTTACCGCCACTTGGCCCTTTGCCTGTGTCGGTTCCCGGTGCGGTTGATGGTTGGTATGAGTTGCATAATAAGTTTGGTAAATTACCTATGGCGGATAATCTTGCCCCCGCGATTGGTTACGCCCGCAATGGTTTTCCGGTATCAGAGCTCATTGCTTATTATCTTGATAGCAGTGCTAAAAAGCTGGCTAAATTCCCAGGATTTAAAGAAACCTATATGCCAACGGGTAAGATGCCAGCGGTAGGTGAAATCTTTAAAAATCCCGCGTTAGCAAACACCTATGAGAAAATTGCTAAGGGTGGGCGTGATGCATTTTATAAAGGTGATATCGCTAAAAGTATTGATAAATATATGGCGTCACAAGGGGGCTATTTAAGCTATGAAGATTTAGCCAGTCACACCAGTGAATGGGTTGAGCCTGTTTCGGTTAATTATCGTGGTTATGATGTGTGGGAATTACCCCCCAATGGACAAGGTATTGCCGCCCTGCAAATTTTAAAAACCATGGAACCCTTTGATGTCGCTGCTATGGGCTTTAACAGCCCTGAATATGTGCACTTATTTGTAGAGGCTAAAAAACTGGCTTTTGCCGACAGAGCTAAATTCTATGCTGATATGGCCTTTAATAGAGTCCCTGTTACCGAGTTGATATCACAACACTACAACTATGAGCGAGCTAAATTAATCGACACGAATAAAGCCGCCAAAAGTGTTGATGCAGGTAATCCAGCCCTACAGCACGGAGATACGGTTTACCTCACCACGGCAGATAAAGACGGCAATATGGTGTCACTTATCCAGAGTAATTACCGCGGTATGGGCTCGGGAATGACGCCAGCCGACCTTGGTTTTGTACTGCAAGACCGTGGGCAAATGTTTGATTTAACCGAGGGGCGGTTCAATACCTATGCGCCAGGTAAGCGACCTTTTCAAACGATTATTCCCGCGTTTGTGACTAAAGCAGGTAAGCCTTGGCTTAGTTTTGGGGTTATGGGCGGTGCAACGCAGCCACAAATGCATGCACAAATTTTAATAAATCTCATTGATTTTAAAATGAACCTACAAGAAGCGGGCGATGCGCCTCGGATTTTGCATACTGGTTCTACTGAGCCTACCGGTGAGGTGATGACCGATGGCGGTTATGTGAGCCTAGAGTCAGGCTTTCCTGTTGAAACGCGCCGTGAACTCATTAAAAAAGGGCATGTATTGCGTGATACTTTAGGGGATTTCGGTGGTTATCAAGCGATTGGCTTTAATGCAGAAACCGGTGTTTACCGCGGCGCATCCGAGAGTCGTAAAGATGGTCATGCTGCAGGATATTAGTTTAAATAAATATCATGGCGTTA
The DNA here is from genome assembly GCF_050848685.1 of Shewanella sp. MF08487. NCBI lineage: Bacteria > Pseudomonadati > Pseudomonadota > Gammaproteobacteria > Alteromonadales > Shewanellaceae > Shewanella > Shewanella sp. MF08487. The sequence goes on from NZ_JBOZPB010000008.1 coordinate 54,910, forward strand.
GTGAGCTTTGCTTGCTGTATTGGGGTAGACTCGCTAGCGAAATTTATGCGCTGCATCATTTTTCAATGAGCTTGAGCACAACAACGCTTAGTTATGAGCATTATCATTAATAAACTCGAGTAAAGTGTGCGTTAGTTAATGTCATTTTTAGGGAAAGTTGCGGATAATATTACCGAAAATGAATTTAGAACAAGGTCACAACCAAATGGATATTCAAAATATGCCGCGTGAACAGTTAGGTGTGTGTGCAGAGGGAAACTTACATAGTATCTACTTGATGTTTAATGCAAATGATAATGTGGAGTCGCAGTTACGTCCCTGCCTTGCCAACGTAGCGCAGTATATTTACGAACTGACAGATCAGTATTCTGACAGTGCATTTAATGGTTTTGTCGGTATCGGCGCTAATTACTGGGATAGCCTCTATACCGATGCCCGCCCTAAAATGTTAAGGCCTTTTCCTGCGATACAAGCTGGGAGTCTTGATGCACCTGCAATCGAATATGATTTGTATGTACATATTCGCTGTGACCGTTACGATATTCTGCATTTAGTCGCCAATGAAATTAGCCAAATGTTTGAAGATTTGGTGGAATTAGTGGACGAAGAACGCGGCTTTAGATTTATGGATAGTCGCGATCTGACAGGTTTTGTCGATGGTACTGAAAACCCAAAGGGACGCCATCGTCAAGAAGTCACACTGGTGGGTGATGAGGATGCTGGATTTAAGGGCGGCAGTTATGTTCACGTACAAAAATATGCCCATAACTTAAGTAAGTGGAACCGCTTACCGATTAAAAAACAAGAAGATATATTCGCGCGCACTAAACAAGATAATATCGAATATGAATCCAAGGATAAGCCACTCACCAGCCATATAAAACGGGTGAATCTTAAAGATGCTGACGGAAACTCAATGGAAATCCTACGTCAGAGCATGCCCTACGGATCGCTTAAAGAGCAGGGGTTGATGTTTATTGCTTGCTGTCGTACACCCGAACATTTTGAAAAAATGCTACACAGTATGATATTTGGTGATGGCGAAGGTAATCATGATCATTTAATGCATTTTACTAAGGCATTAACGGGTTCATCTTTCTTCGTACCCGCTTTAGATTTCATGCTGCAGTTCGATGAGTAAATTGTTGTGACTGACCAAGTTGAGTTGTAAGAGTTACATTTTGATAAAGCACTTAATGCCAAGGCATTAAGTGCTTTATTTATTCGGCATAATTGAATAAAGATTTGATGGTTTCTAAGGTGTCGGCGATATCTTGGATGCTTGATGGGCAAATAAAAATCGTATCATCACCTGCAATCGTTCCCAAAATCCCTTCTGGCTTACCGATAGAATCCAATAAGCGGGCAATCAGTTGTGCTGCGCCAGGGCTGGTTCGCACTACAATCATGGCTTGGTTATGGTCAACATCCAGCACTAAGTTTTTTAATGGGCTGCCTGCGGTTGGCACGCCTAATTCGGCGGGTAAGCAATACACCATCTCTTGTTTAGCGTTGCGAGTCCGAACGGCGCCGAACTTGCTGAGCATGCGTGATACTTTTGATTGGTTAATATTACCAAAGCCTTCAGCTTGCAAGGCGATGACGATTTCACTTTGAGAGCCAAAGCGCTCTTCTTTTAAAATCGACTTAAAAACTCTAACAAGGTCATCCTGATTCTTGGTCGTCTGCATAATATTATTATTCTTTATTCAAAAAAACAGGCCCATTTTGAATATTTTTAAACAAATTGTCAACATACAATCAAATTGGCTGAATAAACATTCACTAAGCAGTAGACTCAGTGTCATTATCATCGGCTTAAAATGTGCAATCGAGTCATTGTTCTTTTGTGAGCTATCAGTTATTTCGAAATTCTTTTGTTCCACGACTAAGGGATAATTGAAATTGTTGCGACATTCCAGTAATGTGACGCACACGCAAATTAGATCCATGTCACACATATCCGAGAAATAACGGAGTTCATTATGAAAGTTGCTGTACTTGGTGCTGCTGGCGGTATCGGCCAGGCTCTTGCCTTACTGTTAAAAACTCAACTGCCTGCGGGCTCAAAGCTGTCTCTATATGATATCGCACCGGTTACTCCGGGTGTTGCGGTTGACTTGAGCCACATCCCGACTGCTGTTGAAATCAAAGGTTTTGCCGGTGAAGATCCAACGCCTGCGCTGGTAGATGCAGACGTAGTACTGATTTCTGCTGGTGTTGCGCGTAAACCAGGCATGGATCGTTCTGATCTGTTTAACATCAACGCTGGTATCGTGCGTAACCTGATGGAAAAAGTGGCTGCGACTTGTCCTACTGCTTTAGTCGGTATTATCACCAACCCAGTTAACACCACTGTGGCTATTGCAGCCGAAGTGATGAAAAAAGCCGGTGTTTACGATAAAAACCGTCTATTCGGTATTACCACACTGGACGTGATCCGCTCTGAAACCTTTATTGCCGAATTAAAAGGTTTAAACGTTGCTGATGTTAAAGTGAATGTGATCGGCGGCCATAGCGGCGTGACCATTCTGCCATTGCTGTCTCAAGTTGAAGGCGTGACTTTCACTGATGAAGAAGTGGCAACTATGACAACTCGCATTCAAAACGCGGGTACAGAAGTGGTTGAAGCTAAAGCCGGTGGCGGCAGCGCGACATTGTCTATGGGTCAAGCGGCTTGCCGTTTCGGTCTGTCTTTGGTTCGTGGTCTGCAAGGTGAAGCTAACATTGTTGAATGTGCTTACGTTGACGGCGGCAGTGAACACGCCCAGTTCTTCGCACAACCTGTATTGTTAGGCAAAAACGGTATTGAAAAAGTACTGCCTTACGGTGAAGTGAGTGCATTTGAAGCTAACGCCCGTGATTCTATGTTAGATACGCTGAAAAGCGATATCAAACTAGGCGTTGATTTCGTTAAATAATTATTCGAGTAATCTTTTAGATTATAACGAGTTAAAAACGGAGCCCTTGAGCTCCGTTTTTTTATGCCTACGTTTTACGCTTCTTAAACCTAAAGCTAAATCAGCGGCGCTTAGTGGGTAATTGGCAATTATCGTCGCAACGAGCTTTACCAGTCAGTAAATAAGAAATGCGATATCGGTTTTTAGCAAAGCGTAGGTAAATCCAATCGGCAGCGGGCTTAATAATGGGTAAACGTAATAATTGTATCCAAGAGCGGGTTCCCGTGAGTGCCCACGCTTTGCAGGTAACATCTAAGCCGAGTAATACTTCGCCCGATGCGGTTTCTCCATGGAGAATAGTATTGGCGTAGTCTCTATCTATATGGCTGAAACGCTCGCTAAAGTCGGGTGCATTTAAATCCTCTAGCGCAATGACATTATTGGGATCGCGCGCTTTCAGTTGACGCATTTCGGCGCTACACAATGGGCAGTTTCCATCATAAAAAATTCGTAGTTCCATCGAATATCACCTCTGATGACTTAATCTCAATGCTTGAGCTTATCCTATACGCAGCAGCAATCATTTTAGATCGCAGTTGCTGCGAGATTGAAGCTGGTTTAGCTGTGTGCACTGGCCTTTCTGTTAGGTTAAACCTAAAAAAGTGCGCTAGGATTTTGGGTGTTGATTCGTTTTGCTTGAGTCTTAGGTGTATTTACCATTCAATGAATCATAAACGAGCCATAATCGCTTTAAAAATAATAGGATTAGTATGACATCTCCCATCATCATCACTGGCGTAGGTAAGCGTATTGGTTACGCCTTAGCCAAACATTTTCTCGCCCAAGGCCTGAGTGTGATTGGTACCTATCGTAGCCACTATCCGAGTATTGATGAGCTAAAGACTTTAGGCGCGACTTTGTATCCCTGTGATTTTTACGATGATATCCAAGTGCAATCCTTAATCGATGAGCTCGCTAAGCTGCCTCAAATTCGCGCTATTATTCACAATGCGTCCGATTGGCTGCCTGATCCTGTGATTATAAGGAATGAGCCTGCAAAAAGCGCCACTTTTGCGCCGAGCGAAGTGTTGCAGCGGATGATGCAAGTGCATGTGAGCGTGCCCTATCAATTAAACTTGGCCTTAGAAGCGCCGCTACGCGCTGGAGCGGATGGTAATATTGGTGCGAGTGATATTATCCATATTACCGATTATGTGGCCGAGAAGGGCAGTCAGAAGCATATTGCCTACGCTGCCAGTAAAGCTGCGCTGCACAATATGACATTATCCTTTGCTGCTAAATTTGCCCCCGAGGTGAAAGTCAATTCCATCGCCCCAGCGATGATTTTATTTAATGCAGAAGATGATGCTGCCTATCAACAAAAAACCTTAGCTAAAGCGTTACTACCAAAAGAGGCGGGCAATGAGGAAATTATCGATTTAGTGCAATATTTACTGAATAGTCGCTACGTTACGGGTCGTTGCCATAATGTCGATGGCGGTCGCCAGTTAAAGTAGTGCTTTGATGATTAAATCAAAATCGTTTAGAACGTCAGCACGCGGCTTGGGGTGATGATCATCGGTAAAGGCACATCCCAATGCTCACAGGGTAAGCTCGGCACTTGTTGGCAGTCATGGGCGTAACCCATAGGTAAAGGTTTGCCCTGAAGCTGCCAGTTCGCCAGAGTCCTATCGTAATAGCCGCCGCCCATCCCCATGCGATTACCCACAGCATCAAAAGCGACCAAGGGAGTAATAACAATGTCTAACTCAGTCACGGGGATGATGGCGCGCACAGCTAATTTAGGTTCTAAGATGCCAAATTGATTGGGCTGCATCGGCGTGTCAGCGGTGTAACGCAAAAAAAGTAGTTGTCCGGCATTGAAGGGGTGCAATCTGGGTAAGTAGGTATTAATGCCTAATTGCCACAGTGCATTGATAAGCGGCGCGGTCGCAAGTTCACCATCATGGGTTAAGTACAATGCTACATGCTGTGCTTTTTGAGCTTGTAGCCTATCAATCATTTTGTGGCAGGCATTAAGGCTTGCCAAGGTTTGCTCAGCTGGTGTTAGCGATTTACGTGCACTGCGGATGGTTTTACGTAATTGCTGGCGACTTTCTTTTGCGTTGATATCGATGCGCACCGCAGCTTGCGGTGCTTTACTTTTAGCAGGAAGATTGTCGCTGAGTGTAGAAGATGTAAACATAAATTAAGATGCTCCCCAGAATGCCGCTACCCGGTGTAGCCCTTGAACCGTAGGTTCAAGGCGGGAAAATGATTACCTCCTAAGGCTTCTCGGTACGAGCCGAGCATGCACAATGTCAGTAAAGCATTCACCCTAAGATCAAAATTATCGGCACAGGGACATTACCAGTTGGCATGCATCCCAGGGAGCAAAACGGTACTGAATCGCTAAAAATTGTCTTAGTATTTAAGCCAGTTTAGCCACTCTCTGTGTATCAAAAGAGTTAACTTAGCGGCGTTATCGCGCTAAACCCTCGTGCTTCACAGTTAAACTTTAATGCTATTTAGTTGAACGCTCAACTAAGGCATTTTCGAGGGTCGACTGCAGCAAGCTGATTCGGTCGTCCATCTGTTGCATATAATGCTTGTTCTTTTGCTTTTCTTGGAACAACTCGTGTCCAATATTGAGCGCTGCCATAATTGCGATTTCTTCACGACTCAGGCTATTGGTTCGGCTTTTTAACGCAATAAGTTGTTGTTCAACACCTAGTGCCACCGTACGTAGGGCATCCTCTTGGCCTTTCGGGCAAGCGATAGAGTAGGTGCGCCCAAGTAGGGTAATTTCAACTGCACTGTTACTCATATAACGGGGGATCCTTTCGTTAACCTCTGAAGCGGACTATATAGGGCTAAAATTAAAAGTGCAAGGTAAGCCGCCAATGGATTTGTCGGGATAGTTTTGTTTGCTGCTTGTGTGAGCAGTTGTTGAAATTATTAACTTAAGTCCTGTGGATTTGCGCATTATCGGGATTCAGTATTGGTTCAAGTCTTTATCTCTGCTAGCATTGCAGCTGAAAAAATCTTATTGGGATCTGATATGGCCACCCCTCCTTCGTTACGAATCGATAGCTTAAAAATTGCCTTAGATGCGGCCGAAATTGGTCAGCATCCGGTTGAAGTTCACGGCGCTTTAGTCGGTTTAATTTGCGGTGGTGTAGAGCAAACTGGCGACACTTGGATCAAGCCTTTATTTGATCTGATGAACGACGGCCAGCCGTTGCCAGCGCAGTTACATCAACTGGTGTGTGATTTGTTCCAAGATTCAGTAACGCGTTTAGCCGAGTTTGAATTTGGCTTTATGCCGCTGTTGCCAGAGGAAGAAGAACCGCTTAGCCAGCGTGTTGAGGCTTTATCTTTGTGGGCGCAAAGCTTTTTGACTGGTATGGCGATTATTCAGCCCAAGCTTAATCAGGCTTCGGCCGAAGTGCGTGAAGTCATTAAAGACTTAGCCGAAATTGCCCAAGTTGAATTTGATGTTGCCGACGATGAAGAGTCCGAGGCGGCATACACTGAACTGCTCGAGTTTGTGCGGATAGCTGCGATTATGTGTTACGCCGAATTTGGCCCCGAACTTCCCCATGGCGAAAGCGACGACATTGCAGCGGTGCACTAATCATCGCAATTATTAAGTTAATCTAATCGCTATTGTTTAAGTTTTTATAATGGTTATTTAATTTGATATAAAAGGCTGGTTCATCTGGCCTTTTCGTCCATGACACCAGTATTGTTAATTGCATTGTCGCAACTGTTGATATAGCAGGTGCGCCATGCCATAGCTTGAATGAGATCCCCATGACGACCACGATGCACATGGATACTTCAGTTCAAAACGTCGACATCGCTATTGTTGGCGGCGCCATGGCGGGCGCGACCTTAGCGTTAGCGCTAGCGCGTTTATCATCGGCACAGTCCTTATCTGCACAGTCCTTCGCACATGAATTAGCTAGACCACTTTCCATTGCGTTAATTGAGGCGCATGTCCCTGATAAACAACATCCCGGGTTTGATGCGCGCTCTATCGCTATCGCCCACGGCTCTATTTTCGAATTATCTCGCTTAGGTTTATGGCCTAAGCTCGCCCATTTGGGCACGGCGATTGAAAATATCCATGTGTCGGATCGTGGCCATTTTGGTATGACAGAACTCAATGCCGCGCAGTTTCATTTAGATGCCCTAGGCCAAGTGGTCGAGCTTGAACGTGTCGGCCAAGTGCTATTTAACGAGTTAACTAAGAGCGATGTAAAACTGTTTTGCCCCGCCAAACTTATGCAAGTGGACGCCGCTATCGAGGGCCACACATTGCTACTTGATAGCGGTGAGCGCATTCACGCTAAGCTGGTGGTCGCTGCCGATGGGTTGCAATCCAAAGTCCGTAGCAGTTTTGATTTGCCCATTACCCAAGTGGCTTTTGCACAAACGGCGATTATCGCCAATATTCAAACCGACAAACCCCACTATCATTGGGCCTATGAGCGCTTTACCCAAACAGGCCCTTTAGCGCTGTTACCTATGGGCGATATTCAAGGCCAGCCGCGATTATCACTGGTGTGGGCGCTCGATGCAGAACGTGCCAAGCAAATGCAAGCCGCGCCTAAAGCCGAGTTTTTAGCGGCGTTGCAGCAAGCGTTTGGTTATCGCGCGGGCAAATTTATCGATGTGAGTACGCGTCATGCGTATCCGCTTGATTTGTCCTATATGCCAAGACCTATCCACCATAGATGTGTGTTTATCGGCAATTCGGCGCAAACGCTGCATCCTATTGCGGGGCAAGGATTTAACTTAGGCCTTCGCGATGTGGTGAGTTTGCTTGAGGTGCTCAAAATGGCGCTAGAGCAGGGCGATGATATCGGCAGTGCTGCCGTAACCCATGCTTATCTTAAGTCCCGCGAGCACGACAGAAACAGCACTATCCGTAATATCGAATTTTTAGTCCGTGGTTTTTCAAACCAACATTGGCCCTTGGTGCTCGGTCGCAATTTAGGCTTGCGGTCATTATCTTGGTTTGTGCCACTTAAAACGCCTGTAGCCCAAAAAGCCATGGGCTGGAAATAACACTCGAATGCGTTGATATCGCTAACGGCTATCGCCTACAAGGCAATTAAAGCAAAGCAACGCTATTCACTGGTATCGCAACGCGAAAAGGATGTACCCATGTTAAGTTCGCAAACCTATGACATTGCTATTGTGGGCGGTGGCATGGTGGGGCTCGCCACCGCGATTGGATTGGCACAGGCTAATCTTAATGTTGTTGTTATTGATGCAGGGCAGGCAGAAGCCGTCAGCGGCTCGCCGCGTTTACGCGTGAGCGCTATCAATAAGGCAAGCCAGCGTTTGTTAGAACATTTAGGTGCTTGGGCTTATGTAGAGACAGCCCGCGCTACGCCTTATCAAAAAATGGCGGTGTGGGATAAAGACGGCTTTGGCAAAATTGCCTTTGACGCCAATAGCATCAGCGAAGCGAGCCTAGGCACGATTATCGAAAACGATGCCATCAGCTACGCCCTCGCCAAACGTGCCAGTGAGTTTGACAACATCACCCATATCGAAAACCAACGTATTGAACGCATTGCCTTTGGCGAGCGCGAAGCTTGGTTGACCCTTGCCAATGGCGCCGATTCTGAAATAGAAAGTGTCAGTGCCGCACTTGTGATAGCCGCCGATGGTGCCAACTCTTGGGTGCGTGAGCAATGTAAAATACCGCTGACCTTTTGGGATTACGGCCACCATGCCTTAGTCGCCACTATTCGTACTGAATTACCGCACCTTGCTACCGCTCGCCAAGTATTTTTACAGGACGGGCCGTTGGCATTTTTACCTCTGTATGAAGACAATCTGTGCTCTATTGTGTGGTCTGTGCCGCCCGAGCGCGCCAACGAATTATTAGCCATGGATAACGTTCAATTTGAGCGCCACTTAACCGCCGCCTTTGATGGCCGTTTAGGCTTATGTCAGCTTGAAAGCGAGCGCCAAGCTTTTCCACTGCGAATGCGTTATGCCCGCCATTTTGCCCGCCATCGCTTAGTGTTAGCCGGTGATGCGGCTCACACCATTCATCCACTTGCTGGCCAAGGCGTTAACCTCGGCTTTTTAGATGCCGCCAGCATTATCGAAGTGGTCAGTGAATTACAGCAAGCGGGTAAAGATATCGGCGATTATACCAATTTGCGCGCCCTTGAGCGTTGGCGTAAAGCCGATGCCATGGAGATGATTGCCGCAATGGAAGGCTTTAAACGACTCTTTGAAGGCAGCAATCCGTTTAAAAAAGCGATCCGCGATCTGGGATTAAATCTGGTCGATAATGTCGCTGGGCTGAAAACAGTGTTCATACAACAGGCCATGGGCAATAAGTCGGCGCTGCCTAAGTTATGTCGTTAGCCGCAGTTGCGCTAATGTGATCATAACTGCCGAAAATATCAGCGATTTGTTTGCAAGCTGCGCAAATCTGCCCTTCGCATGTAAAAAAATTACATGTAAAGGATGAGAAAATCTAATGGCAGTGACTTCGGATTAGAAAAATATCCTGTATACAAATTTGTGACGCAAGGTATAATTTCGCCGCATTTTAGACCCTAGTATCTACACCCTACACTAGGCAGAGACCTGAAAAAGGCCGCAAAAAGGGATAACAATGGCTAATAAAACTATTCTGTTTAACAAGCACATAGAATCAAACGCTAAGATGGTTGATTTCCACGGTTGGGATATGCCGCTCAACTATGGCTCACAAATCGAAGAACACAACGCTGTGCGTCAAGACGCGGGCATGTTCGACGTTTCCCACATGACAGTGGTTGATGTGATGGGCAATGATGCTTGTGCATTTTTGCGTAAGTTGCTCGCAAACGATGTGGCTAAGCTTAAAGTTCCAGGTAAAGCCTTATACGCCGGCATGTTAGATGACAATGCCGGTATCATCGACGACCTCATCACTTATTACCTCACTGACACTAACTACCGCGTGGTAGTGAACTCAGCGACCCGTGAAAAAGATCTCGCTTGGATTGCTAAACAAGCCCAAGGTTTTGATGTCACTGTGACTGAACGTCCTGAATTATCAATGATTGCCGTGCAAGGCCCTAACGCTAAAGCGAAAGCCGCTGCCGTGTTTAGCACCGAGCAAAACGCCGCTATCGAAGGCATGAAACCTTTCTTCGGTAAGCAAGCGGGCTCGTTATTTATTGCGACTACGGGTTATACCGGCGAAGCGGGTTACGAAATTATTGTCCCAGAAGATGAAGCAGAGGCCATGTGGCAAGCATTGTTAGATCAAGGTGTTAAACCTTGTGGTCTCGGTGCCCGTGACACACTGCGTCTCGAAGCCGGTATGAATCTCTACGGCTTAGACATGGACGAAACCATCAACCCATTGGCCGCCAACATGGGCTGGACTATTGCATGGGAACCAAGCGACCGTGACTTCATCGGCCGTAAAGCCCTCGAAACACTTCGCGATACCGGAACCAGTAAACTTGTTGGTCTAGTGATGGAAGAAAAGGGCGTGTTACGCCATGATATGCCAGTATTTTTCACCGACGCAGCCGGTATTGAGCAACAAGGCGTGATCACCAGCGGTACTTTCTCGCCAACCTTGGGCTATTCTATTGCGATGGCACGTGTTCCTAGCTCGATTGGGGATACTGCGGAAGTCGAAATGCGTAAAAAACGTGTGGCTGTTAGAGTAGTAGCGCCAAACTTTGTGCGCAATGGTAAACAAGCATTTTAAAAAAACGGAACAAGGAACAAGAACAATGAGCAATATTCCGACAGAACTGAAATACGCCTCTTCACACGAATGGATCCGCAAGGAAGAAGACGGTAGCTACACAGTTGGTATCACTGAGCACGCCCAAGAGCTGTTAGGTGACATGGTTTTCGTTGAACTCCCAGAAGTTGGCGACACTGTGACTGCGGGTGAAGACTGTGCTGTAGCTGAATCAGTAAAAGCGGCGTCTGATATTTATGCCCCCATTTCTGGCGAAGTGATTGCCGTAAACGAAGCGCTGGAAGATTCGCCAGAACTCGTTAACAGCAGCGCTTACGGCGAAGGCTGGTTCTTCCGCGTAATGCCTTCTGACGAATCAGAAGTCGACGCTCTGCTAGATGCCGAAGGCTACCAAGCTGTCATCGACGAAGAATAATCGTCGACGCTAACGAAGCCCTAAGGGGCTTCGTTTGTTTTAGCGCAAGATTGACATAACAACAGCCCGTTAATCAGTACCCTACAGTTCTGAATTTCGGCAAATCTGGAACAAGGTTTATCATGACCAAGCAAACCCTCACTCAGTTAGAACAGCACGATTTATTCCTACGTCGTCATATCGGCCCAGATAGCAGCCAACAGCAAGCCATGCTGAACTATGTTGGTGCTGAGTCTCTGGACGATCTGACCGCGCAAATTGTGCCTGAGTCGATCCGTTTAAGCCAAGATCTGAGCATTGGTGATTCCTGCGGCGAAGCCGAAGGCATTGCTTACATTCGTGGTTTAGCGGACCAAAACCAAGTATTTAAGAGCTACATAGGTATGGGTTACTACGGCACTCAAGTGCCAAACGTGATCCTGCGTAACGTATTTGAAAACCCAGGTTGGTACACGGCTTATACGCCATATCAGCCAGAAATCGCCCAAGGCCGTTTAGAAGCCATTCTAAATTTCCAACAAGTGTCGATGGACTTAACGGGTTTAGATTTGGCTTCTGCTTCTTTGTTAGATGAAGCAACTGCTGCTGCCGAAGCGATGGCGCTGGCAAAGCGCGTTTCTAAAGCGAAAAAAGCCAATATCTTCTTCGTTGCCGATGATGTGTTCCCGCAAACCTTAGACGTAGTGAAAACCCGCGCTGAGTGTTTTGGTTTTGAAGTGGTGGTTGGCCCTGCACAAGATGCCGTGAACTACGAGCTGTTTGGTGCTTTGTTCCAATACACTAACCGCTTAGGCCACATCACTGACTTTACCGAATTATTCGCAACTTTGCGCACCAAGAACGTGATTGTGACAGTAGCCGCCGACATTATGTCGTTGGTATTACTGAAATCACCGGGCTCTATGGGCGCCGATGTAGTATTTGGTAGCGCGCAGCGTTTTGGCGTGCCAATGGGTTTTGGTGGTCCACACGCGGCTTTCTTTGTTGCCCGTGATGAGCACAAACGTTCAATGCCGGGTCGTATCATAGGTGTGTCAAAAGACGCCCGTGGTAACCGCGCCCTGCGTATGGCAATGCAAACTCGCGAGCAACATATTCGCCGCGAAAAAGCCAACTCAAATATTTGTACTGCACAAATTTTGTTAGCCAATATGGCGTCTTTCTACGCTGTATTCCACGGCCCAGATGGCCTAAAAACCATCGCGTCACGCATCAACCGCTTTGCCGACATTTTAGCGGCAGGTTTACAAGCTAAGGGCGTGAGTTTAGTCAACAGCACTTGGTTTGATACCATCAGCATCAAAGGCTTAGATGTTACTGCCGTGAACGCACGCGCACTGGCTGCTGAAATGAACCTACGTTTCGATGCCGACGGCATTGTAGGCGTGAGTGTGGATGAAACCACACTGCGCTCAGATATCGAAGCGCTGTTTGAAGTGATTTTAGGCGCTGACCATGGTTTAGATGTAGCCGCGTTAGACGCGCAAATTGTTAGCCAAGGTAGCCAGTCGATTCCTGCTGCTCTAGTGCGCCAAGATGCGATTTTAAGTCACCCAACGTTTAATCGCTATCAAAGTGAAACCGAGATGATGCGTTATATCAAACGTCTCGAAAGCAAAGACTTAGCACTTAACTACTCGATGATTTCACTGGGCTCATGCACCATGAAGTTAAACGCAGCGGTTGAAATGATACCGGTGAGCTGGCCAGAATTTGCCAACATGCACCCATTCTGCCCGCTGGATCAAGCTAAAGGTTACACTCAGCTGATTGAAGAATTGTCGACATGGTTAGTGAACATCACAGGTTACGACGCTGTGTGTATTCAACCTAACTCAGGCGCTCAAGGTGAATACGCGGGCTTGTTAGCCATCAAAAAATACCATGAGTCACGTGGTAATGCGCACCGAAACATTTGTTTGATCCCACAATCTGCCCACGGCACTAACCCTGCATCGGCGCAACTTGCGGGTATGCAAGTGATTGTGACTGCGTGTGATAAGCAAGGTAACGTCGATTTAGACGATTTGAGGACTAAAGCGGCTGAAGTGGCTGAAAATCTGTCTTGCATCATGATCACTTACCCATCGACCCACGGTGTGTATGAAGAATCTATCCGCGAAATCTGCGACATAGTGCATCAGCATGGCGGCCAAGTGTATTTAGACGGCGCCAACATGAACGCGCAGGTAGGCTTAACGACTCCAGGCTTTATCGGTGCTGACGTATCACACCTTAACCTACACAAAACCTTCGCTATTCCACACGGCGGCGGTGGCCCAGGTATGGGCCCAATCGGTGTAAAAGCCCATTTAGCGCCATTCGTGGCGGGTCATGTGGTGGTTAAACCGGGTCAGATAAGCGATAACAACGGCGCGGTATCAGCCGCACCTTACGGTAGTGCTGGCATTCTGCCTATCAGCTGGATGTACATTAAGCTGTTAGGTACGCAGGGGCTTAAACAGTCAACGCAAACTGCACTGCTAAATGCTAACTACATGATGAAAAAGCTGTCAGAACATTACCCAGTATTGTTCCGTGGCCGTAACGATCGCGTGGCGCACGAATGTATTATCGACTTGCGTCCACTGAAAGAAGCCTCAGGCGTAACCGAAATGGATATCGCTAAGCGTTTGAACGACTACGGTTTCCATGCGCCAACCATGAGTTTCCCTGTTGCGGGAACCCTGATGATTGAGCCGACGGAATCTGAGTCTAAGGTGGAGCTTGACCGCTTTATCGACGCTATGGTGTCAATCCGCGCTGAAATCGCCAAAGTGGAATCGGGCGAATGGCCAGTGGACAACAACCCGCTGCACAACGCACCGCACACTATGGCCGATATCATGGATCCTGAGTTTGATACGCGCCCATACAGCCGCGAAGTCGCAGTGTTCCCAAGTGCAGCAGTGCGCACTAACAAGTTCTGGCCAACCGTGAATCGTATCGATGACGTTTACGGCGACCGTAACCTAATGTGTAGTTGTGCACCATTATCAGACTACGAGTAATAATTGCTGCTTAGGCTAGCTAATGCGGCGTTGAATGAGGCTTTCGCATAGCTCGAAATAGAGAGTTTGACAGCTGTCAACTCCGCGCGAAAGCTTTCAATCCGCCTTGCATTAGCTTCGCCAGCAACGCAATTATGGTGTAGTTAGCTTCAGCGAATTTGAAGCATTAAAAAGCGGCCGAAAGGTCGCTTTTTTTATGACATTAAAGGCTGCTATGATCGAGCCCCAATGATTAAGCACTTGCATTCCAGTGACACGCCATTAACTCATCCCTGAGGGCTCGGCGGCGGCATCCATGCCGCCAACGGTCACTTACATGCAAGTGCTTAATTTAGCTAGCCCTTGAGTATGTCTGCACTAAAAGTGTCCTGTTGGTGCTTGGCAAGATAACTCTCTGTTTAGAAGGTCAATGGTGCAACAATACCTGTTTTGGTGTAACGGTTGAGTACAGAGTTATGCCTGTCCTGACATTCAGTGCAACAATGCCTATTTTGGGTGTAATGGTTGAGCACAGAGTTATGCTTGTCCTGACATTTCTCATCGACAATTCAGGAAATTGACCAAAAAAAAGGGCGGTTTTGCTAACGAGAACAGTTCACTCAAGCTGCTTTACGCGGGTATATTGAAGGCTTCTGAGCGCTGGACCCACCCCATCCAAAATTGGAATTTGACGTTATCACCGCCCTCAATCCATTTTGAGGGGCGATTAGAAAACCATATCGATCTGTGTAATTAATCTGACACAGAATTATGAACAGCCTCTATCAAACAGATTCAACTCTTCATAAGTAACTGTATTTTTTCTTCTAATTGTAATTTATATTTTTCGGAATCTGTTATTCTAGTTGCTTCATTAAGTATCTTTATATAATCATCTCGGCCAATTATCTTGTGAATATCACTTTTAATTTCTAAAAATGAAGCTTTAAAACTTTCAGGAAAATTGTTTAGATTTTTTATCCCGATATCAATATTCAATAATGCTTCAGGTATGTTACCGAGACCTATTTGTGATCTACATAACCAGAAATAAACAAAAGGATCTTCCTTACTTTGATTAAGAATTGATAAGCATATTGATTCAGAAATGTCGTAACATCCTTTTAAATAATATGTTTCAGCTATTCTGCGTAATTGAAAATGACTTTGGCTCGGTACTGATTCGTAAAAATCTAGGGCTAAACTTAAGTATGTATAGGCTTTGGACTCGCCCGCTCTTAAACAAATTTTTCCTGCTTCACGATATAAATCACCAATAGAGTTTTTGGTATAATTATCAGGAATAGATGATAAGTGGGGTAATGGCAAGTAATTGAATATATCTAAAAACTTATCGGGGTGGTTATAAGCCCAATCACCCGAAAAGATTCCGAATGCACGATATGAATGATCATAACCAAATGCCATTGCTTCTTTTATTATTAAGGCTACAATGTCTGCGTATTTCCTATTCAGCTCACTCTTAAATGCTTTCATTGAACTTCGAGAAACTAGTTCAAATGAAGCTAGAGCCACAGATATAGATGGAGGACATTCTGTATCCCAAGCATCTAATATTTCTTCTATTTGTGTTTTTGTTTCATCTGCTCTATTTGTTCTTGCATAGATTCGAGCTAGTTGAAGTTTAGCTTCATGCATGGATGGGTGCTCTTGATTTAGAGTTATAAACTCAGCTTCAGCCTGAGACTCTTGGCCTAATCTAAGTAAACATTTGGCGTAGTGATGCCTAATTAGTTTTAGTGATTCAATATTGCCAGCAACGAGGTCTATTAATTCGACAAAAATAGGTAATAGCTTTTCTAACTGCTCTTTTGCTATATATTCTGACGTTTCTTTATCCAACAAATACAGGTTTTCCATTGACTCAATTAGCGTCAAAATTTGGATTCTGTCAATTAAAGGTAAGCTAATTTTTATAGCTTCAAATTGTTCTGGAGAAGGCTGGATTTCAGCTTTAATTAACGTTGCTGGAGTGCTGGCAATCAAATGAGAATATAGGAAAATGCTCTTGCCTGTCGATCTATAAAGGCTATAAATAAGTTTGTTGTGTCTGTGTGAAACCCGTAAAAAGGACGACCAACTTTCATATTCACTATTTTTTAAATAACTTTCTAATAAAGATGCAATATCTGTCTGACCAGTATCAATATTTGCTAATGCTTCAAATATGATATCATGTACTTTCAAAAAACCAAGGCCAGATTTGGTTAGAATGGTCGATTTGACTAGCTTTTTTATACCAATAGAGCTGATTGAAGCTTTTGCAAAATTTAAGTCAATAACTTTAGTGTTACATGCTTTTAAAAATGAAAGTTGAGTAGCCAAGCTTCCTAATAGGTGCCCAAGTAAACGTTCAGTGAGCTTTTTGCTCTTTTCATCTTCATATTCAGCAATGGCTTTACAATCATTATCAATATCTTCCCACTCATAATCATCAGAATGCATGTTGGCATTCATCAAACCGTAGATAAGTGGATAACCACCGACAACGTCATATACTTTTTGGGCCAACGCATCAGGGCATGGTGTTTCTATCTCAAACTCTAATATTTTCCTCGCTACATTAAGATCTAATAAAGGCAGTTGCCAATCTCCAGTGTCTACAATTTTTCTTCGAGTCGCTAGTATCGTAGAGCCATTTTTACATAATGCCTCAAGCTGGCCTTGTGATACCGGGGCTAGCAAATCATCTAAAACTAAAAGAACTTTTTTCGATTGTAAAAGTCCTAGAAGGTTTAATTGATGCCCATTTCTAAATACATCATAAAGACCTAATTTGTTAATATCCTCTAATTCAGAAGCATCCAACCACAAAGAAATATCAAATTCTTCTTTAATTGAATTTGCAATAGCTACAGAGAAGTGTGATTTACCAGTACCACCAAAACCAACTATGACACTACTATTTCCAGCAAGTAATTTTGAAGAAATAAATTCTTCTAAGTCGGCTCTATGTTGATATGACTCATCTACCTTTGGTAAGGTAAGGTTAATTGCTGACTCATTACGAATAGTTTTTATAGAGGGAAGGAAGTGAGATAAACGCTCAGTAATTTCTTCATCAAAAAGCAAGTCATCAACAATATATTCACTTAGCTTTCTTGAATCCCAGATTTTAATTTCTATGTCTACTGCATCTTGTGTTTCATTTATATATTTAGTTACTTCTCTTTGTTGCTTGGGGTTACATTGTCGATTGCTTAGCAAAAAAAGTGATCTTAAAGAATATCCATAATGCTCTAGAGCATGTTGTGTATCGTTATCAATTTTTGACAAATTATTAAAATACTTGGCGTCTGAACTATATTCACAAACTAACTTCCCACAGGTAGAAAAAGTATCAACTACATTTCCTACAGGAGCGCCCGCTAAATTAGTACCTTTGTGATTTAATTCATACTCGCTAAAAATATGCTCTACAATAATGTAACCAAACTGCTCAAACCTGGCACCAGTTAATACCTCTGCCATTTCTGTTGTAATCCTTGCAATATACGCATTTCTCAATTCTTGTCTCACGTATTACTCCATATATTCGTCATTTTATTAAAGGTTAAGGTTCGAGCTTATGGTCTAATATTAAGCGGATTTATCTTTATTTTGTTGATGGTCAATTTCTACTCTTCGCTCACAGTCTTTTGAATTGGAGTCACTTTTGGTGAAATTGAATCTTTAATGGGAATAGTACGCTTTAAGTTAACTTTATCCGCAAACTTCCCTGCCTCATGAGCAAGGGCTGGAACAGATTTAATTGCTTGCTTAAAAATTTCTGAGTCAGTGAACTCATGCCAAGGACTGCTATAGTCTTTTGTAGATAATAATCGCAATGGCATTTCATCAAATCGATCTAACGTTGAATTGAATAGTCTCTTTTCAGTTTCTTCATCAAATTTACCTGCAAACTTTTTAAAACCGGTAAAGGATTTTGCTACGGTTGCTTTATATGCATAATTTTCTGAAAGCTTAAATCTTTGGTTAATTTGTTGTGTTGATATCCATGCTAACCATAGTGGGCCACCAATTGAAAGAATAGCCATTACGGTATGTAAAATCGCTTGGCCTGAAGTGAGGTCATTATTTAATACTTTCGTTAAAGCATCGACCCTTTCAGAACCGATAAAATATGCAGAAACGAGAGCGATCAATAAACCGGAAATCCAAATCCAGATTGAAGATTTTAATTGATTTGCTTTTTGATCAAAACCTGCTGCCAATCCTTGAGTTGTAGTTATTTGCAAAGCATCATCACATTGTGCAACTAACGCATCAGCAGATATTTTAAAATTATTGATTTCATTTCTGCTAACGTTGCACTCATCATTAGCTGCTTTTATTTCTGATTTTAAAATTGCTGAATCTTCTTTTATCTGACTAATTTCTTTTTTAGTCTGTTCAAACTCTTTTTTCGCCATTTTTAGTAAAGCGTTCAATTCTTGTTTAGCTTCCCTTAAATCCTCAAGATCTGTTGGAAGTGATTCAGCTGCTTCATGAGCTTCATTTATTGTTTTTATTTTTATTTGTATATCTTGGCTCTCAATATCAAATCTATCAAGTCTTGATTTCGTTGCTCTCAAATTTCGAGCTAAATTTTTTGGTAATAATTTTTCTGATTCAATATTTT
This sequence comes from Shewanella sp. MF08487, assembly GCF_050848685.1. Lineage (NCBI taxonomy): Bacteria > Pseudomonadati > Pseudomonadota > Gammaproteobacteria > Alteromonadales > Shewanellaceae > Shewanella > Shewanella sp. MF08487. The sequence continues at coordinate 73,604 of NZ_JBOZPB010000008.1, forward strand.
CAAAAGAAAAAAGTTCAGCATTTACTTCAGATTCTGCTGCGTAAAGCGTAATAAATATTGATGGAATAAAACTGATTAGGTAGTTTGCATTGTTACTGAAATAGCTATGAGCTGATGTATTAAGTCTGTTTATGTTAGCAATATGATTGTCAATAGTTGCTGATAAACCATCAGTGATTCTTTCAGAGGTATATCCAGCAAGCTTATTTCTCAAATTTTGTATGAAATTTTCAACATCTACTTGGCTGATATAGACTTGGTTCCAGCCAAACTGTTGGTCAAATGTGGTCGAATTAAATGTTGCTGATGAAATTGTGGATTGAAGAGTATCTAAAGACTCTATCAATAATTTTATCTTATTGTTCATGAGTTTTTTAAAATCCCATATGTAAGGTTATTGTTTCTATTTTTCTTAGTGTAATTTGAAGGCACTTTACTACCATCATTTTCCAGTGTCACTTTTACTCAGGCATCTTTGGGCGACTTGGTAGATGATGGAGTCGACTTGTTGCTGGGTAAGGGCTTGGGTTCGCAGGGTTGGGATAGTGCCGACTAATTGTTTGTGGTTAACGATCGGGAACGGTGGTTTTGATTGACTTGTGACATACCAGCCGGGGAATACGAGTACTGGGGTTGAGGTTACTGGTGTCCCTGTGGCTTTGGTTAACCATTGGCTGACCCACTTGGCTTGGCGTTCAGCCTGTTCGATTGGCTTGGTTTCAGTCCATGAGGGGAAGTTTAAGCGCCCGTCTTTGTAAAATACTTGATAACCTTTTTTACCAGAGCCTGGGCCAGTTCCATTGGTTTGGAGTAGGTCTTTGTTCCGTTTATGGCGGCCTTTGGTTTCAATGGCGAATACGCCATTTTTGCCGATGACTATATGGTCGATGTTAAAATCGTCGGCTTGGACATCGTGAAACACTTGATAACCGAGTGCTTGTAAGCCTATGAGTTCATTGGCGGTGGCGATTTCGGCTGTATGACCTAGGCGTAACTTGGTGAGCTTTGAAAAGTTTTTCCATGTTTTAAAGCTGCAATAGGTTAAGCCCATTAATGCTGTGATGCTTAATATCCAAGGGAATTTACCTACGGCGATATGTGCTTGAATGCTGTTGAGTGCAAAGGGGAAGCAAAAAATCACGGCTCCCATCATCATGTAGCCCATTAAATCTAATTGGAGATCTTGGATTTGCTGTTGTAATCCATAGGCGGGGATGCGGATCAACTGCTCACGATCAACGGGTAGGGTTAGCGTTGCATCGCGGTATTTAAGAAACACATGCAACACTCCAGCGCCGACAAACAGACTGGATAGAATAATCACAACGGATAATAGATTGCTGCCGAAGTCTGCCATTTACGTCCCTGAAATAAAGCGGGTCAACAGCCAATCTAATGACATAACCCGTTAAAAAAATTACTTATCATTTTGGAAAGTAGCGGCAGAGTAGACTGCTAAGAGTTTGGGCGCATATTGCTGATTGGCTTCTTCTTCCTTAAATGGCGTGCTCGATAATTGCGTTCGAGTTTGCCCTGCATTTTCCTTGAGCGGTCACACTTTAACCTGCTCTATGCGGTTTAATCAATGATGTTTATCACAATATGTATTTTAAATAATGACTTGTAGCAAGATTATTCACGGGAGGAACGATCTGACAGGCATTATTTGTAGCGTCGTGTTTTAAGTTCTTTCTTTGTTCTTGCGAGCTCGCAGATATACACAGAAGTTAAACAAGATTAAGCACTGTCATGTAAGTGACCGTCCGTGACAGGGATGTCACGTTCGAGCATACAGGGATGTACTTGCTGCGAGTCACTGGAATGACGGTGCTTAATCATTAATAGTGATAGCTAAGGTCGTTTTTTGATCCGCGTTTTATACTCTTCTCTTTGCTCTTATTAGTCCTTAGTCGAGATACACAAAAGCTAAGCGGTCATGTTAGTGACCGTCCTTGCTGTTGTGATTTACCACTTATAGAAGAGGAAATCTCAGCGTAAACGCAGCGCGTCGGCGACTAAGGTAAAAGCGGGGGAGGGTTGGCGGCGACTGGGGTAATACAGGTAATATCCGGCAAAAGATAGGCTCCAGTCTTCAAGTACTTTGACTAAACGCCCTGCTTTGATATGGGGTTCAAACTCTGCTTCTGGTAGGTATGCGATACCGTTGCCTTGCAATGCTGCATCGACGATATGGTGCGACGCATTAAAGATAAGTTGGCCGTCCACATGCACATTCAATTGCTTGCCGTCTTTTTCAAACTCCCATACATACAAACCTCCGTGGGTCGGGAAGCGAATGTTAATGCAGTTATGCTCGATAAGATCCTGCGGGTGTTGGGGGATGGGATGCTGTGCAAAATAAGCGGGGGTCGCCACGGCTGCCATTGTTTGATGCTGGCCGATAGGGATCGCGATCATGTCTTTATCTATGGTATCGCCTAGGCGGATGCCGGCATCGAAGCGATCCGCCACTATGTCCCTAAAGCCATAATTTACATCGAATTCGACTTTGATATCGGGATAATTGTGCAGTAACGGCGACAGTTTTGGCAGTAGTAAGGTTCGCAGCACGAAATCACCGCAGGTGATCCGCACTGTTCCGGCGGGTTTGTCACGCATGGCCGTTAACGCATCCAGCTCGGATTCAATTTCATCAAATCGATTACCTATCGCATTTAACAGGCGTTCGCCTGCTTCCGTCGCCGATACGCTGCGAGTCGTGCGCGTTAACAGTCTGATTTCAAGTCGGGTTTCTAAACCACTGATCGCTTGGCTCAGTGCCGATTGGGTGACGCCGAGCAAGGCGGCAGCTCGGGTAAAACTGCCTTCGCGAGCGACGGTGACGAAGCACAAAAGATCGTTCAGATTCCGTTTCATCATACTGTTTTTTACACCACTTTAATTAGCTGAGCTAATAAGCTCTATAAGCATTCATTAGCTAGTAAGGTTCCAGTGCATTTGAAACAATAGCGACTACAAAGTCAATCAGATTTAAATTTAACCATTGATAGGTATGTAATGACCACTCAGGTATGCGAAACGTCAGAACCACGCTGTGCGATTCAACAAGCAAGTCAACAACAAATGGCAAATTGGAGTGGCGTGCTGGCGATGTCGTTATGCGTGTTTGCCTTAGTCGCCTCAGAATTTATGCCTGTTAGTTTACTGACACCGATTGCCACTGATTTGAATGTGAGCGAAGGATTGGTCGGGCAGGGCATTGCAATATCGGGTTTTTTTGGCGTGTTAACCAGTCTTAGCATTGCGTCAATTGCTAAAGATACGGATCGCAGGTCACTCCTACTTGGGCTCACCTCGTTAATGCTGGTATCGGGCATTGTGATTGCTTATGCGCCCAACTACTCAATTTATATGCTAGGCCGCTCTTTGATTGGCGTTGTGATTGGTGGGTTTTGGTCTTTGTCTGGTGCATCGGCAATTCGTCTTGTGCCAAAGGAAAAGATCCCTAAAGCCTTGGCAATATTCAATGGTGGCAATGCGCTGGCTATGGTGATTGCTGCTCCGCTGGGTAGTTACCTTGGCGCGCATATCGGTTGGCGAGGCGCCTTTTTCGGTTTAGTGCCCGCCGCACTGATCGCCTTTGTGTGGATGTGGTTTAGTTTGCCTGCGATGAAACCTGAAAAACGCGTTGCTGGCTCAGCGAATGTCTTTTCTCTATTAATCAAACCTTTGGTTCGATTGGGTATGTTGGCAATTGTGTTGTTGTTTATGGGGCAGTTTGCGCTGTTTACCTATGTGCGTCCGTTTCTGGAAACCGCTATCCATGTAGAGAGCAATAGCTTATCGTTCATTTTGCTGATGATGGGCATCGCGGGTTTTATGGGGACGCTTTTAGTCAGTTTATTTTTGAAAAATAATCTCTACCGCACGTTAATTTTTATTCCGTTGGTGATGGCAGTAATTGCTTTAGCGTTAATCCTGTTTAGCGATAGCAGTATTGTCGTAACAACGCTGCTTGTATTGTGGGGTGGCGTTGCCACTGCGGCGCCCGTTGCATGGTGGACTTGGCTTGCGCGAACTATGCCGGAAGACTCCGAAGTGGGTGGCGGCTTAATGGTTGCGGTTATCCAATTGGCTATCGGGCTGGGCTCAACCTTAGGCGGTGTACTATTCGATTTTAATGGTTACCACAGCACATTTTTGCTGAGTGCAACCTTGTTGGTAGCGGCAGCTTTATTGGCTTATTGGACCCAACGTTCAGAGCTAGCGCCACTGCTTCATACTCAATAATTAAGGACTTTTACTATGACCATTAATGCCTTTGGCGCTCATGCCAGCCATTTACCGCTGGAACCTATGACGATTACACGGCGCCCACCCGGTGAGGATGATGTGCAGATCAGCATCGACTATTGCGGCGTTTGTCACTCAGATCTCCATCAGGTACGTTCGGAATGGGCGGGGACCTTATATCCCTGCGTCCCCGGGCATGAGATTGTGGGGCGAGTAACCGCCGTGGGCGGGCATGTCTCAAAATTTAAAGTAGGTGACTTGGTTGGCGTGGGTTGCATCGTTGATAGCTGTAAACACTGCCATGAATGTATTGATGATCAAGAAAATTACTGCGATCACATGGTGGGCACTTATAACGGCCTAACCCACGACGCGCCTGGGCATACGCTTGGTGGCTATGCGGAACAAATCGTGGTTGATGAACGTTATGTGCTGCGTATCAGTCATCCACAAGCGCAATTAGCGGCCGTGGCTCCACTTCTGTGTGCGGGTATCACCACCTATTCTCCGCTGCGCCATTGGCATGCGGGACCGGGTAAAAAAGTCGGTATTGTTGGCATTGGCGGCCTTGGCCATATGGGGATTAAGCTCGCCCATGCCATGGGGGCTCATGTTGTGGCATTTACCACTTCAGAATCTAAACGTGATGCGGCCAAAGCCTTGGGTGCTGACGAAGTGGTTGTTTCCAAAAATGCCGATGAAATGGCAAAGCATCTGCAGAGTTTAGATTTGATTGTGAATACCGTTGCGGCTCCCCATGATCTGGACGCTTTTTTAAGCCTATTAAAACGCGACGGCACTATGACCTTAGTTGGCGCGCCTGCCACAAATCATCCTTCGCCTAATGCGTTTAATCTGATCATGAAACGCCGCAGCCTTGCGGGTTCAATGATAGGTGGGATCCGTGAAACCCAAGAGATGCTCGATTTTTGTGCTGAGCACAACATAGTGTCGGATATTGAACTGATCCGCGCTGACGAGATTAACACCGCCTATGAGCGCATGCTGAAGGGCGATGTGAAGTATCGGTTTGTTATCGACAACGCCACGTTAGCGCGCTAGCTGAACCTGAGGTGGATTATGGGTATTCGATGCTTAAGCGTTCTGGTCGTGCGGATGCCCATGGTTTTGTTCATGTTAATGGTCAGCATAGAGGTCGCATCCGCTGCGACCTCTGCGTCTGCAAGCCAACACAATGAGTCTATGACTATGCCGATTGCAAAAAAGAGTGCAGAAAAGAGTGCAGTAAAGATACGTATCATCATCGCAGGCACAGCATTAACCGCAACGCTTGAAAACACGCAGGCGGCTCGGAACTTTGTGACGTTATTGCCTTTGGACCTCACGCTTGCGGATTATAACGGCACCGAGAAAATTGCCGATTTACCGGCAAAGCTTTCGCATAAAGATGCGCCAGAAGGTTATACCCCCAAAGTGGGCGACATTGCGTATTTTGCGCCTTGGGGGAACTTGGCTCTTTTCTATCACGGCTTTGATTATTCGCGCGGACTCATCCGCCTTGGTCAAATTGAAGGGAGTGTTGAAGCTCTCATGGGCGACAGTGATATCAAAGTACGAATAGAGCTAGCACAAAATGGCGATGATGAAGAATAGAGAACCTACAATGTATATGAAAAATTTAAATAAAATCACTAAAGCAATAATAATGCTGGGCCTGTTATCAACGGCAAGTCTGCCTGCATGCGCGCAGGATATGTCTAATGGCGCCGATAATTTCTACCAAAGCGATAGCGTGGCTATGCAACGGGTGACATTTAAAAATCAATATAATATGGAGGTTGTAGGCAATCTGTTTATCCCCAAAAACCTCGATAAAAAAATGACTCATCCAGCGATAGTCGTCGGTCATCCAATGGGCGCGGTAAAAGAGCAAAGTGCTAATTTATATGCCACAAAAATGGCGGAACAAGGATTTATTAGCTTATCGCTAGACTTGTCATTTTGGGGCGAAAGTGAAGGCCAACCCCGTAATGCGGTTTCGCCCGATATTTACGCCGAGGATTTTAGTGCTGCGGTCGATTATCTGGGCACAAATAAGTTAATAGATCGAACTCGCATCGGCGTGCTGGGTATTTGTGGCAGTGGCAGTTTTGTGATTAGTGCGGCCAAGATTGACCCGCGCATGAAAGCTATCGCTACCGTGAGCATGTACAACATGGGCGCAGTAAATCGTCATGGCCTAAACCACTCACAAACTGTTGAACAACGTAAAAAGCTTATCGCAGCCGCGGCGAAACAGCGGGATGTTGAGTTCGGCGGCGGTGAAATTGAATATACCAGCGGGACAGTGCATCAGTTAGATAAGGATACCCATCCAATCCAGCGGGAGTTTTACGATTTTTATCGCACGCCACGGGGCGAATATACGCCAGCAAGCTCGTCACCACAGTTAACCACTCACCCAACGCTGACCAGCAACATAAAGTTTATGAACTTCTACCCGTTTAACGACATTGACACCATCTCACCACGGCCAATGTTGTTTATTACTGGCGATAAGGCGCATTCAAAGGAGTTTAGTGAAGACGCTTACCGATTAGCGGGTGAGCCAAAGGAGCTTTACTATGTTAAAGGCGCCGGCCACGTTGATTTGTATGACAGAACTGCGCTTATTCCATGGGATAAATTGAATGAGTTTTTTAGCAAAAACTTATAAATCGTTTATCGGATTACTCCGAAAATGCAGTCGATTAGTTCAACATTAAGTGATTGTAGCTTTATTACTTTAACCACGTTTTTTGTTTTTTGTGTGAGTACTGCCGATGAGGAACTTAAGTAAACAATATCAGTGAGTTTATATTTCTGTTATCAAATGGGCTCAATAAAAATCATTGCAATTAAAGTAGCTTGTTGTTGGATAATATTATTATGACTAATGACGAGCAACAGTATTCATTGCCAAATTACTATTTGCAACTATTACCCGTTTGCATGTAACAGTTACACTTAAATATTTTTTTATTTTCGCTTAAATATAATTTTCATATATAAATCATTTGCTTATATTTTGGCATGGGACTTGATAAGCTTTTATGTGTAAATGTTTAGTACAAGATAAGATTAGCATTTTTCTAACTAACCAAGGAATCAACATTATGAATAACGATATAGTGCAAGGTAAGTGGAAACAGGTTTCGGGTACGCTTAAAGCGAATTGGGGCAAATTAACTGACGACGATTTACTTGAAATTGATGGCAATCTCGAAAAGTTTCAAGGCAAGATGCAAGAAAAATATGGTATGGCTAAAGATGAAGCGAAAAAAGAGTTTGAAAAGTCACACTTGTAATCATGTCATTTTAAGCTGATAAAGCGAGGGGCTATTATTTGGCCCCTCATCAATCCCGCCTAATATCTCCAATCCCTCGTTACATTTGACACTTGACTGCCCAAAATGCTGGAGAAACTTGAGTGTAATGACCTAATGTTATTAGACACTACATCAACAGCAATAACACTTGTATTAGCGATAAAACGCTTCAACTGTGCCTTTTACTGTCATGGTTAGCGGTTGGCCGCGACGATCTAATGATTTGGTTGGGATTTTTACCCAGCCTTCACTTATGCAATATTCTTCGACATCAAAACGTTCTTTGCCGTTGAGCTTAATCCCAATTTCATACTCGAAAATTTCAGCCACATGATGTGGGCTACGTGGGTTAACAGAAAGGCGATCGGGTAAAGTCGGTTGTGCAGTTGTGTCGTTCATAGTCGTGGTCTGTCGTTATCTATCGTGAAAAAAATGCGTGCGCTATTGTAGGCAATAGCAGCGTTATGCTCAAGACGTTAACTGCACGAAATAAATCGTGTTAGTCATAGTGTGAGGGGCGATCATTTTCTTTAGTTTCAGAACCGCTAGCGGCAGGCTACACTTCGGCGCATTGATTTTAGCGAGTAGGCTTTGCCGATACTTCCATGACCGACAATATTACTATTTTGCTGCCCTCGCTTATTCATCGAATTGGGCGCGATACGGTTAAACAAGCCCAAGCGATAGCCAAACAATATGATTGCGAGCTTAAGCGTGTTCGTCGTTCAAGAAATTGGTGCATTGTAGGCGGCGCGATTAACATTCAATCCTACACCGCCCATCTACAAGCTGAGCAATTAACAAACCAAACAGTAGAGGGGGCGTTTCGCTATCTTATCCAAAAGCTGACAACGGCGCTGCTGCAACATACCGATAAACTTGAGCCATTAGAGGCTAAGCTCATTCGACTGATCACTGAAAACCCTGCAATCACCTTGGGTGAATTAATGCAGCTGACTCAATGCACTATTACAGAAGCCAGATTGGCACGCTTTAACGCCGACTCTTGGTAGTCGGCTATTGGTCGGCAAATCATAGCGCCTCGTGGCTAATATTTTATAATTTTTTCAATTGTTTATTACACTTTATCAGGCTCTAGTTCAAAACCTCGCTTAAACCAAATCCCTGCAGAGTTAGGCGTATATTACCGACCACATCATTTTGACGCTCAGTAAGATAAGCAACACGGCAAACACCTTTTTCAAAATAGCGACCGGCAACTTATGCGCGAGCTTAGCGCCTAGTGGCGCAGTAAAAAAGCTGGCGATAGAAATCAAAATTACACCAGGCAGATACACCATACCTACCGCAAAGGGTAACTCTAGCTGGGGTTGGCTATTGATTAAATAACCTATTGCCCCTGCCGCTGAAATGGGTAAACCCACCGCGGCAGAGGTGCCAATGGCACGTTTTAACTCGATATTACGCGAGTTTAGATAGGGCACTGTTAGCGAGCCGCCGCCAATTGACACTAATGCCGATATGGCACCAATACCGCCACCAACGGCGACCAGTTCAGTATTACTGATGTCTTTTTTCTGGGCGATAACTGCTTTTTTGGGACGCAACATATTTAGCGCAACGTAACCCATAAAGAGGGCAAAAAAGATGGCAAGATATAACGAGCTGATACGCGCGGCTAAAAATGTCGCTGAAAAAGTGCCGAGTACCACGCCCGGCGCCATGGCTTTAACAATGGGCCATAACACACCACCTCTAGCATGATGTGCCCGCGTACTCGATATTGACGTCATCACAATTGACGCCATTGAGGTACCCAGTGCTAAATGCACCACATATTGTGGCGCGATACCCTGCGCTAAAAATATGCTGGTAAGTATAGGAACCATAATCCCGCCGCCACCAATGCCGAGTAGCCCCGCCATAAATCCGGCAAAAAGCCCTAAGGATACAAACGCCAACACCCATTCAATTTCCATTTTTACTACCTTAAATGCGTTCAAGTTTTTTTGTGATGCAGTAGATATGCTTACGCTAGCGTCACAATGTGGCTTTATGGTTAATTGGTTATCGCCAAGAGTCTAGAAAATAAATATAAATCAGCTACATTTTTAATCGTGACGCCCAATAACGCAATGATAAACTTGAACGCATTTGGATTATCAGCTGCCAATCTTCTTTAACACAATACTCGTTTATGCGTTAGCGCTGCGTAATATAGCGCGCTGCACATTTGTGATAATCTTTGTTGCGATAACCCGTGGATAGAAAGCCAAGGGACCCATCGACTCACCTGTGAGTTGATTATGCTGATGATGAAGGTGCTAACCATGACGGATAAAAAATTAATCCTCATCTTAAAAACCTGCATTGCAACAGGTATTTTCTTGATATTACTGGGGATTTATTTACATAGCTATAACGACACGATTGAGACGTTGGGTGTTCGGGGCATAATGATCAGTGCTGCTTGCGTGGCTTTTGGTATGGCGTTGTCCTTACCGACAAAAATGTACCTCACATTTTTATTGGTTACTCGCGAAGCTGAGCATCATGACTAGCTTGTATAAGCGGTTTGATTTGTGATCAGCTTGGCTTTTGGGTTTACGTGCCTAAAGTTATTTTTTACTTAACTCCAGTTGTTTTATTTGATTTTCAATTTGCTCCGCTTCAGCGGTCAACATTGAATAAGCTCTAATATCGCCTTTTCTTTGCGCGTGCATAGCTTGCTCAAGTTTGGCCGCATAACGCTGGTTGAGCTTTTTTAACGGGTTCGATTTGAATATTGAAAACATCGTAATTTCTACTCAGTTGGTTGGTTAGTTATGTGTAATACGTTGTTCCGCGTTTTTTGGTTTACTAACGTGCTGACTAAAAAGCGTAACTTGCGCTACAAATGTCGCCATTGTAGTTTTTAACATAATTAACCCAAGACTAATGGGCTAAAAACACCGATAATTCCCCCCTAACGACTCATTACCAATGACGCGCCTTGGTAACTGGGCGGCTACAGACTCGCCTATTTAGTGGAAATCATATTCAATGGAAATCAAAGTTAATTTTCTCGACAATCTTAGACTTGAAGCCAAGTTTGATGATTTTACCGTTACCGCCGATCAACCGATCCGCTATAAAGGTGATGGTTCAGCCCCTAGTCCGTTCGATTATTTCTTAGCATCATCAGCACTTTGTGCGGCCTATTTTGTGAAGGTCTATTGCAAAGCCCGTGATATTTCAACGGATAACATCAGGCTGTCGCAAAATAATATTGTCGATCCAGAAGATCGCTACAACCAGATTTTTCAAATTCAGGTTGAACTGCCAGAGGATATCTCGGCTAAAGATCGCGAAGGTATTTTGCGCTCAATTGACCGTTGTACCGTTAAAAAAGTGGTACAAACTGGGCCAGAATTTAAGATTGAAACCGTTGAAAACCTCGACGCAGATGCCAATGCGATGTTGATGGGGCAGCCGCAAGATGCCTCTAGCACCTTTATTCTGGGTAAAGATTTACCGCTAGAGCAAACCATTGCCAATATGACGGGGATGCTTGCCGATCTTGGAATGAAGATAGAGATCTCATCATGGCGCAATATCGTGCCGAACGTGTGGTCACTGCATATTCGTGATGCCGCTTCGCCAATGTGTTTCACCAATGGTAAAGGTGCGACCAAAGAAAGCGCGCTGTGCTCGGCGCTCGGCGAGTTTATTGAGCGTTTGAATAACAACTTTTTCTATAATGATCAATTCTTTGGTACCGAAATCGCTAATAGCGAATTTGTGCATTACCCCAATGAAAAGTGGTTTGCGTTAGAAGAAGACGATGCGCTGCCAGTGGGTATGTTAGATGACTATTGTCTAGATATTTATAACCCAGACGATGAGCTATGTGGCTCGCACTTGATTGATACCAACTCAGGTAACAAAGCTCGCGGTATTTGTGCCATTCCTTATACACGTAAATCCGATGGTGAAACGGTTTACTTCCCATCGAATTTAATCGAAAACTTATTTTTAAGTAACGGCATGAGCGCGGGTAATAACTTGCAAGAAGCGCATGTGCAGTGCTTGTCAGAGATTTTTGAGCGCGCGGTGAAGCGTCAAATCATCGAGCAAGAAATTGTACTACCAGATGTACCTATGCAGGTGCTGGAAAAGTATCCAAGCATTCTTGCTGGTATCAAGGGGTTAGAAGAACAAGGCTTCCCTGTGGTGATCAAAGACGCTTCACTCGGCGGCCAATTCCCCGTGATGTGCGTAACCTTGATGAACCCGAAAACAGGTGGCGTGTTTGCCTCCTTTGGCGCGCACCCAAGCTTTGAAGTGGCGCTAGAGCGCAGTCTAACTGAATTACTGCAAGGTCGTAGTTTCGAAGGTTTAAACGATGTGCCAAAACCGACCTTTAACAGCATGGCGGTCAGCGAGCCAGAAAACTTTGTTGAGCATTTTATTGATTCAACGGGGGTGATTTCATGGCGTTTCTTTAGCAGTAAATTCGATTATGAATTCTGTGAATGGGATTTTTCCGGCACCACGGAAGAAGAAGCCAGCGGCTTGTTTGGTATTTTAGAGGAGTTAGGTAAAGAGGTGTATATCGCCGAGTTTACTGATTTAGGTGCGTCGGCATGTCGCATTTTAGTACCTGATTACTCTGAGGTTTATCCTGTTGATGATTTGATTTGGGACAACACTAATAAGTCACTTATTTACCGTGAAGATATTTTAAATCTACATTCGTTGAGCACGAAGCAGTTAGTCAATTTGGTCAATCGCTTAGAAGAAAGCCAATTCGATAATTATACTGATATCCGCACCCTGATTGGCATTGTATTTGATGAAAATACTGTATGGGGTAAGCTGACAATTATTGAACTTAAAATTTTGATTTATTTGGCATTAGGCGCACATGAAGACGCAATGGAGTTGGTCGGTGAATTCCTGCAATTTAACGACAACACAGTAAAGCGTGTTTTGTTTTATCAAGCACTTAATGCGGTGCTTGAAGTTACCTTAGATGACGAATTAGCGCTTGATGACTTTATGCATAACTTCAACCGCATGTTTGGCGTTGAAGTGATGGAGAATGTGGTTGGCTCTGTCACAGGTAAAGTGCGTTTTTACGGCCTAACGAAGACGAGCATGCAGCTTGAGGGAATTGAGCCGCATTTAAGACTGATTGAAAGTTACAAAAAATTGCATCAAGCCCGTAAAGCCGTCGCTGAGGCGAAGTGATAATGTTAATTTAATGACTTGATGTAATCGAACTGCTTTGATAGCGAGCCTGATGGCTCGCTTTTTTATTCGGCATTATTCTATTTTTTATGGCGGATATTAACGTTTTATCGTGGATATTAGCAGGCAGTATTTCATTTAAATATATTCTGGTATCACTCGGTTTTTACCGCTACGTTTGGCTTGATACAGCGCTGTGTCGGCGCGTTTTAAGGTTTCTTCATAGGATTTATCGCGCGGATTGATACTCGCTACACCTATGCTCATCGTCGCAAATACCCCATCAACGATATGCTTTTGTAATTCAATGTATAAACATTGGCAGAGATGCTCTGCAAAGGCCAAAGCCTGCTCAAGTTGTTGCCCTGGAAGGGTAATAACAAACTCATCGCCGCCAAAACGATAGGCGTTGTCTATTGCTGTTAGCTGTTTTCGGCAGGTGTCAGCCACTGCAATAATCACTTTATCACCGATATGGTGGCCTAAATTGTCGTTAATGGCCTTCAAATGATCGAGATCGAGGACCAAAATGGAGGCCGAAGTATGATTGTGCTGATAGGTCTCAAATTGTTCGGTTAAATCCTGCTCTAATCTGCGGCGGTTAAATAATCCAGTCAGTTGGTCAGTATCGCTAAACTGGCGTAGCTGGATTTCAAGTTCGTGTCGTTGTGAGATATTACTGGCGACCCAAAGTACAACGGGCTCGTTATCAACAAGAAAATCCAGCGCTTGAATTCGACCTTCAAACCAAATGGGGTGTTCTGGCCCGGTATCGGGTAAGCCTTTGACATCTTTGCTACTGAGTTCATATTCTTCAATCAACAATTTATGGCTGCTCAATGCCATCTCGATCGTCGTTAAAAAGTAATTGAGTTTGTCTGTTTTTAACACATCAGCAAGGTATAAGCCGATTAAGCCGCTGCCATCATGGTAATAACGCCCATCTTTACCGCCAAATACGGCGATATATTTTCCACTTTTTGACAATACAAAAGTAGGGTCTGGCAATGCATCAAGTACTAACGCCATCTGTTCAATGTTGATCATTTATAGGTTCCCTGTGGAAACTCAGCTTATCCAGCAGTGTGTGTATCTTAGTTGCCATCAGTGATAGCGACAAATAAATCTTACTAATGCAGATTAATTTAGTGATTTTGAGTTATAGCAGGCACTTTTATCTTGCTGTTTATGTTAGTAAATAAAATCGTTGCTGTGCTGATTTGTTCTGCACTAAGTCTGTATTAATCATATTGCCGTAGTGGCCTAAATCATAAAATGCCATCACCGCACTTAGAGAGTGACAGTTTTTCGAGTACACTCACAGGCTTGAATTGCGAAGCCAATTGACTGATACAGGTATTCTTACTATGCAAACCGCCGATGATTTTATTGAACATTTAGCACTAGAGCCGCATGTTGAAGGTGGTTACTATCGATCTTCTTACCGCTCTGAGACGTCTTTTGACTCAACTCGGGCGTTATGGAGCAGCATTTATTTTTTGCTGCGCACAGGTGAGGTTTCTCATTTCCACCGCTTGACTGCCGACGAGATGTGGTATTTCCAAGCTGGACAATCCTTAACGATTTATATGATTGATCCTGAAGGAGTATTAACCACCGCGCAGTTAGGGCTCGATTTAGCAGCCGGTGAGAGGCCACAATTTTTAGTGCCTAAGGGCTGTATTTTTGGCTCAGCGCTAAACCACGCAGGCTTTTCATTAGTGGGCTGCATGGTATCGCCTGGTTTTACCTTCGACGATTTTGAGTTATTTAGCCAAGAGTCACTGTTAGCACAATATCCGCAGCATAGCGATATTATCCAACGATTAAGCCGAAAACAAACCGAGGTTTAATTTTCTTAACGCCTGCTGGATTAGCCGATAACGCAATGCAATATCGATGGCGGATTTAGCATTTGGTGGCGTCAATCGCACTGAAAATGACTTAAATTTAAGCGATTGTGCTCGATGTAAAGTGTTCTGCACGACAGGCCTTGTTTAATCGGTATTAACCACGTAAAACATATTTTTTGGCGTAGCTCATGTACCCAGTGTTATGGAGTAATTGAATTTGGAACACTTAGTGTGGCAACTCGATCCTGTATTAGTCTCGTTTATGGGGCTCAAAATACATTGGTATGGCGTATTATTTGCTGTCGCTATCACCGCGGGTTTTCAGGTGATGAAGCGAATTTATACTAAAGAAAATCTCGATGTTGAGTCACTCGATAATCTACTGATTTATTGTGTTGTCGGCATTATCGTCGGTGCCCGTTTGGCCCATTGTATTTTTTACGATCCGGATTATTACTTTGCCCACCCGCTGAAGATTCTGGCGATTTGGGAAGGGGGATTGGCGAGTCACGGTGGTGGGCTAGGTGCGATTCTGGCGCTGTATTATTACCAACGTAAAGTGAAGCTACCCTTCTTATTTTTGTTGGATAGACTGGCCATCGCCACCGCCATTTTTGGCTTTTTTGTTCGGATGGCGAACTTTGCCAATTCAGAGATTTTAGGCGACCCAACGACTCAACCTTGGGGAATTATTTTTGCCCGTGTTGACATGTTGCCAAGGCATCCGGCGCAGCTCTATGAAGCGTTTGCCTATTTAGCTATCTTTATTGGTCTTTATAGCTTGTATAAATATACGCAGATTAAACAACGGCATGGGGCGATTTTCGGCTTGTTTTTGGTGCTGGTATTTAGTGCGCGCATTGCGATTGAGTCGATTAAAGTCAGCCAAGCGGCTTACTCTGAAACGCTCTTAAGCGCAGGCCAATTACTCAGCTTACCTTTCCTCGCTGTAGGCATCATCTTGTTGTTTTTGGCGTATCGAAATAAACGCGCTTAAGTCCTAATATTAATGTGCTAAAAAGGCTTTCTATCCCAATAGAGAGCCTTTTTTTATTGGTAAATGTATATCATTGAGAGTTGACTAAGGTTTTTACGACATTGGTCACTTTGCCAATTGAGTGGTGCATAATATTGTAATAAAATTACCAACAGAATTGAGCTCAAGGGCGTTTTTTGCTTGTTTTTTCGCCTTTGTCAGCGTTTTATTATGCTTTATGGTTTGTTTGTGAAAGTTGCTTTCAGTATTTGCTTTATCGCTTGGCAATATACTGTCTAGACAAATTCATTGACCCAGCGCTCACATCGCTATTCGTTCTCTATTTGCAGGATTTTCCGTGGCTAAAGTACCTAAAACATTGCAACAACGCATGAGTATCGTCGCCCTCACATGGCCGATTTTTATCGAGACCTTACTGCAATCGCTGCTTGGGATCAGCGATATTTTTATGCTCAGCCATTATTCCGATAACGCGGTAGCGGCGGTTGGGCTCACGACTCAGTTGATGTTCTTCATGATGGTCATGTCGATGATGGTGAGCACAGGCGCGAGCATTTTAATTAGCCAAAATAACGGTGCTGGTCAGTCGCAGCAGGCTGTCGATATTGGGGTGGCAAGTATTGCATTGAGTTTGTTACTCGCGCTGATTATGGGCACGTCAATGTTCTTCGGCGCTGAAGGAATTATCGGCCTGTTTGCGCTTGAACACGATGTAGCAGGTTTTGGCTATGACTATTTAGTGATTTGCGGCAGCTTGAGTATTGGCCTAGTGATGAACATTGCTTTTGCTGCAATTTTAAGGAGTTACGGTTTCACTCGCTCGGCTATGTTAGTGACGTCAAGTACAGGTTTGATGAACGTCATCGGTAACTATATTGCCCTATATTCTCCCTTTGATTTGCCCGTTTATGGCGTGACTGGGGTAGCGATATCCACAGTGACCAGCCAGATTATCGGCGCTGTGATTATGTTACTGGTGATCCGCCATAAAAAAATCCCGCTGCCACTGCACCGTCTTAAATTATTGCCGCGCAGCACTTATTGGCGCGTGATGCGCATTGGTCTACTCAATGCCGGTGAGATGCTGTCTTATAATGTCGCGCAGATGACCATTATCTATTTTATCAGCCAGATGGGCACTTTATCGCTCACGGCTTACACCTATGGGTTAAACATCAGCCGGTTTATCTATTGTTTTGCGGTGGCGCTTGGGCAAGCGACGCAAATTCAGACTGGGTACTATGTCGGTAAACAATGGTTTGATGAAATCACCACGCGGGTGCAGCGTTACTGTTTGGTGGGTTTTGTGGCTTCGTTAGCCATAGTGTTAATTTTTTATTGGCAGCGATTCACTATCATCGGCTGGTTGAGTGAAAACGAGGAAGTCATCCAATTAACGGCGGTATTACTGGCCGGTTCTATCGCGCTTGAAACTGGGCGGGTATTTAATTTAGTCATTATTTCGGCATTAAAAGGTGCTGGTGATGTGGCGTTTCCTGTATGGGTAGGCCTTTTTAGCATGTGGGGGATAGGCGTTTTATTTGCGTGGTTGTTTGGCCTTCACTTAGGTTATGGCGTACTTGCTGCTTGGCTGGCTGTTGCTGCCGATGAATGGGTGCGTGGTTTGATTATGGTATATCGATGGCGCTCTGGCCGTTGGCAACGTTTTAATCGTATTCCTACTGTGAATTCGCTTTAGCGATTTTTGAGTGCACTCAATGATAGCGCAGCACACATCGGCTGCGCATTCTTGATAATAATGTTAGTTTTTTTGCTGTAGTAAAGTGCGGCACAGTTTAATAAAGTCCGATGAGGTGACGATACCTAGTACCTTTTTATCGGCATCAACAACGGGTAAGCAGCCTAGCTTATTCTCGATAAAATATTCCACCACCACAGTTAAAGGCTCATCGGCGGTCAGATGCTGGCAGTCTGTATCCATCACAGTATCAATCGGTGTGTAACGCTCTTTACGGTCAAGTGCCCCTTGGCCGTATTTGTTTAGCATCGACATCACACTGGCGATCATCTTTTTATGGGTGAGTACGCCAACGAGGGTGCCATCTATTTCAGAAATCACCGGTAAGTGGCGTACGCCACGGGTTTGCATCAGATGATGGGCATCTTT
This sequence comes from Shewanella sp. MF08487, assembly GCF_050848685.1. NCBI lineage: Bacteria > Pseudomonadati > Pseudomonadota > Gammaproteobacteria > Alteromonadales > Shewanellaceae > Shewanella > Shewanella sp. MF08487. The sequence continues at coordinate 91,358 of NZ_JBOZPB010000008.1, forward strand.
CAAACTGGCGCCATCGCTGATGCAGATGACTTGGTCACTCATAATATCGCTGACTTTCATGGTATAAATTCCTTCTCTTGGCGTGCATTTAACCGGCTGCGCTAGCCTTTACCGATGTTAACAGCTTCCTTGTTAGCTGCGCTAGCCCTGCATAAATAAAGTACGACATTCAGTATAAGTGTTTGAATTGATAGAAATCATAAAAGGCTGATAAAGATGTCACAAATGTGTAACAGTGATGTCTCACAATCGGGGTCTCATTAGACCTCATACCAGTGAAGCCTTATCTAACAAGGAATAATAATAATGAATCGTACCGTAACTCGTCGTGACTTTTTGGCTATGTCGGCCAAAGGTGTTGGCGTTGCTGTGATCTCTTACGGCTTGATGGGCTGTAGCGATAGTAATGATGATCATTCTGTACCTGCACAATTTTTACATGGGATTGCCAGTGGCGATCCGGCGATAGATGCTGTGATCCTTTGGACCCGTGTCACGCCTGAATCTGAGGGCGATGTGAAAGTGAGCTGGCAAGTGGCAAGTGATGCGGCCTTTACTCAATTAGTGACCACAGGTGAGATGGTGACTAATGCTCGCCGTGATTATACCGTTAAGATTGATGCCCGTGGTTTACGTGCGGGACAAAACTACTTTTATCGCTTTATGACAGGTGGCAAAACTTCCGTAGTGGGTAAAACCCGCACTCTGCCTGAGGGCGATGTAAGCTCTGTCAAATTAGCGGTTATGTCCTGTGCTAACTTTCCAGCCGGATACTTTAACGTATATGAATTAGCTGCGGCGCAGGAAGACTTAGATGCTGTGGTGCATTTAGGCGACTATATCTATGAATATGCCCGTGGCGGCTATGCTAGTGAGCATGCAGCAGAACTTGGCCGTGAAGTATTACCCGCCAATGAATTACTGACATTGGGCGATTATCGCACTCGTTATGGTCAGTACCATACTGATACCAGTTTGCAAAAGTTACACGCGAAAGTGCCTTTCATCACGGTATGGGATGACCACGAAGTGGCCAACGATACTTGGCGTGATGGCGCCGAGAATCACAACGAAGACGAAGGGGATTTTGCCGTGCGTAAAGAGGCTGCACTGCAAGCCTATTTCGAGTGGCTGCCTATTCGACCGTGGCGAGAAGGCAACCATGAAGAGATTTACCGCAGTTTTAGCTACGGTAATTTAGTCGATCTGCATATGTTGGATACTCGTGTATTAGCCCGTGATAAACAGCTTGATTATGCTGACTATATGGATGCCACAACGGGTTCATTTGCGGGCGAGCGTTTTCTTGCCGATGTCACATCGACCACTCGGACTATGCTTGGCCTGACGCAATTGCTTTGGCTGCAGGGCACTTTGCTGCAAGCAACGGGCAAGTGGCAGGTATTAGGGCAACAGGTTTTAATGGGTAAGATGTCATTGCCTGCGGCGATTGCCACTCAGCAGATGAGCATTCCGCAATATGCCATGTTAGGCGCTTTAGCTAAGTTAGCGGCGCGCGCGGCGGCAAATGATCCCACACTTACAGCCCAAGAGTTGCAATATTTGCAAGCCAATCAAGCGCTATTAACACCTGAAACAATCGCGTTACTGCAATTACCCGCCATCCCATACAACTTAGATGCTTGGGATGGTTATGCCTATGAGCGTGAAATCATTTTAGGTACGGCTAAATCGAAAAACCTCAACCTAGTGGTGATCGCCGGTGATACGCACAATGCGTGGGCGAATGAGCTTAAAGACGTCAGTGGCGATACCGTTGGTGTTGAGTTTGCGACCAGTTCAGTGTCCTCGCCGGGGCTTGAATATTACTTGAATCTACCAGTGGAACAGCTCCCCGCGACTGAAGCGGCGATCGTCGAATTAGTGCCCGATCTTAAGTACGCTAACTTAAGCGATCGCGGCTTTATGACCCTCACTTTCACTGCCGAAGAGGTTCGCAGTGATTGGTATTATGTGGATACCATTCTGTCGAAGGACTTCCAAGCTGCAACGACCCGTGGTTATAGTGCTAAGGCAAAAGTAGGCCAGCATGTGATTACGCCAATCGTTTAGTGCAGGTGTTTACTCGCTGCTTTTAGGTCACTTTAGGGTGGCCTTTTTGTTGTTTTTGGCCTAAAAAGGCAAAATAAATGTCTGTTGTCATGCAAGTTCGTACTATTACTGCAGCACATCATATTTTTTTGGTATAAAATTCGCTCCCAAATTCGGTGGCTGCCTACACTTTCTAAGGCAAAGCTGTTTTGGGATTAATTACCCGCCGAACAGACCTTACAAGCTTTTGCTTTAACGACCTAAAAATAAAATCAATGTGATGGGGACTGTGTCATGTCAGAAAAGTATTTTGTAACCGCCCAACAACTGCTAGAAGATTCATTTTTATTAGCTTCGCAGGTCTATGAGAGTGGCTTTCGTCCGCAGTTTATTGTGGGTATTTGGCGTGGCGGCGCTCCAATCGGGATCGCGGTGCAGGAGTTTTTTGATTTTAAACAAGTCGAAACCGATCATATTGCGGTGCGTACTTCTTCTTATTATGGGATTGGTACCGATAAACAAAACAAAGAAATTAAAGTCCACGGCCTGCATTACATTGTTGAAAATGCTAACGCGAGTGACGGTTTATTGATTGTTGATGACGTATTTGACTCTGGCCGCAGCATCCACGCATTAAAAGAAAAACTCGGTCAGTTGATGCGCCTGAATATGCCAACCGATATCCGTATCGCTTGCCCATATTACAAACCTAAAAATACCGCAGTGCCTTTAAAACCAGATTACTACATTCACGCTTCAGAAGACTGGTTGGTGTTTCCACACGAAGTGACGGGCCTAACGCCTGAAGAAATTGCCGAAGGTAAGGGTGATTTAAAGAACATCCAGCACCTATTTAAATAGGTTATTCACGGCGAAGCTGATACTTAAAGTGGCAACGCCTATGGTCTTTATAAACAGGGCCAAACTTATTGGCGCTTTTTTATGATTTATAAAACGCGCTAAATCAAGGTCATGGCCATTTTTCGCCGCAGATAAGCAATTTGCTGCATATGCGGTAAATCCTTAGGACAGTTGTCTTGGCAACCGAGTAAGGTCATGCAACCAAACACCCCATCCTGATTACCAATCACGTGGTAAAAATCCTCTGCGGTGCGAGCGTCGCGGCTATCCATCTCAAAACGGGCGATTTTCATCATGCCTACTGCGCCAACAAAGGTGTCACGCATTTGTTTAGTCGCGCAAGCTGAAACACATACGCCACATTCAACGCAGCGCTCGAGTTCGTACAGACGAGCGGCTTCAACTGGGTCCATAGGATCTTCGAGGCGATGCACATCGCTATCATTAGCCTTAGGGTGTAACCACAACTTTAAACGCTCAGCTAATTCGCGCATAAACTTACCGGTATTCACTGATAGGTCACCAATCAATTCAAAGCCTGGCAGTGGCATTAAGGTGATGTCGCCCTTAGGATATTTGGCGGTTAAGGTACGGCAAGCTAACGTGGGGAAACCGTTGATCACCATAGCGCAACTGCCACAAATACCCGCTCGGCAGACAAAATCAAACTGCAACGAAGTATCTTGTTCTTCCCTAAGTTTATTGAGGGCGATAAATACCGTCATGCCCGGCGTTTCAGTGAGCTGATAACGCACCATTTTTGGCTTGTCGTCTGGCTCCTGTGGATCATAACGAAAGATATAAAAGGTGAGTAAGCGACCTTGAGTCATTATGATTTCTCTCCTAACGCATTGGCAGACGGGATTTTTAAGGTATCACTCAAACGTTCATTATTGGGTTGCAAGCTTTCGGGCAATTCAAAGGGCATAAGGGCACGCTGGCGTTGATAACGGTCGGCATCGTCGCCTAGCTCAGCTAAAATCTCGGCAATCTGCTGCTCACGTTTTTCGGTATCGGGATGGGCTATGGCGTTATTGATGCCATAACCACGGTAACCCGGTGGTAGCTCCATCTTCATCACATCGAGTGCTTCGTAGTTAAGCACAGGTTCGAATGCATCGGGATCGGGCCAGCTGGCTAAGGTGCGATTCAGCCAATCGCGGTCATTTCGCTGCGGAAAATCTTCACGGGCGTGGGCACCACGACTCTCGGTTCGCGCCGCTGCGCCGCAGGCCACAGTCAGCGCGACTTTGAGCATACGCTTGACCCGCAGGGCTTCAACTAGCTCAGGATTAGCGTGACGTTTTTTACACTTAAGTCCGAGTTTGCGCGAACGTTCAAGCAGCACTTTAAGCTCAGCGACGGCTTTATCAAGCTCAGGGCTATTACGGAAAATCCCCACATAATTCATCATGATGCGCTGCATTTCGTGTTTGAGTGTAAAGGCGCTTTCAACACCATCACCCTCGAGGAGCAGATCAATTTCACTTTGTACTTGCTGCATAAATTGCTCGACAAGTTGAGTGTTGATTTCTAAGCTATTGTTCTCACAAAAATCGGCAACATATTTACCGATAATCATACCGCCAACCACGGTTTCAGCCAGCGAGTTACCGCCTAAACGGTTAAACCCATGCATGTCCCAACACGCCGCTTCGCCGACGCTGAACAAGCCTTTAAGCTGTGGGCTTTCACCGGTGGCATTGGTTCTAATGCCGCCCATAGAATAATGCTGGGTTGGGCGCACAGGGATCCAATCTTTAGCGGGATCGATGCCTAAAAAGTTTTCGCAGATTTCCTGCACTTCCCTAAGGTTAGTTTCGATGTGCTTGCGACCTAAAAGGGTAATATCCAACCATAAATGCGGCCCATAGGGGCTATCGACGCCCTTCCCTTTCCGTATATGTTCTGTCATGCGACGCGATACCACATCCCGCGATGCCAACTCCTTTTTATCGGGCTCATAGTCAGGCATAAAGCGATAACCGTCTTTATCGCGCAATAAGCCGCCATCACCACGGCACCCTTCCGTTGTTAAAATGCCTACGGGAACGATGGCGGTGGGATGGAATTGTACCGCCTCCATATTGCCAAGCCTTGCCACGCCCGTTTCCAATGCCAACGCTTGGCCAATACCTTCGCAGATAATCGCATTGGTCGACACTTCATAAATTCGGCCATATCCGCCAGTGGCAATGGTGGTGGACTTAGCCACATAGGCTCTCAGTTCACCCGTAATCAAACAGCGGGCGATCACTCCATGGCAACGTTTACCATCATGAATAAGTGCCAGCGCTTCGATACGTTCATGCACAGGAATATCCATAGCAATCGCTTTGTTATCCATAGCGTATAACAGCGAATGACCCGTACCATCGGCCGTGTAGCAAGTACGCCATTTTTTCGTGCCGCCAAAGTCACGGGCGTTAATTAGTCCATGGGCTTCATGCGCCTCATGCAAAGTCACTTTTTGCGCGTTGACAATCACGTCCCTTGGGCCTGCACTCACCCTCGACCAAGGCACGCCCCACGTCGCCAATTCACGCACTGCCTTAGGTGCACAATGGGCAAACATCCGCGCCACATCTTGATCGCAGCCCCAGTCCGAACCTTTTACCGTATCTTGAAAATGCACATCCTCATCATCGCCCATTCCCTTAACGGCATTGCCTAAACTCGCCTGCATCCCCCCTTGAGCGGCAGCAGAGTGGGAACGTTTTGCAGGAATGAGTGACAACACTAAGGTATCAAGCCCACGCTCTTTCGAAGCGATAGCGACCCTTAACCCCGCCAGTCCAGCTCCAACCACTAATGAATCGGTATAAATCAGTTTCACGCCTGCTCCTTAATTGGATCTGTTGTTATTGTCAGCTTCATTGTTATTTCGGCACAAAGGGTTGGACTGGTGTGCCAAGTTCACTGCCAATAAATAAGTAGGTAATCAGGCTGGCAGCGCCAAGACATAATAGATAGGTAATCAACATCTTAGCGATGTTACTTAGGGCCGTACGTCGGCTAGATAAACCCCATTTCAGCGCGACTCGATACAAGCCAATCATGGCGTGTATCACAACAGCAGGCAGTAGCAGGGCATACAGTAACCAAGCATTATCGTGATACACCCGTTCGGCCGATAAATGCGGGCCAATTTCGGGATTCATAATCATAGTAAAGAGATGTACCGGTACGAGGAAAAATAAGATAAATCCAGTGACCAGCTGCCAGAACCACGCGTGAGTATCTTTATGGTTGATATTTTTCATGTGCGTTCGTAGGGCGCGCCATTGGCCCAATTGCGCAGGAAAACGCCGTAGCGCCAATGCTGCATGCAGTATCACCACCAGTAACATGAACACTGAAAACACTTTGGTGACAAGTGGAAAACCATGCCCTGAGGGGCTAAACATTCCGCCTTCAAGTAATTGCACTACTTGATAAAAGGTTTCTTTTCCGAGCAAAATGCTGGATTCAAAATGCATGTGCAGCAGTAAAAACAAACCGAGCAGAATGCCCGTCGCACTCTGTAACCAATCAGCTTTTGCTGACCATGGGTGACTGAGTTGTGTACTCACCTTCTTGTGAACTCGCGTCACGTTTGTCATCTTGGATTTACCTATGTCATTTATTGTTGGGTACCTTCTGGCGATTTACACGATAGCAACAACCTAAATTAGCGGTCAGTATTACAGATTTAAAGCGTGAGCTAACTCACCAGACAGAGTGCAATTCTTAGAATAAGATCACAAAACCAATCATAAAAACAAACAAATATAAAACAATTGAATTAATGCATTCCATTGCGTTATGCCTAAAAATAAAACTGACAATTTGGTTTTTTGTGATAATCATGCTAGTGATTACAAGGGCTTATATTGTTGATGTGATATACCGTGACAGCGGATGATGCTTTGGCAATATGGTCAAGTTTTGAGTAAAACTTGAGTAAAAAAGCGTAGATAACAAAAAAGCCGCAGAATGCGGCTTTTGATGGATGTTGCGACCTAAGCTTAAGACTTAGAGCGTTTCATCGCAGTGAAGAATTCTTCGTTAGTTTTGGTCATCGCCAATTTATCGATTAAGAATTCCATTGCGCTGACTTCATCCATAGGATGCAAAATCTTACGCAGGATCCACATTTTTTGCAGCTCTTCTTGAGTCGTCAGTTTTTCTTCACGACGCGTGCCGCTCCGATTGAAGTCAATGGCCGGGAACACACGCTTTTCTGCCGCTTTACGTGACAAATGTAGCTCTTGGTTACCTGTACCTTTAAATTCTTCGTAGATCACTTCGTCCATCTTAGAACCGGTATCGACCAACGCCGTGGCGATAATAGTCAAGCTGCCGCCGTGTTCGATGTTACGTGCTGCACCAAAGAAGCGTTTTGGACGGTGCAGGGCGTTAGCATCGACACCACCGGTTAACACTTTACCCGATGAAGGGATGACAGTGTTATAGGCACGGGCTAAACGGGTGATAGAGTCGAGTAAGATAACGACGTCTTTCTTGTGCTCAACTAAGCGTTTAGCTTTTTCAATCACCATTTCAGCAACTTGTACGTGGCGGCTGGCTGGCTCATCGAAGGTTGATGCAATAACTTCGCCTTTAACAAGGCGCTGCATTTCTGTTACTTCTTCTGGGCGTTCATCAATCAGCAATACCATCAACACCACTTCTGGGTTGTTGTAGCTGATGCTTTGAGCAATGCCTTGAAGTAATAGGGTTTTACCGGCTTTTGGCGGTGCAACAATCAAACCACGTTGACCTTTACCAATCGGTGAGCATAAATCCAGAATACGTGCCGTAATATCTTCTGTTGAGCCGTTACCGCGCTCCATACGCATACGTTCTTCTGCGTGGAGTGGCGTTAAGTTTTCAAAGAGGATTTTATTACGAGAGTTTTCAGGTTTATCGAAGTTAACTTCGTTGACTTTCAATAGGGCAAAATAACGCTCGCCTTCTTTAGGTGGGCGTATTTTACCAAAAATGGTATCACCCGTTCGCATGTTGAAGCGACGAATTTGGCTTGGCGAGACATAAATATCGTCTGGGCCGGCTAAATAAGAACCGTCTGAGCTGCGTAAGAAGCCGAAACCGTCTTGGAGTATTTCTAATACCCCACCGCCGAAAATGTCTTCTCCACTTTTTGCGTGGGCTTTAAGGATTGAGAAAATGATGTCCTGCTTGCGAGCGCGGGCCATATTTTCGAGCTTCATATTTTCAGCTAGTAAGACTAGGTCAGAAATCGGCGTGTCTTTTAATTCAGTTAAGTTCATTTTGGGGATCTTGTGTTACGCGACAAAGCTTACCGCTCAATCAGTAAGGATGTAATTCAGGATAGTGATTGACGAGCGAGAAGAGGTTATTAGAAAGAATCTGATTATTAAAGTAGCACTAACAAAGCGGGGCGTCCAGAAATTTAGGGAAATTCCGACACAATTAATTTATTGCTTGTGTCGGAGGTCATTCATTACGCGATTAAATTAGATTTGCGCGTCAATAAATTCTTTCAATTGTGTTTTTGATAGCGCGCCAACTTTAGTCGCCGCTAATTCTCCGTTCTTGAACAACAGTAGCGTTGGGATGCCGCGAACGCCATATTTCGCTGGAGAAACACTGTTTTGGTCAACGTTCAATTTAGCGATAGTCAGGCGACCAGCATATTCTTCAGACACATCGTCTAAAATAGGAGCGATCATTTTACAAGGACCACACCACTCGGCCCAGAAGTCTACCAATACTGGTAAATCAGACTTTAATACGTCGCTTTCGAAGCTGTCGTCACTCAGGTATATAATTTTATCGCTCATGATGTTCTCCAGTTTGGCTGCCATTGCTGGTTTGTTAATGGCTTACCATGTATATTGGGGTTGAAAAATAGCTTTTCAAGTTACCTTTTTTTACAATGTGGCTATTTCAAACGATCGAGTATCTTATTGCAACCTCAACAGGTAAGCTTGCGCTATGAGCGAAACACATCTATCTACCCAAAGGTTTGCCGACCTACCTCTACATCCTGAGGTTAAACAGGCTCTTGCCGAGAACGGCTTCGAATTTTGTACGCCGATTCAGGCGTTATCTCTGCCTATATTACTTCAATCAAAAGATATCGCTGGTCAAGCACAAACGGGCACAGGCAAAACAATGGCCTTTTTGGTCGCCACGTTTAACCACCTGCTATCAATACCCATTCCTGAAGGTCGACTGATAAATCAGCCTCGCGCCATCATAATGGCCCCGACTCGCGAATTAGCCATTCAAATTGCTAAAGACGCTATTTTACTCGCTAAACACACACACTTAAAGGTGGGTATTGTTTACGGCGGCGAAAGTTACGACGTGCAGCGTAAAGTGTTGGACCAAGGTGTTGATGTCTTGATTGGTACTACAGGCCGCATTATTGATTACGTTCGCCAAGGTATTATTGGCTTAAATTCAATTCAGGCTGTGGTATTAGATGAAGCCGATCGCATGTTCGATCTTGGTTTTATTAAAGATATCCGTTTCTTGTTTAGACGTATGCCTGAGGCTAATCAACGTCTTAATATGTTATTTTCAGCAACCTTGTCGATGAAAGTACAAGAGCTGGCTTATGATCATATGAACGAGCCGGTTAAAGTTGAAATCGAGCCTGAAGAAAAAACGTCTAAAAATATTAAAGAAGAAATTTTTTATCCTTCGCAAGAACACAAAATGCGTTTACTACTGACCTTAATTGAAGAAGATTGGCCAGAAAAAGCCATTGTTTTCTCCAACACTAAGCACAGCTGTGAAACGCTTTGGTCATGGCTTGAAGGTGACGGCCATCGTGTCGGTTTATTAACGGGTGATGTGCCGCAAAAGAAACGTATCCGGATTCTTGAGCAATTTACCAGTGGTCAGTTAGATATATTAGTGGCGACTGATGTTGCTGCGCGTGGTTTACATATTTCTGACGTTTCACACGTGTATAACTATGATTTACCTGATGATTGCGAAGACTATGTACACCGTATCGGTCGTACGGGTCGTGCGGGTAATAAAGGCATGTCGATAAGTTTTGCCTGCGAAGAGTATGCGTTGAATTTACCTGCTATCGAAAGCTATATTAATCATTCGATTCCGGTTAGCGATTACGACAGTGACGCTTTGCTGGCCGATATACCGACTCCTGCGAAAATCCACCGTAAACATCCTAGCGGCACCCGTAATTTGCGTGATCGTTCAGGGGCAAGCCGTTCAGGTGCGCCACGGAGTGGGACTCGTCCTCCTCGTCATGACAGGACTCGTAGACATTCGTAAATGCCAACACCCGCTTATGCAGCCATAACATTAGGCTCAAATAGTTTTAATATGCTGATCGCCAAAACCCGTGGTGATCAGCCGCATATTATTGCGAAATATAAACGAAAGGTGAGGCTTGCCGAGGGCATTGGTGATGATGGCGTATTAAGCCATGACGTGATGCAACGCGGCCTCGACTGTTTGAGTATGTTTGCCCAAATGTTAGTGCAACATAAGATAGATGCCAATCATGTCGCGGTGATTGCCACCGCTACTCTGCGCAATATTAACAATGCTGATGAGTTTAATCGGCGTGCATTACCCCTTCTTGGTTATCCGATCGAAATTATTTCCGGTATGCGTGAAGCTGAGCTTATCTATCAGGGTATGGTGGCCACGACTCGCGGTCATGGCCGACGCTTAGTGATAGATATTGGCGGCGCAAGTACCGAGTTTATTATTGGCGATGGGCATCAAGTGTTGTTCAAAACCAGTTTACCCTTTGGCAGCGTGACCTATAACCGTAAGTTTTTCAGTAGTATGCCGTTGCAACAGCTTGATTTTGATGATGCAAAGCAGCAGATTCTCACTATATTGGCTGAGCATAGGCAGAGCTTACGCGATCTCGGTTGGCATTGTGTTGTGGGTGCCTCTGGCGCGGTGCAATCTGTGGTCGAAGTGCTACTGCATCGGGGTTTGTCTGAAACGATAACCCTTGATGTGTTACAGCAACTGAAGGCTGAGATTCTTATCCAAGAGGATATTCGCTTAACGGGTATTTTAGGGCTTTGCAGTGAACGTGCACCAACTTTTACCGCGGGCGTGGCTATCTTATTGGCTTTGTTTGAGCTATTGGGTATTGAGCAGCTAGCTTTATCTGGCGGGGCATTGCGTGAAGGGGTGTTAGTGATGTTAGCTCAGCGGATTATTGACGAGGCGAACTAATTTGCTTCTGATGGATAAAAAAGGCCGCTATGCGGCCTTTAATGTTTTTACTGAGTTGATTACTTTACAATTTCAGCTAAATCTTTTTCTAAGGAAACGGTTGGGCGCTCTACGATACGGCCAATTTCTTTCCCTTGCTGCAGCACGATAAAGGTCGGAATACGAGTAAATTCGTATTTAGCTGCTAAACCTTGCGGATCTTTTTTGCTGCGATCGACACCAATATAGGTCACTTTAATATTGGGATTGGCGACTTCTTCCATGATGCGGATAAAGCGCGGTGTTTCACGGTGACAATCTGGGCACCAAGTACCAATGATCACAATAATTTCAGTTGGTTCGGTAACGGTTTTTAGCGGGGCAATGGCTGCAGTATCGACTTGATAGCTTTTATAGCCGTCGGCAAACTCATTAAGATCTGTGACTAGATGTTGTGCTTCTACTATGCCAGTTAATATCACTTCTTGTTTCTCCTCACTGCAGGTCGCAATTAAACCCTGTTGTTGTTCTTCAAATCCACAGCCACCGTTGGCAAGTACCTGACAACTAAAAAACAAGGCGGTAGTGGCTATAAATGCCTTAATGTTATTGTGCATGATGCGCCCTTAAAATCGAAGAGAAAGAATGAGACTCGATTCAAACATTATTCTTTGTTTGATAAAAGCGGATTATTGATTTGCTGCAAGCAAGATCACGCATTACTTATATAAACTCACCAACTGGCTTATTCACGTAGCTCCATAGAGGGCGCAGTGGCTATTTGGTCGCGCACTTGAGTGACTTCATGCAGTGCTGATTATTCTAAAGATTAAAGCGCGAGAATCTTTTCCAGAATCGGCTTGTTAGCGTCAGGGAAATCGTAATGAATTAAATCGGCTTTAGTGACCCAAGCAATGAGTTGACCTTCTAGCCCTTGGGCTATGCCGTTAAACTCGGTAACTGAATGGATATCTAATAGCACTTGTTTATCGGGATAATCAAAGCTCAGCGCCATAAATGGCTGACTATCGGTAACATTCAGAGCCACTTCTTCTTTTAATTCACGGATAAGCGCCTGCGTAACGGTTTCTCCCGCTTCAACTTTTCCGCCCGGAAACTCCCATTTGCCACCTTGATGTAAATGGTCTGGCCGTTTAGCTAACAGTATTTCACCAGCCGAATTGGTAATAACACCTACGGCCACATGGATGCGTTTAGTCATAATGTTTGTCTATTGATTAGGGTTGGAAAAAGTCATCACAGTGAGGATTTAAGCTGAGTATCGCTGCATCATGCTACAAATTATTCTTTGAAAAAGTCACCTTCATCGAGATCAAACTCATCAAATGCTTCGGGATCAAATTCTGTTTTGACAGGGATAACATGTTTTTCTGATGCCCAATCGCCGAGATCAATCAGCTTACAGCGTTCGCTACAAAAGGGTTTAAAAGCCGATTGTGGTACCCATTCAACAGCAGTTTTACAAATGGGGCAGTTAACAGTTAATGGCATAATGGCTCTCTTGGTTTACGGCGATTCTTTGGGTTACAGCGATAATGCGTCTACCCCAACGAATATTTTTCAGGCCATTAGTGTAAAGGCTTCATGCGCAGGTAGCCAGTAAGAAATCAATCGAACGATCAGAGTGGCGTTGATGTTCAAACTGTACAAAATGGATAGCGAAACGGTTTTTATGGCCGCTAATAGTAGGGTAGCAACCGTGAGCAGCATCGACTTTAACCCGCACTAACGCGAGCGCTTGGGCGCTGTCGCCTTGATAAAAGCCTGCATGGGCAATGGCATTATCATAATGGGCGGTGCTACGAGTTAATTGCAGTAATAGTGCTATGGGTGTGAGTAAAGGCTCAAAATGCGCTATCCAAGCGCGATAATCCTGCTGTTTTTCTTCCCAAGGTTTAGATAGCCAAAAATGTAATTGCGGTAGGTCGAAGTTACAGCAAGCGCCTGGCATGCCAAAACGTTGTCGTAGTGCGGATATAAAGCGGTCTTGTTTTAATTGGCTGCCGAAGCGTTCGGGTTTTTGTAGAGGTTCGCGAGCTTGGGTGAGGGCGTTGATGTAAATATTAATTTGCTGGTGGTCGACACTGTCTAACTCTTGCCATTTGTGCAGTTGCAACAAGTGCCGCTCAATATCTTTTAATATCTCATTACGGTAATCACAACGTTCAGACAATTCACACAGGGAAAACAGCGGATAAAAACAGCGATGTTGGTGGTCTTGGCTTAGGTTACTTTGCAGCTGCTTATCGAGATATTCGAGCCGTAAGTAGCTACGCATTTTTTCGTTTAAGGGCTGTTCGTAAACTAATTCAGTCATAGGCGTTATCATTACCCGATAATTGTAAATAATGCTGATGCAAGGCGAGCACCTGTCGTTTTAAGCTGGATATCTCTCCTTGGTTATCAATAATATCATCGGCTTTAGCGAGCTTGTCGTTGCGGCTGCACTGGCTTTTGATGATGTTATTAACTTGCGATACATCAACATTGTCCCGTTTTACGGTACGCTTGACTTGTAACTCAGGCGAAATATCCACCACTAAAGTCCGATTGACTAACCTATCTAACCCATTCTCAAATAGCAAGGGTACCACCATAATTACGTAGGCTGAGGTGGCTTTTTCGACTTGAGCGAGCATTTCTGCACGGATCATAGGGTGGAGTAATTGGTTTAACCATTCACGTTCGTCTGGATGATTAAATATTTGTTGTCGCAGTTTGGCGCGGTCGAGCTCGCCCTCTGGGGTTAATATATCTGCGCCAAAATGGTCCTCAATCGCTTTAAGTCCTATAGAACCTTGAGCCACAACGTCACGGGCAACGATATCGGCATCGACTAAGGTAATCCCTTCTGCGGCAAATAAATTGGCGACAGTCGTTTTACCGCTACCAATCCCACCCGTTAAACCAACAATAAATTTGGACATAACTTTCTCTTAAAAGCCAAGAAGGACGCATCTCTACTAGGAGCTAGAGCGCTTCGCTGCTAAGGCGGACTTCGTCCTGCGAGAATGTATAAGGGCGAAGCCCGTTCTGCATTTTCTAGCCGCTGCGTTTTTTGCAGCACCCTAGAAGGACGAAGTCCGCTCTATAGAGTTCCTAAATACCAATCCACAATCTGTTGGCCAAAGAGCAGTGCTATCCAACCCGCTGCCGCAATATAAGGGCCAAATGGGATAGGGTTTCCTTGCTTGAGGCGTTTACTGACAATCATAGTCACGCCAACAACAGCGCCGACAAGGGACGAGAGTAAAATCACTAGCGGCAGCATTTGCCAACCTAACCAAGCTCCGAATACGGCCAACAACTTAAAGTCGCCGTAGCCCATACCTTCTTTACCCGTGATTATTTTAAATAACCAGAAAATAGACCATAAACTTAAATAACCTACCGCTGCGCCAATAATGGCATCGGTTGGGCTGGCAAAGGTATGATTTAAATTAATAATCAAACCTAGCCAAAGTAAGGGCAAGGTCATTTGGTCGGGCAGTAGCATTTCATCTAGGTCAACTCCCGTGAGCGCTACCAGTACAAAGGTGAGTATGCTAGCAAACACAAATTGCCAGCTTGGGCCAAAATGCCAAGCGAGTGTTGCTACCAATAACCCTGTGATTAACTCAATAATGGGGTAGCGTGCAGAGATTGGCGCTTGGCAAGCTGCGCACTTACCCTTGAGCATTAACCAGCCTAAAATGGGTAAGTTATGCCAAGGTTTAATAGCCGTTTTACACTTAGGGCAGGCAGAGCCTGGCAGCAGCAGATTATATTTCTCGGGGAAACTATCGATAGGTTTATTAAGTTTATCAATGCCGATTTGCGTAACGATATCGGCGTGATACTCCTGCAAATACTGGTTACATTCCTGCTGCCATTCGCGCTTCATCATCACCGGAAAGCGATGAATCACAACGTTTAAAAAACTGCCAATGGTGGCAGCAAAAATAAAGCTTAAAGTAATAAATAGCCAAGGGCTCTGATTTAGAGATTGGCTAAAAAGAGAGATAAATTCATTCATTAATGGTTCTTATATATGGATTAAAATAAGGAGTAGTTAGCCGCCTACGATATTTCCCATTTGGAAGATAGGCAGGTACATGGCCACAATTAAGCCGCCGACAACCGTCCCAATAACGACCATCATCACCGGCTCTATCAAGCTGGACAAACCATCCACGGCATCATCAACTTGCATCTCATAAATGTTGGCAACTTTATTGAGCATATTATCTAAGGAGCCTGATTCTTCACCGATCATCACCATTTGCACCATCATGTCGGGGAACAGTCCTGTGGTTTGCATAGCAACGTTCATCTGCATACCCGCCATTACTTCTTGACGAATTTTTAATATTGATTTGCGATAAACCGCATTACCCGATGCGCCCGCGGCAGATTCCATACCATCAATTAAAGGCACGCCTGCGGCAAAGGTAGTGGCTAAGGTGCGGGCAAAGCGCGCCATGGCCGCCTTATGTAAAATATTACCAATAACGGGAATTTTGAGCACTATTTCATCGACTCTATCGCGCACCATTTGTGAGTTTCTATGGGCTCTTACGAACAGCCATATCGCCAGCACCACTGCCGCCAATATAATATACCAAGCGGCCTGCATCCATCGTGAAAGCCCCACAACGAGCTGAGTAAAGGCTGGCAGCTCTGCGCCAAAGCCTTTAAAAATATCTTCAAATTGTGGCACTACAAAAAGCAGTAATAACGAGGTCACTAACATAGCCACTATGACCACCGCAGCGGGGTAAAACATGGCTTTTTTAATTTTAGATTTAAGCTGTTCAGTTTTTTCTTTGTAGGTCGCAACGCGATCAAATACGGTATCGAGCGAGCCTGAGTGTTCACCTGCGGCAACTAAGTCGACATATAAGTCATCAAAGTAACGCCTATGGGGGCGCAGGGCATCGGATAAGGGAATACCCGATTGGATTTCAGTGAGGATGGTACCTAATAACTCACGCATTTTGGCTTTTTCGTGGCCACGGCCAAGCAGTTCAATGGTTGTCACCAAAGGTACGCCCGCTGCGAGCATAGTCGCGACTTGGCGGGTCATCATGGCGATATCCATCGGGGATATTTTAGCTTCACCGAGCTTAAATAAGGGGGAAGATTGCTTACGCACGCTTTTGGGGTTAACCCCTTGAGATTTAAGCTGGCTGCGGATTTCTGCGGCTGCGGCGCCTCTGAGCTCACCGGATATTTTTTTACCGTCGCGATTAATGCCTTTCCATTCGAAGGTATAGATTTTTGGCTGGCTTTTTTTATCTGATTTTTTAGCGCGAGATTTTCTGCCCGTGGTTGCCGTTACCATAAATTTTCCCTATAAAATAAGTGGTTTAATAACCATTAACGGCAAACCACATTGATAACAGTAATGATGCCTGTGGGTTAAGGCCGACTATGTATCGATTATGGCTAATATTAGCTGAAACATAGGCGTTACTAAAATCTAGCGTTAACTTAATACTATTGTCACGCAAGCATGGTCTAGCCAAAACTGGTAACGCGGTTGACCTCAGCAATACTGGTGACACCGTGGATCACTTTTAATAATCCCGATTGGCGTAAATCCCGCATGCCTTGCGCTTTAGCTTGGGAGGCAATTTGTAAGGAGTTACCGCCCTCCATAATAGTACGGGCTATTTCATCGGACATTTTCATGACTTCGTAAATACCGACTCGGCCTTTATAGCCGCCAGAGCAATGCTCACAGCCCACAGGTTTAAAGGTGGTAAATCCTTGGTCGATGAGGGCTTGGCTAAAGCCTAAACGTTGCAATTCATGCTCTGGGACAACTTCAGCTTGCTTGCATTCGGAGCAGAGACGGCGGGCAAGGCGCTGGGCAATAATCAAATTCACTGAACTGGCAATGTTATATCCGGGTACGCCCATGTTGATTAAGCGGGTTAAGGTTTCAGCCGCCGAGTTAGTGTGCAAGGTAGATAATACTAAGTGGCCTGTTTGCGCGGCTTTAATGGCAATTTCGGCGGTTTCTAGGTCGCGAATTTCACCGACCATTACTACATCAGGGTCTTGGCGTAAAAATGATCGCAGCGCCGAGGCAAAAGTCAGCCCGGCTTTTAAATTAATGTGAACTTGGTTAACGCCTTCAAGGTTAATTTCAACCGGATCTTCGGCGGTCGAAATATTGCGCTCTTCGGTATTGAGAATATTTAACCCAGTATAGAGCGATACCGTTTTACCGGAACCGGTTGGGCCTGTGACTAAAATCATCCCTTGGGGTTTTGCCAGCATTTCAAGGTAGAGCTTTTCTTGGTCTGGCTCGTAACCGAGTTTTTCGATGCCTAATTGTGCGGAAGAGGAGTCTAAAATCCGCATTACAATTTTTTCGCCCCACAGGGTTGGCAAAGTGCTGACCCGAAAGTCGATAGACTTAGTGCGTGACAGTTTCATTTTAATACGGCCATCTTGCGGCACGCGGCGCTCGGCAATATCGAGTTTTGACATCACCTTTAAACGGGCAGATAAACGTCCCGCTAAGCTAATGGGCGGCTCTGATACTTCATGCAATATGCCGTCAATACGAAAACGAATGCGGTAACGCTTTTCATAGGGTTCAAAGTGCAAATCCGACGCGCCTTTGCGAATGGCATCGGTCAAAATTTTATTAATATAAATCACAATCGGCGCGTCATCACTGGCTTCACCAGCGGACTCATCGCTACGATTGCTAGTATCGGTAATTTCTATAGCAGCAAGTGCTGCTTCATCCATACCGCCTAAATCAAGGCCGCTGATATCTTCTTCGAGGATTTTCTCTAACGCTTTCGCCAGCTTATCTTCTTCTACCAGAATCGCTTCGGCGTGCAGGCCAGCACTAAATTGAAAGTCCTCAAGGGCTGCGATATTGGTGGGGTCAGAGGTGCCAATATAAAGGCGATTACCGCGTTTAAATAACGGCAGGCAGCGATGTTTTTCGATTAGTTTTTTATTGAGGAACTCTTCGGGGATGGAGCCTAAATCAAATTCATTCAAATCCAGCAGCGGCGTGCCATATTCCTCATAACACAGCTCAGCAATCGCACGGGCGGATATGAGTTTACTTTGAACTAAGGTACTTACCAGCGCATGCTTGTTCTGGCGGGATTTAGTGATGGCACTGGCCATCTGCTCTTCACTTAGCAGGCCCTTACGGGTAAACAGGGTCGATAAACCCAAATGTAGGCCTGTAGATGGCATAGAGACTCCAGTTGTACAAAAGTGTTAAAATAATAACGTCTTTCTAGCATTTTGTCATGCTTAGTCTATTGAAAAAGCTATTATTTAGAGCATGATAACAAATGTACACTATAGTTCGTCAAAACTTTGAAATAATAGGGGAATTGATTATTCTATTAACAAGGTTTTGTTCATATGTTATACGCATGACTTCCTTTTTTTGGCGCTGCATCTCTACCTGATTAAAACCGTACTCAATAGGTTAAATTAGGAGTTTTTATGAAATATATTTTTCTTGTAATTAATCTATTTTAAATATCAAAAACGAATCTAATGCATAAATGGATTGGTATGATAGCCAACAATTGTGCGCGTTAGATAAGATGTCAAAATGGAGTATTTATATGCCGTTGAGAGCCTACTCTTGGATGGTAGTCATAGCATTCTTATGTGTTTTTTTGCTTGGAACAGTGTTTGCAGTTAACTTCTCTCACTTTATAGGTGTTGATAATGAATACGATATAAAGCGTATTCTGGTGATTGGCTTTATTTGGTTTTCTGCGTTGGGATTATGCTTTGTTAAGGGGGTTGAGCTGGTAAGGCTTTCAGCACTAAGCTTACTATCTTTAAGTCTTTTTTTTGTGTTAGCTATCGCATCTGCATTTGCCAGTAAACACCCTTTTTGGGGGTTGGTTGAAATTGCTAATAACGGATTACTTATTACGGCATTTTATTTATTTACGATAAGCATAAAAGCTATTCAGCGCGATAGTTTAAACTTTGCAGTTTATGTCGGTATTTTACTGTTTTCTATGCTAACGCTTGTTAAATACATTTTATTTTTATGTTTTTCTTATGCAGATGCCCAAAGTTTTGACATTCATGGCTTGCTATCTGGGTATGTGAATGTGCGTTTTTTTAATCAGCTACAAGTAATGGTAGTACCATTATTATTGTTACCATTTTTCAATCGGCATTTAGCTAAGTTCAAACGCATATCTATGGTGATGATTGCATTGCATTGGGTTGTGTTATTACAGACGGAAGCTCGGGGGGCAATGCTTTCTCTTATTCTGGCATTAACTATACTTTTATATTTTGTTAATGCAGAAGCACGTAAGAAACTCGTTTTACTTACACTAAAAACAATATTGTCTGGCATTGTTTTGTGGCTGGTTTTTATCGTTATTATCCCTTATTGGTTAATTAATGGAGTTAGTTTTCAAATAAGAACAAGTAGCTCAGGGCGATTAGATTTATGGTTGTATGTTCTTCAATCTATCTCAGATAGTCCATGGCTTGGGTTTGGCCCCATGAGTTTTACTTGGGCTGAAGGTAAGCCGTTACCTAACGCCCACCCACACAACTCAGTTATGCAGTTACTTTATGAATACGGAATTATCAGCTGCATTGTTATGATAGGATGGGTAATGAGCCGCGTTTATTATAGATTGCGATATTTATCTCAAGTTACTTGTTTATCTCAAGATACTACGACGGCAACTATCCCAGTGACCTACGCGCTGTTATCTGGCCTTATTTATTCATTATTTAGCGGTGTGATGGTTATGCCGTTTGCTCAGTTGATGTTGGTTTTTGTGATTGCGATGCAAGTACAAGATAATGTATTTCAGTTTTATAAAGCGGGTATATGGACCCAAATAATATTATTTTTAGTAGTGAGTGTTATGACGCTAGTATTAATGAATAGCTATAGAAATGAGGAGTTGCTCCCAGCCTTGTTTCCTCGGATATGGTTGACTGGATTACTCAGTTATTAATTTAAAAATTAAATTTTAAGCTAAATATATTTCATTACTTAACGAAGAAAAGATTTTTATAACTAGGAGAGTATAAAAGTAGTACTTATCCATAGTTTAAAGGTGGACCCCTGTTAGTAAGGTGTCCACCTGTACATCTAAATTAGGTAGCAGCGACACATGAAGCGGTAGCCATGGTACATGTAATATTTTTAACTGGATCTGATTTTGATACGTAAGCTCTTGTTACATCAGCAGCAGCAGCGACAGGACCACTCGCACAAGCTGATGCTTTATATACTGGTGGCGTAATATCACCAATTACTGCAGCGGCATATGCTTTTTCAAACGAAGCCGCTTCTGATAAACAGGAGTTAATTTTACCTTTATTTACATAATCTTTATAAGCTGGCAATGCGATGGCTGCCAAAATACCGATAATGGCGACAACGATCATTAATTCAATTAGGGTAAAACCCTGGGCTTTTTTACTTAAATTCATGGCTTTCATTTTTCTCTCCACTCACTAATGTGTAGTCACTATTGGTTGTGGTTCATATGCTGGCCATATGATACGCACTTGCTAGTAACCCTTTGTTGAATACGGCATTAAACACAACTATTGTGTTACACCATAAAGGCTTAACCTTGTCAAACTTTGTTACTGTTTATGTTAACAAATCCATTTGTATAACTTATTTTAATCCTTGCAACATTTAACAGTGCACCGCTGTTTTGGAATGGCCGCTGCGTCATAACGTATACGTATTGGCTGTTTAAATGACATTCCAGTGCTGACATCAGATGGAGTTGACCTAATGGTCAGTCCACACTTGTGAAAGTTAGTACAAAGTTACGTTAAATGAAACAACTTTTAACCATAAAGCGTAAATAAATTATGCTTTTGCATCGCTTTTACGTAAAGCCGCTCGATGTTTAACCATTAATTTATAACAAAATCTTAACCATGGTTGTTTTACTTGAATAAATCCGTTTATCGGAAAATTTAGGCTTTTTAACCTCATGGAGAGAATTTAGGCTTTTAACCTCATCGATAGGTCTAAGGCGCGTACATGCTTGGTGAGCGCGCCAACGGAGATGTAATCCACCCCGGTTTTGGCAAACTCGGCTAAGGTGTCTAGCGTGACATTACCAGATACTTCAAGCAAAGCGCCGTGGCCTTTAGCTTTGTATTGATTATTCATTTCAACGGCCTCGAGCATCATAGTCACGTCAAAGTTATCTAACATGATGATATCAGTGCCTGCACTGAGTGCTAAGTCGAGTTCGTTGAGTGATTCCACTTCCACCTCAACTGGCTTATTGGGGTACAAGCTACGGGCGGTGTCTACTGCTTGGCGAATGCTACCGCAGGCCATGATGTGGTTTTCTTTAATTAAAAAAGCATCATATAAACCCATTCTGTGGTTTTTACCGCCGCCGCAGGTGACGGCATATTTTTGCGCGGTGCGCAGGCCCGGAATGGTTTTGCGTGTATCTAATAAGCGCGTGTGAGTGCCTGCCAACTTATCGACATAATGTTTGGTTAAGGTGGCGACGCCAGATAGGGTTTGGATGAAGTTCATTGCGGTGCGCTCGCCGGTAAGAATAATGCGCGCAGGGCCTGAGAGTTCGCATAACAGCTGGTTGGGTAATACTAAATCGCCATCATCGACGTGCCAGTGTAATGCCACTTCGCCGCCCAATTGATTAAACACTTGCTCTGCCCAGGCTTTACCACAAAAAACACCTTCTTCACGGGTGATAAGTGTTGCTTGGGCATGTTTATCTGCAGGAATTAATAACGCTGTAATATCACCATAGGCAATGGCTTTAGTCTGGTCGTTGATTTCGGTGCCGCCTAAGTCTTCATTTAAGGCGGATTTGACTGCGTGACGAATATCGTTTTCTAACATGGGTGGGATCCTTGCATGACTGCCTATGTATATTTTGTCTTAAGATTACCACGCCCTAGGGTCTCACGGAACAGGTTGCCGACTTGTGTTTAAGTTGTGGCTATTACTGTTGTGCTGACAGAGTGTCATCCATGAATATGCTTTTTTGCTGTGTTTTCATTGTGCTCTGTGTGCTGTGTTTCTTCTTTGCGCGGGTGAATGCTGGTAGAGTAATCCTGTTTAATAGCAGGATGCAGAGGATAAGCTGATATGCGGTTTGATTCAGGTTGGTGTGATGGGGCGCTGCGCTGCGTGTCGCCGCATTTTAATCAACGCCCCTTGGGTGAAGTGAGCTTGTTGGTGATCCACAATATCAGCCTGCCCGCGGGTTGCTTTGGCTTACCTTATATTGATCAGTTATTTCAAGGCTGTTTAGATACCGATGCCGATGCCAGTTTTGCACCGCTGCAGGGGTTACAAGTCTCGGCACATTTTTTAATTCGCCGCAATGGCGAGCGCGTGCAGTATGTGAGTTGTGACGACAGGGCTTGGCATGCGGGCTTGTCGCGCTATGGAGAGCGGGATAATTGTAATGATTTTTCGATAGGTATTGAGTTAGAAGGTACCGATACAGTGCCTTATACTGACGAGCAATATCAATCGCTTATCGAGTTGACGCAGGCATTATTGCTTGAGTATCCATTATTAACGATTGACCGTATTGTGGGGCATTGTGATATTGCGCCGATACGTAAAACGGATCCGGGACAAAGTTTTGCGTGGGAGAGATATTTAGGAAAACTAAAAGAATATACTGAGGCCATGCGCTCTTAGGTTATTTTTAGCCCCTAAACCTTAGCATATTTCTCATAAACCTAAGTTATTTATGGACAAATTATAGAGGTACAGCCCATGGCATTATTTTCACTCTTGGTCGCTATTTTAGTTGAGCGGCTTAAATTTCTGCCTTCATCGTGGCAATGCGACCGATTGTTGCAATCCTACCAAGCGACTTTTTTTGGCGATAAAGCGTCACTGACAAAGGTGATGATGGCGATAGCGTTAGTGTTGCCCGCTTTGTTTATCTATGTTTTATGCTGGTTAGTGTCGGGGATGTTTTGGGGGCTGCTGAGTTTAGCCTTGTGGGTTTTAGTGGCGGTAGTGTGTTTTAACCATAAAAAACAGCGGGATATTTTTAAAAAATATATGCAGGCGGCTTGCCGCTCTGATGTGCAAGCTTGCTACCACTATGCGGCAGAACTCGATTGTAGTGAGTGTTTAGATGCGGTATCTGAGCAGGATCTTGGCATTAAAGTTGGCCAGAGCGTTGCTTGGATTAACTATCGTTATTATGGCGCCGTAGCCCTGTATCTGATTTTTTTAGGCCCAGTAGGTGCAATGCTTTATTGCACTGTGCGCTTTTATGCCGAAGAGAATGCGCGTAAATCCCTTGAACTCCCTTTAGTTAATCAGGTGATCACTTTACTGGATTGGTTACCCAGCCGCATTTTTGCCTTTGGCTATGCGTTAAGTGGCCAATTTAGTGAAGGGCTAGCCGCTTGGCGCCGCCATAGTTTGAGCTTGAATACCAGCGCCCGCACTGTGGTTGCTGAAACGGCATTAGCCGCGCAGCCTCTGCCAGAAGTCGCAACTGCACCTATATGTGTACAGTCTACCTTGGCGTTATTAGTGCTAAGTAAGCGTAACTTTACACTTATCGTCGCAATACTTGCGTTATTGACGATATTCGGTTTAGTGAACTGAAAGCGTGTTGCGTTTTAACTTGAGCGTCTTAAACATATGTCGACCTTATCGACATATGTTTAAGTCCTGCATTTATTGCTTAGCCATAATTAGCTGAAAAATGATCATTTGAGCCGATATTGTCGCGGTTCTGTCAAATGGTCTGACCCCATGGCGTTTTTTTTCGGCTATGCTCTTTCATCGTGAGTGTTAATGATTCAGATCGATTTGTAGCGACAGATTTCAATCTGGACATCAAAACGCTGATTTGATAAAGTGCGCTCACTCAAAAAAATTGGTAAGACCAATTTACAACGGAGCAGTGCGCGTGATGGCCTATAGTAAAATTAGTCAGCCAAAGATTTCTGATGTGATCATGGCTCAATTAGAGCGGATGATTCTAGAAGGCAGTTTACAGCCTGGTCAGAAGTTACCGCCAGAACGCGAGCTGTCAATTCAGTTTGAAGTGTCTCGGCCTTCTTTGCGTGAAGCGATTCAAAAGCTTGAGGCAAAAGGACTGTTAATGCGTCGCCAAGGTGGTGGCACTTATGTTAAAGAGCAACTCTGGCAGAGTCTTGCCGATCCCATTGTTGAACTGATGAATTCTGACACAGAGAGTCAATATGACTTGCTGGAGTTCCGTCATGCTACCGAAGGCATGATGGCGTATTATGCAGCGTTGCGCGGTACTGACGCTGATATGCAAAATATCAAACGTATGATCCTCGAGGTGGAAGCCGCCACCGATATCGAACAAAAAGCTGCTGCGATTGTGCGTTTTTATCGTGCGGTTGCCGAAGCCTCGCATAACGTGGCTATGTTACATCTTGTTCTCAGTTTAACCCCTGTGCTGCATCAAAATGTGGCGCAAAACCTGGAGCTTTTAAGCCGCCGCGAAGAAGCTTCTACCAAGGCTAACGAACACAGACGGGCTTTGCTCGCTGCCATCGTTCGTCGTGATCCCGAAGCCGCCAGAGAAGCCTCGAACGAACATTTAAGTTATATCGAAGAGGTGATGTTATCTGTGCGGGAAGAAGATAGCCGGTTGCAGCGAAGCTTGCGCCGCTTAAAAAGTGGCGCTTAAGTTCCTGTGATTTAGCCCTTCGCTAAATCGGAATATGCCGCAAACACCATTCATTATCATGTATATAGAGAAGGACAGTGTCATGTCTGAAGATATGCTACAAGACGTAGATCCATTAGAGACTCAGGAATGGGTTGATGCCCTGCAAGCCGTATTGGAACAAGAAGGTCCAGAGCGCGCACATTTTTTACTCGAAAAGCTGATCGATAAAGCGCGCCGTAATGGTACACACTTACCTTACACTGCGACGACGGCTTATTTAAACACCATCCCTGCTGGTCAAGAACCGCACATGCCTGGCAACCAAGAGATGGAACGTCGCATTCGCGCTATCATCCGCTGGAACGCATTAGCTATGGTACTGCGTGGTTCTAAGAAAGATTTAGAGCTAGGTGGACATATCGCGAGTTTCTCGTCTAGCGCAACAATCTATGACGTCTGTTTTAACCACTTTTTCCGTGCCCCAAATGAAAAAGACGGTGGCGATTTAGTGTATTTCCAAGGCCATATCGCCCCTGGTATTTACGCTCGTTCATTCTTAGAAGGTCGTTTAACTGAAGAACAATTGGCTAACTTCCGTCAAGAAGTCGATGGCAAAGGTTTATCTTCTTATCCGCATCCTAAACTGATGCCGAGCTATTGGCAGTTCCCAACGGTTTCTATGGGTTTAGGGCCAATCCAAGCGATTTATCAGGCGCGCTTCTTAAAGTACCTGACTGACCGCGGTATTAAAGATTGCTCAGCACAAACGGTTTACTGTTTCTTAGGTGATGGCGAGTGTGACGAACCCGAAGCCTTAGGCGCAATTGGTTTAGCTGCCCGTGAGGAATTAGACAACTTAGTCTTTATCGTTAACTGTAACTTACAGCGCCTTGATGGTCCTGTTCGCGGTAACGGTAAGATTATCCAAGAACTTGAAGGCGAATTCCGCGGCGCAGGCTGGGAAGTTGTTAAAGTTATTTGGGGCCGTTACTGGGATCCATTATTGGCCCGTGACACCAGCGGTAAATTATTACAGTTGATGGAAGAAACCGTTGACGGTGAATACCAAAACTGTAAAGCCAAAGGTGGCGCTTATACTCGCGAACACTTCTTTGGTAAGTACCCAGAAACCGCTGAAATGGTTGTTAATATGTCAGATGATGACATTTGGCGCTTAAACCGTGGTGGACATGATCCAGTTAAAGTGTATGCCGCATTAGAGCATGCACAAAAAACTAAGGGTCGCCCAACGGTTATTCTGGCTAAAACCGTTAAAGGTTATGGCTTAGGTGATGCGGGTGAAGGTAAAAACATCGCTCACAACGTCAAGAAAATGGGCGCTGAGTCGATTCGTTACTTCCGTGACCGTTTTAATATTCCGATTCCAGATGACCAGTTAGAAGACTTGCCTTTCTATCATCCAGGTCCTGACTCTGAAGAAGTAAAATACATGATGAGCCGTCGTGAAGCGCTGCATGGTAGCGTGCCACAACGTCGTGAAAAGTTTACTGAAGAGTTAGAAATCCCGTCATTGAAAATTTTCGATTCAATTTTACAGGGCTCAAGTGGCCGTGAAATTTCATCGACTATGGCATTTGTCCGTGTACTGACTGCGCTGCTAAAAGACAAGAAAATTGGTAAAAAGATTGTGCCAATTATTCCTGATGAAGCACGTACTTTCGGTATGGAAGGTTTATTCCGTCAAGTGGGTATTTATGCTCACGAAGGCCAAAAATATATACCGCAAGATTCTGACCAAGTGGCTTACTACCGCGAAGATAAAACTGGTCAAGTATTGCAAGAAGGCATTAACGAACTCGGTGCAATGTCATCGTGGGTATCGGCAGCGACCAGCTACTCGGTTAACGATATGCCGATGATCCCGTTCTACATCTACTACTCAATGTTTGGTTTCCAACGTATTGGCGACATGGCTTGGGCTGCGGGTGATATGCGTGCGCGTGGTTTCTTAGTCGGTGGGACTTCTGGCCGTACTACGCTAAACGGCGAAGGTTTGCAGCATCAAGATGGTCACAGCCACGTATTGGCGAACACTATCCCTAACTGTATTACTTACGACCCAACTTACGGCTACGAAATCGCCGTTGTGGTGCAAGATGGTATTCGTCGTATGTACGGTGAAAATCAAGAAGATATCTTCTACTACTTGACTACAATGAACGAAAACTATGAGCAACCTGCCATGCCAGAAGGCGCGGAAGAAGGCATAGTCAAAGGTATCTACAAGTTAGAAACCGTTGCGGGTTCAGGCAAAGGCAAGGTTCAATTATTGAGCTGTGGCACCATTTTGGAACAAACTCGTAAAGCGGCGCAAGCACTGGCGAAAGACTTTGGTATCACAGCCGACGTATTTAGCGTAACGAGCTTTAACGAACTGGCCCGTGATGGTCAAGCGGTTGAACGCTGGAACATGCTGCACCCAACGCAAACGCCAAAACAAGCCTATATCAGCCAAGTGATTTCAAGCGATTCGCCTGCCATTACTGCTACTGACTATATGAAGATTTACGGCGAACAATTACGTGCTTTCATGCCAACCGATTACAAAGTATTAGGTACTGACGGTTTTGGTCGCAGCGACAGCCGCGAAAACTTACGTCATCACTTCGAAGTCGATGCTAAGTTCATCGTGATTGCGGCGCTGAAATCACTGGTAGATCGTAAAGAACTGCCTGTTGATGTGTTAGCAAAAGCCATTAAAGAATATGGCATTGATGCTGACAAGATCAATCCACAGTACGCGTAAGAGGTAATAAAAATGGCTGAATTAAAAGAAGTTTTTGTTCCTGATATCGGCGGTGATGAAGTACAAGTTATCGAAATCTGTGCTGCTGTGGGCGATACCCTCGCGGCAGAAGAATCGATTATCACCGTTGAAAGCGATAAAGCGACTATGGATATTCCAGCGCCTTTTGCTGGTGTATTAACTGAGTTGAAAGTGGCTGTGGGCGATAAAGTGTCTGAAGGCACCTTGATTGCTATGATGCAAGCAGCGGGCGCGGCGCAAGCTGCCCCTGCACCGGTTGCGCAAGCTGCACCTGCTCAGGCTGTGGCACCCGTTCAAGCCGCTCCAGTAGCAACACCAACGCAAGCGACTGAAACAAAAGTGGTTGAAGTGACTGTGCCCGATATCGGTGGTGACACCGATGTGTCTGTTATTGAAGTGCTGGTGGCTGTTGGCGATAAGATTGATGTTGATAGCGGTTTAATCACCCTTGAAACCGACAAAGCGACCATGGACGTACCCTCACCTTTGGCGGGTGTTGTTAAAGACGTTAAAGTGGCCGTGGGCGATAAAGTGTCGCAGGGTTCACTAGTGATTATGCTTGAAGTGGGCGGCGCAGCTCCAGCTGCTTCACCTGCAAAAGCGGAATCAACTACAGCTTCTCAGGCAGCACCTGCAGCGGCGGTTACGCCAGCGCCAGCAGCGGCACCTACTAGTGACGTCGTTGAAGTTAAAGAAATCCATGTGCCAGATATTGGTGATGCTAGCGATGTCGATATTATCGAAGTGCTGGTATCTGTTGGTGATGAAATCACCGCGGACCAAGGTCTTATCACGCTTGAAACTGACAAAGCCACGATGGAAGTGCCAGCGCCGTTCGCCGGTAAACTGCTGTCTTTGACTGTTAAAGTGGGCGATAAAGTATCGCAAGGTAGCTTAATTGCCACCATTGAAACGGTTACTAAAGGCGCTGCGCCAGTAGTACAAGCCGCTCCAGCACAGCAAGCCGCTGCGCCAGTTGCACAAGTTGCACCGACGCCGATGAGCCGTCCACCGGTTCCACATCACCCAAGTGCGGGTACGCCTGTATCAACAGGTGCGGTACATGCATCACCTGCGGTGCGTCGTTTAGCCCGTGAGTTTGGTGTTGATTTAACCCAAGTGACGGGTTCTGGCCGTAAAGGTCGCATCATGAAAGAAGATGTGCAGGCGTATGTGAAATACGAACTGTCGCGTCCAAAAGCCAATGCGGCAACTTCTGTGGGCGCTGGCAATGGCGGCGGTCTGCAAGTGATTGCAGCACCTAAAGTGGATTTCAGTAAGTTTGGTGAAGTGGAAGAAGTTCCATTAAGCCGTATCCAGAAGATTTCTGGCCCTAACCTGCACCGCAACTGGGTCACTATTCCACACGTGACGCAGTTCGATGAAGCTGATATCACCGAAATGGAAGAGTTCCGTAAGCAGCAAAACGATGTCGCAGCGAAGAAAAAGGCCGATTACAAGATCACGCCTTTAGTGTTTATGCTCAAAGCGGTAGCTAAGACGTTGCAACAGTTCCCGGTATTCAACTCGAGCTTAAGTGCCGATGGCGAATCACTGGTAATGAAGAAGTACTTCCATATCGGTGTGGCGGTTGATACGCCAAACGGTTTGGTTGTGCCAGTTGTGCGTGATGTAGATAAAAAAGGTGTTATCGAGTTATCTCGTGAATTGGCTGACATTTCTATTCGTGCCCGTGATGGCAAGCTGAAATCTGTTGATATGCAAGGTAGCTGTTTTACTATTTCTAGTTTAGGTGGCATTGGCGGTACAGCGTTTACGCCTATCGTAAACTACCCAGACGTGGCGATTTTAGGTGTGTCTAAATCTGAAATTAAGCCTAAGTGGAATGGTAAAGAGTTCGAACCTAAATTGATGTTGCCACTGTCGCTATCATACGATCACCGCGTGATCGATGGTGCTATGGCTGCACGCTTTAGTGTGACGCTGTCAGGAATTCTGTCCGATATTCGCACATTAGTGCTGTAAACATAAAAGGCTACTCATCTTGAGTAGCCTTTTGTTTATTGTGATCGGTATCAAACACAGGTTAAAATGCGCCCACCTTACGCGTTGGCGCATATTCGGTTGGTAGGCTAACTCCTCCAACGGATTGAATGAGAATTAGAGGAAAACATGAGTAACGAAATCAAAACTCAAGTAGTGGTATTAGGTGCAGGTCCTGCAGGTTATTCTGCGGCTTTCCGTGCAGCGGACTTAGGTCTGGAAACTATTATTGTTGAACGTTTTAGCACTTTAGGCGGCGTGTGTCTTAATGTGGGTTGTATCCCATCTAAAGCCCTATTGCATGTAGCTAAAGTCATCGAAGAAGCCAAAGCCGTTGCTGCCCATGGTGTGGTTTTCGGTGAGCCAACTATCGATTTAGATAAGTTACGTGGCTTTAAAGAAAAAGTAATTAACCAATTAACCGGCGGATTGGGCGGTATGTCCAAAATGCGTAAAGTTAACGTGGTTAACGGTTTTGGTAAATTTACTGGCCCTAACACGCTAGAAGTCACCGCCGAAGATGGTACTACGCAAGTGGTTCACTTCCAGCAAGCGATTATTGCTGCGGGTTCTCGCCCAATTAAATTGCCATTCATTCCGCATGAAGATCCACGTATTTGGGATTCGACTGACGCATTAGAACTGAAAGAAGTTCCTGGCAAGTTGCTGGTGATGGGTGGCGGTATTATCGGCCTAGAAATGGGTACTGTGTACGCTTCTTTAGGTAGCAAAATTGACGTGGTTGAGATGTTCGACCAAGTGATCCCTGCGGCTGATAAAGACGTGGTTCGCGTATTTACTAAGCAAATTAAGAAGAAATTCAACCTGATCCTTGAAACTAAAGTCACAGCGGTAGAAGCCCGTGAAGACGGTATTTATGTTTCAATGGAAGGTAAGAGCGCACCAGCAGAAGCGGTTCGTTACGATGCCGTATTAGTGGCTATTGGTCGTTCACCAAATGGTAAGTCATTAGATGCTGAAAAAGCAGGTGTTAACGTTGATGAACGTGGCTTTATCAAGGTTGATAAGCAACTGCGCACTAACGTACCGCACATTTATGCTATCGGCGACATCGTGGGTCAACCTATGTTGGCACACAAAGGCGTGCATGAAGGCCATGTGGCTGCTGAAGTGATTTCTGGCTTGAAGCATTACTTCGATCCAAAAGTTATTCCATCTATTGCTTATACTGACCCAGAAGTTGCTTGGGTTGGTTTAACTGAGAAAGAAGCGAAAGAGCAAGGTATTGCTTATGAAACCGCAACTTTCCCATGGGCCGCAAGTGGCCGTGCTATCGCTTCTGATTGTAGCGAAGGTATGACTAAGCTGATTTTCGACAAAGACACTCACCGCGTTATTGGTGGTGCCATTGTGGGTGTTAATGGCGGTGAGCTGTTAGGCGAAATCGGCCTAGCGATTGAAATGGGTTGTGATGCTGAAGATTTAGCATTAACCATTCACGCGCATCCAACACTGCATGAGTCAGTGGGCTTAGCGGCTGAAATGTATGAAGGTTCAATTACTGATTTGCCAAACCCAAAGGCAAAGAAAAAGTAATTTAACAAATGATTAAAAAAGCGCTCATTTGAGCGCTTTTTTATTGCTTCGGTAAAAAATGTAGCTGTTATGTAAACAAGCGGGTGAATTGAGACTTTTGAACTGTTACAGTGAGACTCTGGTATGAAGTAAGTAGTCACATGCAAACAAAAATAATTAAAATAATTCTGACATGTTTCATCTTATTGTTGACTGGCCTAAACGCAGTTTGGGCGGATAGTTTTGTGCAGCGTGTTTTTACCGACAAAGACGGTTTAGCCGCAACCAGTATTCGTGGGTTAACCTTAGATGATCATGGTTTTGTGTGGGCGGCGACTGAGCAAGGTTTATATCGGGTCAGTAATTCTAAGGTGCGACGAATTGACAAAGTGGGTACTGAATCACGAATCGCCGATGATTTTGTGACATCGGTTACCAATATCGACCGTGATCTTTTGTTAGTGAGTACCACTTCCGCGCTTTACCTGTACGACATCGCTAAAAACAAATTTACCGCCTTTGGTTCAGCCCATTTATTTGCCGACTATACCGGTGGCGCACTGATCTCTGCGACCCGTAAAGACCTACACACTTGGTTGCTGCTAACGAATAGCGGCAGTATTTTCGAATTTACGCCGACAGCCCCTAAGCTCACCTTGCTCACGCAATTAACGGTGAACCGCGATTTACCATGGCGTAAATTACAGGTTATGCCAAGTGGAAAAATACTTTTAGCGGGGCAGTTGCGACTCGAACGACTTAACTCTGATGGCACATTGGATATCCAATATCCGTGGGACGAAGCGAAGGGGAATATTCTCGATATGAAGGTGGATTCGTCCCATCGAGTTTGGGTTGCAACGGGGCGAGGCGTTTATCAACTTGAGCCCGATAGCCAACAGATAACCGCAGTACCTGAATTACCGGATTGGAGCGACCTGATTACTGAAGACGCTAAAGGCCAACTGTGGTTTGCCACTCGAGTTGGTTTAGTCAAATGGTCACCCACAACACGTAAAGTTGAGAATTATCAGCAGGAGTTGAAAACGCAGGCCAATATGGAAATACTTAAGGCCATATTATTTGATGATGCGGGTTTAATGTGGGTGGGAGGCTCTGGTGATGGTTTAGCCTTACTTGCCTCACAGCCGGATTTTATTCTTGATAGTTATACCGCCGCCGCGCCATATAAACTCAGCGATACTATGACTTGGTCAGTTTACAAGGACGATGTTGGTATTTGGCTGGGTTCTTCACATTTAGCGTTTATAAGTAAAGACAATGAAACGGCCATCGATATTCCCATTGATGGCCTAGAATCCCAAGAATATATCTACAACATCGCCCGTTTCAATGATGATCTCTTGTTGCTATCCACTACCGAAGGACTCTTCGTTATTGACGAGTTAACCCTTAAAGGCACTCGTTTTTCGGATTGGGCTAAGGGCGATGATTTATTTAAAAATAAAGTTATTTTTAAAACTTATCTTGACCCATTACTCAAAGGGCGCGTTTGGATAACAACAGCCGCAGGGCTATATTTTTGGGAGCCTGGTCTTACAGTGCCACAGCCCTTTAATATTGATAAAGCCACACCAACGGATGAGCCGCTAAGGCCGACTATTCGCACTATTTATCGTGCCTCAGACGGTAAATTATGGCTGGGCGGTAAAAAGGTGTTTGGCTACATTGATGAGCAAGGTGAGTTCCATAATCAGCGTAGCTTGTTTAGTTCTTTTGCATCATCACCCACGGTCACCCATATTGAAGAAATGTCGTCAGGGGCTGTATGGTTTGGTACCTACGAGAGAGGACTATTTGAATATCAACAAGGTGAGCCATTACGTAATCTAACTGCTGAGTGGCAGGTCAGTTGTAGTGCGGTATTTTTTATTCAAAAAACTATCAATGCCGATCTCATTGGCTGCGCAGACTCACTGATCCAACACGAAACAAAAACAGGAAAAGTCAGTGTATTTAATCAACTCGATGGTTTTATTTCCGACGAGATGAATGAGGGAGCCTATTTTTACTCACCTGAAACGGGTTTTTATTTAGGTACCCCAGAAGGGGTTATGCGACTGAATATCGATAAGTTAACCAATCGGGCCAACAATAATCGCGTGATGCTTGAATCGGTTTCGGTATATTACGATAACGCAACCGAGGTCTCTTTACTGCCTAAACCTATGATGGTGGTTAAGCCCGATGCCAATATGGTGAGCTTACAAATCACCAATCTTGATTACCTTGATGACGCGCCAATTCAGTTTAAATATCGACTCCGTTATCAAGGTGAAGAGGCCAAGTATGTCCTGTTACAAGGTGAATCTCAGATAAACCTTGCAGGACTCGCTGCGGGCGATTACGTACTGGATATATTGAGCCAAGTCAATGGGATTTGGTCAAGTAAGCCGTTTTTATACCCATTTTATGTTGGGCAACACTGGTGGTTAACACAGGGTTTTAAAGGCGTGTTGTTATTGTTTTTTTCGGCGGCACTATTAAGCGTTGCTTGGTATCGACAACGACAAACGCACGTGTTTATGCAAATGAACCAAGCGCTGATAGAGAGTGATGATAGATTAAGGCAATCACTACGTGGTAGCGAGTCTGACCTTTGGGAATGGCATAAAGAGACCGAATCCTTTTACCTTGATAATCGTAGCGCAGTGTTTGGCGATCATGCGACTGAAATTATTCTTTCACGGGATGAATTACCTGTGCATCCGCAGGATAAAGATAAGATTTTTGCCGAGTGGGACAGTATGCTTGCTGGTGAGATTGATCGTTTTGATACGGAATATCGCTATTGCCGTCGAGATGGTAACTGGGGATGGTTGAGGGTAAAAGGGCGTCCTATTGCTCGTAACAAACATACCAATGAGATTGAGCGAGTGGCAGGGATTTACACTGATATTACCGTGCAGCGCCAGCTCGAAGATGACGTTAAGCTACTTGCCCAAGCTTTTGAAAATACGTCAGAAGGCGTATTGATTTTAGATGCAGATGAAAAGGTTAAAGTCGCTAACTCTGCTGCTCAACAGATTATTGGTGTTACGCAAGACGCGTTAGTTGGGCAATCTTTGTCGAATTTTCTGCAAGAAAGAGAGGATTTGTCAGCAGAAATAAACCTCTTGTTAGAGCAAGGTAGCTCTTGGACTGGAGAACGTGAACTGGTGAGTTGTAATGGCTTGTGTCCGGTATGGCTCAACGTTTCAGTGATGCAAAGCGCCAATGATAAAGTGAGTTACTACGTGGTGGTTTTTTCGGATATCACCGAACGTAAACGTACCGAAGCCGATTTACGCCGCCTAGCTAATTATGATGTGCTCACCGGCTTACCTAATCGGTCTTTATTTAGCGCGCGGCTAATGCAGTCAATACAAAATGCGCAGCAAACCGGTGAAAAACTGGCTTTACTGTTTTTAGATCTGGATAGATTCAAGCATGTTAATGATTCCTACGGCCATAGTATGGGAGATGCTTTGTTAGTCGAAGCGGCTAACCGATTACAATCTTGCATTAGTAGTGAACACTTATTATGCCGTTTTGGCGGTGATGAGTTTGTGATTCTATTACGAAATGCCGACAATCTTGATGAGATTAATCATGTTGCAGAACGGCTATTAGCACAAATCGTCACTCCCTTTAGTTTGTTTGGGCGAGAGTTTTATATTTCGACCAGTATTGGGATCAGCATTTGGCCCGATGACGCGGTTCAACCTGAAGCATTTATTAAAAATGCCGACCTCGCTATGTATCATGCCAAGGAAGAAGGCCGCGGTAATTTCAAATATTATTCGTCGGAACGTAATGCACTGGCTTTATATCATTTACGCTTAGAGGCCGATTTACGCAAGGCAATAGAACGCGAGGAGTTCGAGCTTTATTATCAGCCGCAAGTGGATATTTTACGTAACGACAAATTTGTCGGTATGGAAGCATTAATCCGCTGGCATCATCCGCAGCAAGGATTGATTCGGCCTGATATTTTCATTGAGGTTGCTGAAGCCTGCGGACTGATTATTGAGATTGATCGCTGGGTGCTGCGCCAAGCCTGTATACAGGGGGCTATATGGGCTAAATCTTGTTCTGAGCCCTTTAAGTTATCGGTGAATATTTCGGCGGTGCATTTCCGTCAAGCGGATTTTATTGAAGGCGTACAACAAATTTTGCTAGAAACCGGTATGCCAGCTGCGTTTTTGGGATTAGAAATTACCGAAGGCGTACTGATGAAAGAACTGCAGATCGCTAAAAGTTACTTAAAAAAATTAAAATCATTGGGTATTGAGGTTGCCATCGATGACTTTGGAACCGGTTATTCCTCATTAGCTTATTTACGCCATTTTGAGGTCAATACGCTCAAAATAGACCGTTCTTTCTTGATTGATATTGCCACAAATACTGCAGACCAAGCGATTGTAAGCAGTATCATTGAGCTGGCACGTAACCTTAAACTCAATGTGGTGGCCGAAGGGATTGAAACCGTTGAGCAGCTGGAGCAGGTTTTTAGCCGTGGTTGCTACATTATCCAAGGATATTATTTTGCTAAGCCTATGTGTAGAAAAGATTTTGAAGATTATTTACAGATAAAACACTAAATATCCTCAGTAGAGTAAAACTTAACTCAAATATAGTCGATGTGATGGGGCTGAATTGAAGGACTTAAGCTCTTCTGGGTGATCCAATGCTTACGCATAGTGAGGCGTTACCTAAACTCAACATGATATGATGTATTGTCTATTAGAGTCGGTCAGATAAAATATGTTTGCCGGTTAAATCGATAAGTTTGTTAATATCATTCAGATTTTTATCCTATAAAAAAGTAGCCTCATTATGATGCGTCAATTATTCGCTTCTTGTCTTTTGTGTTTGTTGATCACGCCTTTAATCGCTGCCGAACGGCCTAAAATCGGTGTGGTTCTTAGTG
The DNA here is from genome assembly GCF_050848685.1 of Shewanella sp. MF08487. Lineage (NCBI taxonomy): Bacteria > Pseudomonadati > Pseudomonadota > Gammaproteobacteria > Alteromonadales > Shewanellaceae > Shewanella > Shewanella sp. MF08487. The sequence goes on from NZ_JBOZPB010000008.1 coordinate 127,392, forward strand.
GGGGTGGTGCCAAAGGTGCTGCCCACGTGGGCGTGCTTAAAGTGCTAGAAGAACATAATATACCTGTCGATTATATTGCGGGCACCAGCATCGGCGCTTATGTCGCAGGCATGTATTCACTGGGGTACAGTGCCAGTGAAGTAGAAGAAATCATGATGGGTCTCGATTGGGACAGTGGCTATTCGGATACAATCCCTCGCAATATTTTGACTTATCGGGATAAACAGTTACGCGATCGCTATAACATTCCACTGAACATTGGTTATAACGAAGGTGCGGTGAGAGCCCCAAGTGGGGTACTGCGTGGCCAAACCATGTCGCAACTCTTGCGCCAGTCTACCGATTTAGTGCAGCAATTTGGTAATTTTGATGATTTGGCGATTCCCTATCGTGCTGTAGCAACCGACTTAGAAACCAGCTTACCTGTAGTGTTAAGTCACGGTAGCATGGTGAATGCTATGCAAGCCTCTGCGACAGTACCAGGAGCGCTCCAACCTACCCTTATTGAGGGGCAGTTATTGGTCGATGGCGGAATTGCTAACAATATGCCCGTCGATGTCGTTAAGGCTATGGGGGCTGACATTATTATTGCGGTGGACATTGGTTCACCTTTAGTTAAACAAGATAAGTTAGATAGCACCATTGCTGTATTAGACCAGCTGTCAAACTTTTTGACCAACGCGAGTACGGCAAGGCAAAAGCAACTACTGACAGACAAAGATGTGTTGATCAGGCCCGCTATTGATGCCTTAAGCACCACTGATTTCACTATTATGCCCTTGGCATTAACCCTCGGAAAAGATGCCGCCAACGAGCAACTGGGTAAATTGAGCGCGATGAGCGTGAGCCCTGAAGAATATATCGCCTACGTCGAGGCAAAAAGGGCCAAAGGTAAAACCTTAATGGCTGATGTCAGGCACCCTATTAATGAGATTGTCTTTGATAACCAGTCTAAGGTGAGCTTGAACCTGTTAAAAGAAGCATTAAATCTGAAAGAAGGGCAGTCAGTTACTAAAGAAGAACTCAACGAGGCATTAAAACGTATTTACTCCATCAATAAATTTGAGCGTGTTGACGCTGAGTTTGCCGAAGGTGAGGAGGGCCGTATACTAACGGTAACGACTAAAGCGAAGTCCTGGGGACCTAATTATTTCCAGCTAGGTTTTAATTGGGAGGATGATTTTAACTCAGAGTCTGCCATCAGTTTTGATATGGCTTACACCATGACCGATTTAACCTTTAATGGCGGCGAGTGGCGCAACGAAGTTAAACTCGGTTTTGAAAAGTTATTTGCAACTGAATTCTATCAACCCTTAGACAGGGATCAGCAGTTTTACACGCGTGCTCGTTACCAATATGAGAACAAAAACTGGGATCTCTATGATAGTAATAGTCGTATCTTAGTTTTAGATAAACAAACTCATGGCGTCGAGTTTGGCATAGGTTATAACTACATACTTCAGGGGCACATAGAGTTAGGTTTGCTTGCAGAGAAAGGTGCTATCGTCAATGATGCTTGGCTAACGGAGGATTTAGATTTTAACTCCTATGGGGCTTATTTTAGATTTGGTTACGATAGCCTAGATAGTATTAGCTTTCCGACATCGGGAAACAGGGTGACCCTAAACGTTTATGTGCGTAATGAAGACCTTGATTATCTTCTCGACGATAGTCACGATGGCTATAGTGTGCAGATTGAGGCTGACTGGAAAGGGGCGTTAAGTGTGGGTAATCATGCCTTTGTGGGTAAAACCTCAGTGGCGACGATTAGCGATGACTTCAGCACCTTACATCTGGCTGAACTCGGTGGTTTTTTAAATCTATCGGGTTACCATAAAGATTCTTTGATGGGCGCACATAAAGTATTTGGCGCTTTTGTTTATCAGTATGATTTGGGGCGCGATGCCCTTGGCATGACAGATTACCCTCTATATTTAGGTTGGAGTTTAGAAGCGGGTAATGTGTGGGATGTCCGTAGTGATGTGTCACTTGCTGATTTGATTTATGCCTCAAGTCTTTATTTTGGTACCGATACCTCTATGGGCCCAGCAGCATTAGGCTTTGGTATTTCTGATCGAGGTGATAAATCATTTTATTTATTTGTGGGTAAAAACTTCTAGTTTGCATTCGACCGCGAGTCACGTATTAAAAATAAGGGCATCAATATTGATGCCCTTATTTTTAGGCGATCCCTAATGCGTTTTTAAAGCCCATGTTTGACTCAATTCAGTGGATGTAAGTTGATATGGTTACAAAGTGTCATAACCATTTACAAAATGTGACTACAGGCAGTAGATGCAAAATGTTAAGGTTTTACTGGAAAAATAATAACACTCTCAATGGAAGCTGGGGAAAACAATGAAAAAGATAAGCACACTAGCATTAGGCATTGCCTTGGGTTTAGGTTTAGCGGCTTGTAGTACAGAGCCTAAAACTGAAGTCGCCGCCGTATCTGGTATTGAATTACAAAACTTTGATACCTCAGTTCGCCATCAAGACGATTTCTATTACAGCGTTAACGGTAAATGGCTTGCTAATACGCCTATTCCTGCTGACAAGTCGAACTACGGCGCATTTTCAGTGTTGTACGATCAAAGCCAAGACGCATTGAAAAAAATCATCGACGAAGCGGCGGCTAAAAAGAATCCCGCAGCAGGCTCTAATGAGCAGAAAATCGGTGATTTCAATGCCAGCTTTATGAATACCGATTTACTAGAAACCTTAGGCGCAGCTCCTCTCGAACCATTGCTTGCCGATATTGCCTCGGTGAAAACACATCGCGATTTACCCGGGGTCATGGGAACATTGTTGACTCATGGCTCGGGTATTCCTTTTGGTTTTTACGTTAATAATGATGCCAAAAACTCAACCCAATATGCGGTGTATTTAAGTCAATCGGGGCTGACGCTGCCAGATCGCGATTACTACCTTAAAGATGACCCTAAATTTGCCGCGAACCGCCAAGCAATGGCGAAATATGTCACCGACTTATTGACCGAGGCGGGTTATAAAGATGCCAAACGTGCGGCTAAAAGTGTCGCCGATATTGAAATGATGATTGCAAAAAGCCAGTGGAGCCGTGTGGAGTCTCGCGATGCCAATAAGGCTTATAACAAGTTAGATCGCGCTGAGCTGCAAAAGCTAACGGGTCAATTTGACATGAGTGCCTTTGCCGCGAGTGCAGGCTTAGACGATAAAGTAACAGACATAATCGTGCGTCAGCCTTCTTACTTTGAAAAACTTGGTGCTAATTTTGACAGTTTTCCTGTTGCTGCTTGGCAGGATTATCTCGCCTTCCATTTAGTCGATAGCTACGCTGAGTTGCTTAGCAAAAACTTTGTCGATTTGAACTTTGCCTTTAAGAGCAAAACTCTAATGGGGATTGAAGAGCAGCAACCGCGCTGGAAAAAAGCCGTGGATGGTGCCGACCAAGTCATTGGTGAGCTGGTGGGCGAAGAATATGTTAAACAATATTTTAAACCAGAAGCCAAAGCACGCATGGAAACCATGATCAAAAACTTGATCAAAGGTTTTGAAGTCAGCATTAATGAACTTGAGTGGATGACGCCAGAAACGAAAATTGCCGCCCAAGAAAAACTCTCAAAATTTACCTATAAAATTGGCTATCCAGATAAATGGAAAGATTATTCAGGCTTAGACATCAAAGCCGACGAGTTAGTCGGTAACTATATGCGTTATGCCCAGTTTGAATATCAAGACATGATCAACAAGCTCGGTCAGCCAATCGATCGTACCGAATGGGGCATGACGCCGCAAACGGTCAATGCTTACTACAGCCCGGTGAAAAACGAAATTGTTTTCCCTGCGGCGATTTTGCAACCGCCATTCTTTAATATGGATGCCGACGATGCAGTCAATTATGGTGGCATTGGCGCGGTAATTGGTCATGAGATTAGCCATGGTTTTGACGACCAAGGCGCCAAATATGATGGTGATGGCAACCTGCGTGATTGGTGGTCGGATAAAGACCGCGAAGAATTCCAAAAGCGTGGTAAACAATTGTCGGCACAATATTCTGGTTACGAAGCGCTACCGGGGCAATTTGTGAATGGGGATTTAACCCTTGGCGAAAACATTGGTGACTTAGGCGGTTTAACTGTGGCGGCACGTTCTTACCTCATGAGCCTCAACGGTAAACCTGCACCCGTGCTCGATGGCTTAACGGGTGAGCAGCGCTTCTTTGTGGGTTGGTCGCAGGTATGGCGTCGTAACTACCGTGATGAAGAGCTGAGCCGCCGTTTACTCACCGATCCGCATTCACCGAGTCATTATCGTGCTATGGGCACACCACGTAACGTGGAAGCCTTCTATAAAGCTTTCGAGATGAAAGAAAGCGATAAAATGTATTTAACGCCTAATGACCGGGTGAAAATTTGGTAACGCAATCGATTACCTAAACTTAAATCTAAACGCAAAAGCCAGACAATGTCTGGCTTTTTATGGCATGCCGTTACGCGTAATTTGCCAAAATGGCAGGTAAATCTAACAAGTTACGCGCTTGATGGTGAGCGATGACCCATTTTGCTTCACCTTGCTGCTCTGGCGCAGGAATCGCAACCGTTTGCATATTGGCGGCGCGGGCAGCGATCAAACCATTAAAAGAGTCTTCAATGGCTAAGCAATAGCGAGGATCGACATTTAACGCCTTGGCACAGTTTAAATATACTTCAGGATGCGGCTTACCATAGGTGAGATTTTCGGCAGATTGCACCGACATAAATTTATCGCTCAGTGCCAGTTTTGATAATACCGCCTCAATAATCGGTGTGGATGAGGAGGTTGCTAAACCGATTTTGAGCCCCAGCGCTTGGCAATGCGCCAAGGTTTGGTGCACCCCGAGCATGGCTTCGCCGCTGCGTGAAATTTCCCGCGCTACTTTATCTACAATCGTTTGGCTGACCTTGGCGTTATCATAATGAGGCCAAGGTGCTCTGCGATACCAATAATCAACACATTGGTCGATACGTAAACCGGTAGTTTGTTGAATCGTTTCTATCGTGACTGGTACGCCTAGGGCAGAAAACACCTCGAACTCTATGTGTTGCCACAGGGGCTCAGAATCGATTAAAACGCCATCCATATCAAAAATAACCGCTTGAATGCTAAGGGATGCCATGGGTACTCCGCTGGGCTGAGATGGTAAGGTGAAGAGAGTTAATTAAACCCGAGTGTAAGTTTTTGCTCAGGATCTTAAAAGCCAAGAGGCCGCAATATAAGAAAATTTACATATATTTGGGTGCGAATACAGAAAAACATCGGTTTGATTTTAAATTTAGCAAATATCGTTAAGCAGTTGTGAGATATGATTTTTTAGTTGTTTTCAAACTATTGTCTAATTTCACTTGTTTTAATATTCGCGTAAGTTAACCATCGTCGGCGGATTTAGTCCTTATTTTGCCTTCTGCCGAGTGTGACCAGATTCATACTTTTGCAAAGCTGTAGTATACTGCAGGCCAGAAATACGGGTCGATCATGTCGGACTGTCTGCTTCTATTGAGAAGACATGCAGTTTGTTGTTAGAGCGCCAAAAAAAGAGGAATGTTGCCGTGCTAGAAGCATATCGTAAACACGTCGCAGAGCGTGCTGCAGAGGGTGTAGTCCCTAAGCCATTAGATGCACATCAAGTGGCTGAACTGGTTAAATTAGTACAAAATCCACCCGCAGGTGAAGAGGCTTTCGTTCTCGATCTGCTAGAAAATCGAATTCCCCCAGGTGTTGATGAAGCCGCTTATGTAAAAGCTGCTTTTTTAGATGCGGTTGCCAAGGGCACTGCAACGTCACCGATTTTATCTGCTGAGCGTGCGACTGAATTATTAGGCACCATGCAAGGCGGTTACAACATCGATCCATTGATCGCGCAGTTGGATAATCCAGCGTTAGCGCCATTAGCGGTTAAAGCCTTATCGCATACTTTGCTGATGTTTGACTCTTTCCACGATGTGGTTGAGAAAATGGAAGCGGGTAACGAATTTGCTAAGCAAGTCGTTGAAGCTTGGGCAAATGCGGATTGGTATTTAAGCCGTCCTAAACTGGCTGATAAGGTTACGCTAACAGTATTTAAAGTCTCTGGTGAAACCAACACCGATGACTTATCTCCTGCGCCTGATGCATGGTCACGTCCTGATATTCCATTACATGCGTTAGCGATGCTGAAAAATGCCCGCGATGGCATTGAGCCTGATGTTGCAGGCGTTATTGGCCCGATTAAAAAAATCGAAGCATTAAAAACCCAAGGTTTCCCATTGGTTTATGTGGGTGACGTTGTGGGTACGGGGTCATCACGTAAATCTGCGACTAACTCAGTGCTGTGGTTTATGGGTGATGACATTCCATTTGTACCGAACAAACGCGCGGGCGGTTTCTGCCTTGGCGGTAAAATTGCACCTATTTTCTTCAATACGATGGAAGATGCTGGCGCACTACCTATCGAGCTTGATGTCGACAAGATGGAAATGGGCGATGTGATTGATATCTACCCATATGCCGGTCAAGTGAAGCGTCACAACTCTGATGAAGTGATTTCAGAATTCAGTTTGAAAACTGATGTGCTGTTAGACGAAGTGCGTGCTGGTGGCCGTATTCCCCTGATCATCGGTCGTGGTTTAACGGACAAAGCCCGTGAAACGCTAGGTTTAGGTTTATCAGAAGTATTCGTGCGTTCACAAGACGTGGCTGATACAGGTAAAGGTTATACGCTTGCGCAGAAGATGGTTGGTAAAGCCTGTGGTGTTGCTGGCGTACGTCCAGGCCAATACTGCGAACCTAAGATGACCTCTGTAGGTTCACAAGACACGACAGGTCCTATGACCCGTGATGAGCTGAAAGATTTAGCTTGTTTAGGTTTCAGTGCCGATTTGACTATGCAGTCATTCTGCCACACTGCCGCTTATCCAAAGCCTGTTGATGTGAACACACATCATACTCTGCCAGACTTCATCATGAACCGCGGCGGTGTATCACTGCGTCCAGGTGACGGTGTTATCCATTCATGGTTAAACCGTATGCTACTACCTGATACCGTAGGTACTGGTGGTGACTCACATACACGTTTCCCTATTGGTATTTCATTCCCTGCCGGTTCTGGCTTAGTGGCATTTGCTGCGGCGACGGGTGTTATGCCGCTCGACATGCCAGAGTCAGTATTAGTGCGCTTTAAAGGTAAAATGCAACCAGGTATCACACTGCGTGATCTGGTGCATGCTATCCCACTTAAAGCCATTGAGTTGGGTATGTTGACCGTTGAGAAGAAAGGTAAAGTGAACATCTTCTCGGGTCGTGTACTAGAAATCGAAGGTCTTGAAACGTTAAAAGTTGAACAAGCTTTCGAACTGTCTGATGCATCGGCTGAACGCTCTGCTGCGGGTTGCTCTATTAAGTTAGACAAAGAACCGATTATTGAATACCTGAACTCAAACATCACCATGCTGAAGTGGATGATTGCCGAAGGTTATGGCGATCGCCGCACGATTGAACGTCGTATCAAAGCGATGCAAGATTGGTTAGCCAACCCAGAATTGATGAGTGCCGATAAAGATGCCGAGTACGCTGCGGTTATCGAAATCGATTTAAACGATATCAAAGAGCCAATCCTGTGTGCGCCTAACGATCCTGATGATGCTGTACTGTTGTCATCGGTTGCGCAAACTAAGATTGACGAAGTGTTCGTCGGTTCTTGTATGACTAACATTGGTCATTTCCGTGCAACCGGTAAGATGCTAGACAAGTTTGCTAAAACGCTGCCAACGCGTTTGTGGATTGCTCCACCAACCAAGATGGACAGAGACCAGCTGACTGAAGAAGGTTACTACGCGATTTTTGGTCGTGTAGGTGCGCGCATCGAGATCCCAGGTTGTTCACTGTGTATGGGTAACCAAGCACGTGTAGCTGAAGGCTCAACTGTGGTATCGACTTCTACCCGTAACTTCCCTAACCGTTTAGGTACAGGCGCTAATGTTTACTTAGCCTCTGCTGAACTGGCTGCGGTTGCTGCGTTGTTAGGTCGTCTACCATCACCAGAAGAGTATCAAGAATACGCTAAAGAGTTAGATGCGACTGCAGCTGACACTTACCGTTATTTGAACTTTGATCAAATCGAGTCTTACACTAAAAAAGCTGCCGAAGTGATTTTCCAGACGGCCGTGTAATCGATTACCGTTAAGGTGATTTGATGTAAAAAAGCCAGCGAAAGCTGGCTTTTTGTTATTTATTTTACAATGAGCATTGTGATTTGTTTGTTAGGGTAAAACCAATACCGGCTAAGTCTCTATCAATAAAATGGCTTAGGCTTGTTGGTTATGTTCAGAATGCTTACGGTACAACACTTCTAATAAAGCATCTTCAAGCTCGAAACGGTTTTCCATATTTTGTGCAAGCTCAGATAAGTCTTTATCGAGTTGAGAAAATACCTGATCGTCTTGAGTCTCGGCATATTTATCGTTGAAATCTAATGCGATATTAGTGGTCGGTGTGATTTGGGGTAGCATTTGCTGCGCCAGTGTTTTACTCGACTCCCCATATTCGCCGCAGGCATTGATGACATTCTCATAGATCTCGAAATGTCCTTCTGAAACATAGTCAACTAATAAATCACAGAAGATTTTAACCTGTTCAAATGAAGGCAGGGATTTTTCTGATTTCCCGTAAGGAGGAAGTCCGGCAATTTGACAATAATGCACTAACAGTTTGCGACGATTTTTTAGCCATTGATCAATCAGCTTATTTGAACCGCCCCATTTTTGTTCTGCTTTTTCAAGTTTTCTCAGCATGATGCATTCCATTGAAGTGCCTATACATCACTCTAATGTAGGGACAAGTTGCTATTCGATCAACTGTTTTTATGTGGATTGAGGATAATGACGAAATGGACAAACCAGTTGTTTTGTCTAAAAAATATAAATAAAAAGCCCAACGATAGAAACCTATCGTTGGGCGAGTAACGTTTGTAGCAGGCTCAATTATAGGAGCTTCTTGATTGTTCTTGCTAGCGCAGACTTTTTATACCAAAGGCAGGGAACGGGCGCAACTTTTTTCTGTCTTAGTGTGACTTTGTTACGAATAAACACTGCAATATGTTATCTCGATAACATTTTCCACATTATGTGGTTGAATCGCCGTCAACGATGGCGATTGGGTCACATAAATTTGCACATAAAGGTTACATTATTCGCGTAAATGCTAAACTACCGACCCTGCGGATTTTAATAAGACTAGGAACTAAGCCCAATGGCAGAATTAAAGAATGATCGTTACTTACGCGCGCTACTAAAAGAGCCTGTTGATGTGACCCCTGTGTGGATGATGCGTCAAGCTGGCCGTTATCTTCCTGAATATAAAGCGACTCGCGCGCAGGCGGGTGACTTCATGTCTTTGTGTAAAAATCATGAGCTTGCCTGTGAAGTCACGCTACAGCCTTTACGTCGTTATGACCTTGATGCTGCAATTTTGTTTTCCGATATTCTGACCGTGCCTGATGCTATGGGCTTAGGTTTATATTTTGAAGAGGGCGAAGGCCCACGTTTCGAGCGCCCTACAAACACTATTGATGCGATTAAAAAATTGCACATTCCTGATCCTGAAGATGAGTTAGGTTATGTGATGCGTGCTGTAAGCACGATTCGCCGCGAACTGAATGGCACTGTACCGTTAATTGGTTTTTCAGGCTCACCTTGGACACTTGCCACCTACATGGTTGAAGGCGGTTCGAGCAAGACCTTCGAAAAAATTAAAAAGATGGCTTATGCAGAGCCAATGGCATTACACATGCTATTAGATAAGCTGGCTGACTCAGTTATTTTGTATTTGAATGCCCAAGTTGCTAACGGTGCGCAATCTTTGATGATATTTGACTCGTGGGGCGGTGCGTTATCGCACAGTGCTTATCGTGAGTTCTCTTTGCGTTACATGCAGAAGATTGTCGATGGTCTAACGCGTTTTGCCGATGGCCGTAAGGTCCCTGTGACTTTGTTCACTAAAGGTGGCGGTTTGTGGTTAGAAGCCATGGCCGAAACCGGTTGTGATGCATTAGGTTTAGATTGGACTGTGGACATTGCCGATGCCCGTCGTCGTGTAGGCCATAAAGTGGCATTACAAGGCAACATGGACCCTTCAATGTTGTATGCACCGATTCCTCGCATTGAAGAAGAAGTCGGTCATATTCTAGCCGGTTACGGTGAAGGTACTGGTCATGTATTTAACTTAGGCCATGGTATTCATCAGCATGTAGATCCAGAACATGCCGGTGCTTTTATTAAAGCTGTGCATGCGCAATCAAAGCAGTATCATAAGTAAGCTTAGTTTTACTAAAACAGGCCCGCTTGCGGGCCTGTTTTATTTTTACCTTCAACTTGATTATTGCGCGGCAGGGACGATGTGACTTATCGGCACATTAAATGTTATTGCCATATCAAATGTAAGCTGCATTATCGAAATAAAATGTACCCTCATAAGTCGTTATTGAGATAATTAATGCGTTAAATCAAAGGTGAAATATTAATTTAATTGCAAGCTATTGCTTATTTTCGCAACGAATAAAGCGAAGCAATGTTTAATACTATGGGTAAATGAGATATGTTGCGTGGCGCAATTAAGTGTTATGCCAAATCGTGAGTTAATTTAGTCATCATAAGCCGTGGAATGAAATGCACATTGGCAAAAAAATATTGGTCTTTATTGCAGGATTTTGCCTGCCTGCGGTCGTCATTGTCTCCTATTGCCTTGGTTATTGGTACGACCATCGTGTCGAGCTATTGCGTCAAGACAGCGCTAACGGCGAGCTGGTCAACATCCAGCAGCAGTTTCAAATTGATGTCAGTCGCTTAACCTTTCTCAATAATATCTACGCCTTACCTTTATCTCAATTAGATGAAGAACAACGTAATAAACTGGAGTCCTCGTGGCATGAGAGTGCTATATCGGCCAATCTCAGTTGGTATATTTTGCGCCATGGCGAACTGCAGAGTTTTTTCCCCAATGAACGTCCTTTAAGCAAGGATCAACTGCAGAATATTGCCAGTGCTATCAGTCGTGCAGGCAAACAAAGTATTGCAGGTGTTTATTTGATTGATGCTCAGGCTTATGTGGTCACCGCAGTGGCTTCTGCACCCAATGAATATGTGCTGTTAGTTCGACAACTGACTGAGAGTGACTTACTTGAATATGCCCAATCCTCCTTGGTGTCTAAGGTGGCGATAAGCCATGAGAATATGGCTCCGTCAAAGGCTAATGGTACTTACAATGATGCGATTGAAATCCCAAGCCTGTTAAAAGAAACGCCAGTTTATCTTCAAGTACAGTTCTTTGAGAGCCCTTTTCAAGAGGTCAAATTTAAACTCGATTGGGTATCGCTTGGATTTATTTTGCTTGGTGTGTTTATTGTTGCCCTTGGTTATATGTGGCTGCGCGCGGGCTTACTTAAGCCCTTTAAGAATTTAATGCAACAGTTGGCGCAGGTTGATCCTATGGCCAGCGTCTATCAACCCGTGACGGGAGAAGGAATTGAGGAGCTCGTTCTACTTGCTAGTAGAGTTAATAGCCTGTTAGCTAGAATTTACCAACAAAAAGAACGCGCTAAAATTACTTTAGAATCAATAGCCGAGGCGGTTATTTTAACTGATGTTGATGCCAACGTTATTTACATGAATCCGCGAGCAGAAGTGCTCTTGGGCGTGGCCAGTTGTCACGCAATAGATCAAAGTTTGGCGAGTTTATTAAAAGCGGATGAGCCACTTAATCAGGCGGTATTTAGCTGTATTAGCCGCTGCGACTCAACTCCACAGATCGCGAAAATTAAGCTATTAACCGCTTCCCCTCGAATTATGGAACGCAGTATCAGCAATTTGCGTAGTCACGATAAAGAAATCGTCGGTACTGTGGTGGTATTGCGGGATATCACTCAAGAAGAATTACTTAAACATCAATTACAAAAAAGAGCCAATTTTGACAGTATTACAGGGCTGTTGAATCGTCAGGCTTTTGAAGAAAAATTACCCCACTTTACCGCAACAGCGCAAACCATCGCTGTGTGTTATCTCGATCTCGAGCAATTTAAGTTGATTAATGATAGCTGTGGTCACGCAGCGGGCGATCGGATGCTGGCGATGGTTTCGAAAGCGATGCAGTCGTGTCTTGGGCCGCAGGAGTTATTGGCGCGTCTTGGTGGCGATGAGTTTGGTTTAGTGATTTGTGGTCGAAGTGCACTATCGGTCGCTAAACTACTCAAGCAATTGATTTTACAAGTCTCATTACAGGTATTAAGTAGTGGGAATACGCATTATAAGGTGGGGCTAAGCATAGGCGTTGCCTTTGGCCGTGCACCCTATATTAACGCGCAAGAATCATTGAAAGACGCCGACATTGCCTGTATTGCCGCTAAAGCTAAGGGCGCTAATCAAATTCATTTTTATGATGATAAAGATAAAGAATTGACCTACCAGCGAAACGCGCCTAAGTGGGCGGTGCGTATCGCACAGGCGATTGAAGAAAATGAGCTAATCCTTTATTACCAACCAATCCGTGGTTTAGGTAGTGGTCCGCAGCGGCAACGTATGGAAATCTTACTACGCATTCAAGAGCCCTGCGGCCGTATTCTGCCACCGGCCCAGTTTATCGCCGCCGCCGAGCGTTTTAGATTAATGCCAGACATAGATAAAGAAGTGATCCGCAAAGCCTTTTTATGGTTGTCTTTACACCCCATGCTTTGGCCAGATCACTGTATTTCAATTAACCTTTCAGGCAATAGTTTAGGTGCTGAAGGTATGGTGGAATATATCACTCAGCAACAACAGATTTTTGATATTCCAAGCAATTGTATTTGCTTTGAAATTACTGAAACTACTGCGATCCAAAATCGTAATCGCGGCATGGAAATGCTCAAACAGCTACGTAAACGGGGTTTTTCCTTTGCATTAGATGATTTTGGGAGTGGTTTCGCGTCTTACGGTTACCTACGGGAATTACCGGTTGATTATGTCAAAATCGACGGCTGCTTTATTAAGAATCTTGCAGTGAATGCTAAAGACTACGCCATTGTGAAATCGATTCAGGATGTGTGCCGGGTAATGGGTATCGAAACGGTTGCTGAGTTTGTTGAAACTCAAGAAATTATTGATAAATTGAACACCATAGGTATCAACTACGCCCAAGGCTATGCGATTGGCCGTCCACAACCTTTAGCTAACTATCGTGAGCAATATGACATTAGGCGCGCACAAGGCGCGTGAGGATTGCGCTTTTAACGTGATTATGCCAATTTAAGAAAAGGTATAATTAACAAGCTGGTGACAAATCGATGGCGATAAACACACTCACAGGTAAGGTCGTGATTATCACGGGTGCCTCAGAAGGCATTGGCCGTGCACTAGCGATGGTTATGGCGCGAGAGGGCTGTCAGCTCGTGATTAGCGCCCGTAATGAAACTCGTCTAGCATCACTTGCCTTAGAAATCGCTCATTATGGCCCAGCGCCCTTTGTCTTTGCGGCCGATGTATCGAGTGCTGAACAGTGCCAAGCCTTGGTTGCTGCCACGGTTGCCTATTATGGCCGCCTCGATATTTTAATTAATAATGCTGGCATGACCATGTGGTCACGTTTTGATGAATTAACACAACTCTCTGTGCTCGATGATATTATGCGGGTGAACTATCTTGGGCCGGCATATTTAACCCATGCCGCGCTACCCCATTTAAAAGCCAGTGAAGGCCAAGTTGTTGTAGTGGCATCGGTTGCGGGCTTAACAGGCGTACCCACCCGTAGTGGTTATGCCGCATCGAAACATGCAGTGATTGGTTTTTTCGATTCATTGCGGATTGAATTAGCCGACGATAATGTGGCTGTAACCGTTGTTTGCCCTGACTTTGTGGTGTCACAAATCCATAAACGTGCTTTGGATGGTGCAGGTAAACCGCTAGGTAAATCCCCTATGCAAGAGGCTAAAATTCTCACCGCTGAACAATGTGCTGAGATGATGTTGCCCGTCATTGCTATGCGAGAACGCTTACTGATCACTTCATTACGTGGGCGTTTAGGGCGCTGGCTTAAATTAATCGCGCCGAGATTAATCGACAAAATTGCCCGTAGGGCTATCGCCTCCGGGCATTAAAAGTTTATTTGTCGCTTTTATTGAGATGGTCAACGATGGTTTGCGTGGCCTCATTTTGAGTCGCTTTTTTTCCATCTGCAGCTATCGTTGCTGTTGCACTATAGCCTGTTATATCCTCTGCAATATGCAGCCAGTCTGGATGCCAGTAAAAACTACTTCCTTCTAAGGTTTGCCAGTTATGTACGCCAGATTTTTCACCTTGATAAATAAGATCTTTTACCGAATAACCCATATATTCACCCCATTCATTTTATGATTATTTAAAATATAAGAAGATAGATGTTGCCCGTCATCTGCTGCAAGGTATGCGATTTAGCTCACATATTTAGGTGAAATAAACCCCGCTGATACGAGGTTTATAACCAATGAAACTTGTTTAGTTGCTTATTATAGCTAAGGTTTTGCGCATTGTGAGGGAGAGTTTGCACCTTTCCACAGCGTAGTCCCCTCGTTTAGCGACAAAGGTATAAAGGTTAATCCTCGGCTCATATTGGCGGGCGGCAGCTCAGTTTCTAACTGATACATGCCCATGGGCATACTACCCGAGGTCGCATTAGCGACCGTTTGCGCGGCTGCAAGGCTTGAGTAGCGCAGGCCCAACATATCGAAATGGCTGCGCCAATCTTTGCCTGTGATCTGACTTAATGACACCAACATAAAGTCGTTGCCCGGAATATCCCTCACGGTTTTGCCGCCGTAGACACTATTAGCATCAAACGGGAATTGGTTAAAGCCCAGTTTGCTGCGGTTTGCTTCCCAGTCACTGGCATTATTGGCATATTTGCCAAAAATGCGACTGTGTTGATACAGCAAGGTAAACAGATTAAAGCCATTTTCCAATGTTGTACCATCGTTCAGCGTCATGCCGTGGGCCTTTAGCGCCATTTGGATATAAAAAGCCATGCGATAGCCGTTATGCACAGCATAAGCATTACTGGCCCACGGCGCTGTATATCTGTTTTCGCCGCTATCGAGCACTTTACAGTTAGCGCCAAATACCACGCGTTCACCGCTTTTGTCTGTCGTGCCTGCGGCATCAGACATAAACACATAAAATAGGTCTTTGTGGTTCATGTGACCATCGGTCACTGCGCCCGTATTGTCATCACGTAGGTAATGGGTTTTCCACTTCACCACATAGGGGAAAATGTTGTTGGAGTTTTCTCCTGCGCGGCTGCTATAACCGGCCCAGTTGTCACTCTCGTTTGCCGTAGCATATTGCACATTAAGACGATTAGTTTGCAGATTATGGCCTAACTCATGGTTATCACCCCAACCGGTTGGGTCGATGTTCCAGGCTGCATCCCAAGGATTACCGCTACAACCTGCGCCGCACTGGGCATTTTGGTCATAATTCGCGTGTTGAATAATAGTGCGGGTATGCAGACTATTATCGATACAGTCGCCACCAAACAGTCCTTTGCAGGCCGCTAGCACATCGGCGGGTAAGGATTCACTTAAGCTCTTGCCTTGGATCTTAAGTCCCGCAAGGGTGTAAACGCTGTTGATATGGTCATCGACAATACTGTTGAGTAGCGCGTTTACATCGGGTACATCCCCGCCGATAGCGTTTAAAAAGCGGTCGCGACGCAGATGCTGCTCGGCACCATCGGTGCGCAAGTCCACATGGGGTAATTCGGTATTTTGGATGCGATCGTTAAAGGCTGCTATTTCTGCAGGGTTTGAAAAATCCATGATGGTCGGATGTTTAGCGACATGCTCAGCGTTGACTTCGACACTTAACGCACCGCCATCAGCACTCGAAGTATCGATATACAGATAAATCGGCCCGCCGTAGGGGGAAGAAAATTCAAGACTTTGTCCTTGCGCTAAGCGCAGGCGTTGCTGCGCCAACTCCAATGGGCCGCGGTAGATTTTCTGCTCATAGGCACGGTTAGTATTACGTCTGTGGTAGTTGAGTTTGATCTCCACATTCGCAGCGCTGCTATCGAGACGAGTGAGTTTAATGGTTTGGCCCGGTAGTGCATACCAGCCTGTGGTCGTCCATTGGCCAGCATAAGGTACGCTAATGGTTTTATGTTCTGTGACCGTCGCAGGATAAGTGTAGTGCGCATTGCTGCCCTTGCTGAGGTTGGCTTTGTCGGTAACATATTCACCTAAATCTGGCTGGGCTAAGTTATGGGCGCGGGCATAACTTATTGTCCAGTCGGCAAATAGAGCCTGCTGCCACTGGGCGTATTCGTTATAGGCAATAGGGTAATCAATTTCGCTGCGGTATTTGTCGGCGAGCAGCAGTCCAGCTTTCATTAAAGGGAACTCAGCTTTGGTAAATACATCGATAGCATGGTTATCTAAAGTTTCGGCATTGGCTCGATACCAATCGGCGCCAGCTTTGAATGAATCGATAAAAGCGGCAGCATTGCAGCTTAAATAATTGCCACCACAATCGTTAAGCACTGAGGTATCGAAGCGGCCTTCACTAAGACTGCTAAGTAGATTATTTACTTTGGTCAGGGTTGTATCTTCGGCCAGAATATCGGTGACACTGAGGTTATTGGCATTGAGTTTTGACCAGTAATTGCCCGCGGTTGATAGTCCCATATCAAGATAAAGTGGCGAGAGCATTGGGCTTTCATCACGCCAGTAATTAGAGAGTAGTAAAGGAATACCCGCCGCTTTGGCCTTAGCGATCGCGGCCTTAATACTCACAAAACCCAGTGACTGGCGGTCGATATCACTAATCACAATTAGATCTGGTTTGAGTGTGTCAATGCAGTTGCTTAATTCGCTGTAGTCACAGGTATTTGCGGCATTAATACGATGGGTATCTGGGTAGTTGTTGGTGAGCCAAGTTCGGATCCCTTCATTATGGGGAAAGTACCAACTGTCGGTAGCGCTTGGCATTTGGGCGGTGACTATACTGAATACATCGGTGCTGAGGCCACTGGTTTTATCGGCGCTTTTGGTTAGCCAGCCTAGAAGGTTTTTCAGCAAGGCATCGGTTTGAGCTGAGGTATTAACGGAAAAAAGATTTCCCGCCATGGCCGCATATCTTTGTCCCTGTTGCTCGCCCGCCATCACTAAACCGCGCACAGCGCTTGCGCCACTCGCATCGATATTTGATGGCAGCACGGTGAAAGTATTTTCCGGCATAAAGCTCGAAAAAGTAATGGAGTCATGGCTCGGGTACCAAGTTATGCTGTTACCCACTCCTTGATATAACTGTTTTATCTGGGCTTTACGTTTGACGTCGATATTAGCGAGTTCGGCGATGCTGAAATCAATTAACTCACTCGCACTGGCAAGCTTGTGGTCTTGGTGCTTAATGGCATTTTCGGCATTACTGATAAATGTCGGCGTGATAGTACAATCGGCCGTCATGGCCGCAGTGGTGTAAGTCAGCACATTGAGCGTGCCACCACAGCCCGTTACGTCCTCAAGCGTAAAGCCGGTATCGGCAGTAATGCTAAAAATAGCGCTGGTGCCTGATGTCACTTTTTGGCTATTGGGGCTTAGTGCGCCGCCAGTGACTGCTACGCTGCTGGCGGTATATTGCGTTAGCACCGGCGGTTGGACTGGGGGCTGAGTGGGTGGTGTGGTGCCCGTATCCTCGGAACCTCCACCGCATCCGCTAAGGAGTAGAGTAATGGCGGCATAAAACAGTCGAATCCTCATGGGAGTCCTTGGTATGTAGGGGCTTAATATTTTGGGAGTATTGTATATTGCCATTATTATTTTAAATAGAATTAATTCTGTAATTTCATTTTAAATCATGACTTTATATTTGACGCCGCGTCAAAATACAGGCGTAAAAAAACCGGTCAAATACCGGTTTTTTTAAAAGGTTTAATCGTTAATCTTGCTGTTCACGTGCGATTGCGCGATAACCAATATCGGTACGGAAATACACATCATCCCAGTGGATTTCATCAACCAATTTATAGGCGGCTTTTTGCGCTTCGGTCACTGTGTTACCCAGAGCAGTGGCGCAGAGAACGCGACCGCCGTTGGTAACGACGTGGCCGTTTTTCATCTCAGTGCCCGCATGGAAAACTTTGCCGTCGTTATCGCCAAGGCTTAAACCGTCGATCACATCAAATTTGCGATACTCATCTGGATAACCGCCTGCGGCTAATACCACACCCACGGCCGCACGCTCGTCGTATTCTGCTGTCACTTTATCGAGTTCGCCACGGGTGGCGGCTAAACAGAGTTCGACTAAGTCAGACTTTAACCGCATCATGATTGGCTGAGTTTCCGGATCGCCGAAGCGGCAGTTGTACTCGAGCACTTTGGCGCTGCCATCGGGCGAGATCATCAAACCCGCATACAGGAAGCCTGTGTAGATATTGCCTTCTGCGGCCATGCCATCAACCGTCGGGCGAATGACGTTTGCCACAGTCCAATCGTGTACCGCTTGGGTTACCACAGGTGCTGGCGAGTAAGCGCCCATGCCGCCCGTGTTTGGACCATAGTCGCCGTTATCACGGGCTTTATGATCTTGGCTGGTGGCCATCGGCAGAATGTTTTTACCATCGACCATGACGATAAAGCTAGCTTCTTCGCCTTTAAGGAATTCTTCAATCACAACGCGTGAACCCGCCTCACCGAACTTGTTACCGGCGAGCATGTCATCAATTGCAGCATCGGCCTCAGCTTGATTTAACGCGATGATCACGCCTTTTCCCGCGGCTAAGCCGTCGGCTTTGATGACCACTGGATAACCCGTTGTGGCCGTTAATTCACGCACAAACGCTTTGGCATCGCTGATTTCAGTGCAGTTTTTATAACCCGCCGTTGGAATATTGTGGCGGGCTAAAAAGTCTTTAGTGAAGGCTTTTGAACCTTCGAGTTGGGCTGCGGCTTTAGTAGGGCCAAAAATCGCTAAACCTGCGGCGTTGAAGGCATCGACGACACCGATAACGAGCGGCGCTTCTGGGCCGACTATGGTCAGTTCAATCTTATTGGTTTTCGCAAAATCGAGCAGAGCAGGGATGTCGGTGGCGCTGATCGCCAGATTTTCAACATTAGGTTCTAGGGCTGTGCCCGCATTGCCGGGTGCTACATAAACGGTATCAACTTGAGCCGATTGAGCGGCTTTCCAAGCTAGGGCATGTTCGCGGCCGCCACCACCAATGATTAACACTTTCATGGTTAAAACTCCCACACATCGCAAAGGAAAAGGCCCTAATCGCTAGGGCCAAGTTTGATTTAAGTTGTTATCAATGACGGAAGTGGCGCATGCCTGTCATCACCATGGCCATGCCGTGCTCGTCTGCTGCTGCGATGATTTCAGCATCGCGCATTGAGCCACCCGGTTGGATGATGCAGCTAATACCCGCAGCCGCTGCGGCATCAATACCGTCACGGAAGGGGAAGAAAGCATCGGATGCCATTACAGAGTTTACGACTTCCAAACCTTCGTCAGCAGCCTTGATACCCGCAATTTTCGCGCTGTAAACGCGGCTCATTTGGCCAGCGCCGACACCGATAGTCATGCCGTCTTTGGCATAAACGATGGCGTTAGATTTAACGAATTTCGCCACTTTCCAGCAGAACATTAAGTCTTTCAGTTCGCTTGCAGTTGGTTGACGTTTAGAAACCACTTTGATGTCTTCTAAGCCGACCATGCCTTGGTCGCGATCTTGTACTAACAAGCCGCCGTTAACGCGTTTGTAGTCTAAGGTTTGGGTCTTAGTGTTCCACTGACCACATTCCAATAAACGCACGTTGGTCTTTTTCGCAACCACATCGCGCGCCGCTTGGCTGACGCTTGGGGCGATAATCACTTCAACGAATTGACGCTCAACGATAGCACTCGCCGTCGCTGCATCTAACTCGCCGTTGAAAGCAATAATGCCACCGAAGGCTGACGTTGGGTCAGTTTGATAAGCGCGGTTATAGGCATCGAGTAAATCTTTACCTAATGCAACGCCACATGGATTAGCGTGCTTGACGATAACACACGCAGGCTCACTGAATTCTTTTACGCACTCAAGAGCGGAATCAGTATCGGCAATGTTGTTGTAAGACAAGGCTTTACCTTGCAACTGAATTGCAGTCGCCACAGAGGCTTCATCAATTTTAGTGTCGACATAGAAAGCCGCCGCTTGATGGCTGTTTTCGCCATAGCGTAAGTCTTGCTTCTTCACTAATTGAGTGTTGAACGTGCGTGGGAACTTAGAGCTCTCAACGGATAGGGAGTCAGCAAAACATTCGTCCGTGCTATGCGCAGGAACCCTATGCATTGGAACCATAGTGCCGAAGTAATTGGCGATCATGCCATCGTAACCCGCAGTGTGCTCAAAGGCGGCAATCGCTAAGTCGAAACGCGTCGCATGGGTCGTGCTGCCATTGTTAGCCGTCATTTCTGCCAGTACGCGTGAGTAATCGGCGGCATTAACGACTATGGTGACGTCTTTGTGGTTTTTTGCCGCCGCGCGCACCATAGTTGGGCCGCCAATATCGATATTTTCGATAGCGTCTTCTAAGGTACAACCGGCTTTAGCCACAGTTTCAGCGAAGGGATAAAGGTTAACCGCAACTAGATCGATGGCATTGATATTGTTATCGGCCATCACGCTTTCATCAAGACCGCGGCGCGCCAAAATGCCGCCGTGCACTTTAGGGTGCAGCGTCTTAACGCGACCGTCCATGATCTCAGGGTGTCCTGTGTAATCAGATACTTCGATAACAGGCACGCCGTTATCCGCTAACAGGCGAGCGGTGCCGCCAGTTGATAACAATTCTACACCTTGGGCGTGAAGTGCTTTGGCGAACTCGAGAATTCCGGTTTTATCTGAAACGCTTAACAGCGCGCGACGAATGGGTCTGGCATTATTTGCAGCAGTCATTTGGGTACAGGGTCCAGTTATTTTAGTTTCAAGGATCTTTCGGAAAACAGAACAGCCTTAACGCTGTACTGCTTTCCAAAAGTCCCTTGGTCCTATTTTTACTTTATTAGCTAACTTTTTATCCCTTCGTCACAGCGCGCGTATTCTAGCGTAAAACTCGATTTACGGGTGTTTTTTCTGCGTGATTTCACAATATTCATATCAGAACAAAGCGGCATTGCCGTGTTGGCTTTCAGTAACGTTAAAATTACCTCTTGACCTTGGAGTAGGCTCCAAGGTTTATACTTACTTACATTGAGTGTTGTGCTAGAAATATTCCTTAAACTACGGAGTATTTCGCAAAGGATGAAAACATGTACCGTATTGGTGAATTGGCAGATTTGTGTGAAGTGAAAGCCGACACGTTAAGATTCTACGAGAAGCACGGCTTACTTACGCCATCGAGCCGTACTGAGTCTGGTTATCGGGTATATACCCAGGACGATGCTGCGCGATTACGCTTTATTTTACGGGCGAAAGCTGTGGGCTTTACTCTCAATGAAATCAGCGACTTACTCTCTATTGAACTTGATAAATCTAACCGAGTCTGCGCCGATGTAAAGGGTATGGTGGATATTAAATTAGCACAAGTGCAGGCCAAAATGGCGGAGTTAACGCATTTTCAGACCAGTTTACAAAGCTTGTCTGATGCCTGTTGTGGCGGGCCGCGCAGCGCCGAACATTGCTCGATTTTAGAGGCGTTGGAATCCAGTACTGAGCGGGTACGTGTTGAGCATCATTCTCACGATGGAAATCAGCACAAAGAACATCAAAATGAGTCGCACCAGCATACTCACGGCAAAACAATCCATGATGAGTCAGGGAATTAATTATGTTACTGAAGAATTTTATTGATCTGTTTTTAGACTCGGCGCCTTGGCTGTTATTAGGCCTGATCCTGGCTGGGCTATTAAAAGTATTCGTACCAATGGTGTGGATGCAAAAGCAGCTCGGTGGTCACGGTTTTAAAACTGTGGTGAAGGCGGCGCTGCTCGGTGCACCGTTGCCTTTGTGTTCTTGTGGCGTGATTCCTGCGGCGGTAGGGTTACGTCGTTCAGGAGCCTCTAAAGCGGCCACTACCTCCTTTTTAGTGTCGACTCCAGAAACAGGCGTCGATTCCATCGCGGTTTCTTATGTGTTACTTGGCCCCTTTATGGCGATAGTCAGACCCATAGCTGCCATTACTAGTGCGATAGTGGCGGGCTTACTCGTTGGCCGCGATGACGACGATGGCAAGCCTGCGGTTAAATCAGAGTCTAAGTCAGCTAGCGACGCACCCGTGGCGGCTTGCTGTGCGTCGAAAACGGCGACACAGTCCCAAGCGATTAAAGCTGAACCGGTTCAAAGCTGCTGCTCACCGACTAAGGATCAGCCTTTAGCGCCTGTTAAAGCGGCTGCATCCTGCTGCAGCACTGAAAGTCATAGTGAGCAGAAGACTGAGCCTAAGAGTGCGATCAAAATGACGCCTGTGGCTGCAACGTCTAGCTTAATGACCACCGCGCCGAGCTTAATGACGGCTCATGGCGGCAGTGTTGCGAACGTCGGTGTGATAAAAGCTGAGAAAACAGTTTCCTGCTGCGCCAGTAACACAGCTGAATCTGTACCTGCTATCTCTAAAAAAATTGTTGTGGTAAAAAAGGGCGCCTGTTGCGGCACTTCAAACACAGCCGAGTCTGGAACACATGATCACAGTGCCCATGCCCATGATTCTCAAACCCAAGCTGAAGCGGATAGCTGCTGCGCTTCGACCCAAGATATGGCGACTGAGTTAAAGTCGCAATCCGTCTTAAGTCGCGTTGGTATTGGTCTTAAATATGCGGCAACGGATTTAGTGCGTGACACTACCTTGTGGCTGCTGGTGGGTTTATTCTTCGCAGCACTGGTACAAACCTATGTCCCTGCAGACTTTTTAGCGCAATGGGGCGACGGTATCTTAGCCATGTTAGTGATGGTGTTGGTCTCTGTGCCTATGTATATCTGCGCGACGGCCTCGACACCGATTGCTGCCGGACTATTGTTGGCGGGTGTGTCACCGGGCGCCGTCTTAGTGTTTATGATGGCGGGTCCTGCGACTAATATCGCAACCTTAGGTGTGGTGGCTAAAGAGTTAGGTAAGCGTGCGTTGTGGGGATACTTGGGCGGCGTGATCGGCGTGGCCTTAGTCGCGGGCATATTGGTCAATTATCTGGTGGATAGCTTTGGCTTTGTGGTGATGCCACAGATTGGTGAGCAGCACCAAATGCTACCTCAGTGGTTAGTGGCAACCTCTGGCATAGTACTGGCGTTACTCATGGCAAAAGTTGTGTTTGAAAAAATTCCTCGAAGCTGGATCCGCCGTAACGATTGTTGCTCTTAATCGATTCATATTCCGCTAAATTATCGAGTAAATAAAAATCCCAGTGTTAGGGCTAACACTGGGATTTTTCATTGTCGATTGATTTTTTTGCTCGGGCTAAACCTAAACTTAGTTGCCTTTTTTTACATCGATAAAGGGCAGGGTGCCTGTCGGCAGCATGGTTGTCGGTAGTTTGCCGTCCCACTTTTCCGCTTTGGTTAATTCAACTAAGTTTTGATTTTGTGCCAGCGCTTCGGCGCGGCTCTTAATCGCAGAGGCTTCTGCATCACCTTTGATACGAATACTTTCGGCTTCAGCCTTAGCGCGGGCTAATTGCGAGTCGGCCTGTGCTTGCGCTTGGGTGACGGCGATTTGCGCGCTGACGCGTTCTTTTTCTAGATTCTGCAGTTGAGTTTGTACTTCGACTTCGGCGCGCATTCTGTCTTCGACGGATTTTTCATAGGCGTTGGAAAAGTCGATATTCTCAATCTGCACTGAGTTGATTTCCACCGGACCTTTGATCGAGTTAGTGATCGCGCTGGTCACATCAATACCGAACTTGATCCGCTCTTGTACGACTGAAATCGCCGTGTATTTACCGAAGATGTTTTCGACTTGAGTTGGCACTTGTCTGTCGAGCAGGCGCGTGACCATGGCATCGATACTTTTGAAGTTAGCATACACTTCTTCGACGCGGTCTGGCGGTACGCTAAAAGTCACCGATGCGTTAAGCGTCGCAGGTTGTTGATCGCGGCTATAGGCTTGCAGTGAGGTATAACTGGTAGTGTGCGTTTGGGTAGAAATCTTCACCACAGTGTCTATCAGTGGGATTTTAAACCCGAGCCCAGGTTCTGCAGTTCCGATAACTTTACCGTTGCGCAGCAGTACGCCACGTTCACCTTGGTCAACCGTATACCAACTGCCAAATAAAGAGATAAAGAGGATTAACAGAATAACGATGGGAATAATCTTGCTGAGGCTGATTGAGCTCGGTAGATTGAGTTCATTTTTAATCATTTAGCTTCCTTTGCTGGTAACAGTATCGATAAACCGTGAGTCAGGAGTGGTGCTCGATTAGCCTTCAACTAGGCGGCTAAGTGAGCTGTGTTTTAAAAAGCAATGTAACTGAATGGTGAATTGGTGGCAACAATTCGATAACTAGAGATGTGGCAAGATCTGTGATGTATTCGCAGCGCCTTAGTGATGGGATTCAGTTCCCAATTCAAGGCAGCGTGTAGGTATAACTTTGTAGGCATGATGCATGAATAGCGCTGGAAATTGTTCTGCTATAACAGCTTAGGCTGTGAAGGAGGCTATCTCGGCTAAGGTTAACTCGCGCCATTCTCCAATGTCCACATCTAAGATAACTGCGCCAATTTGTGCCCTATGCAGAGCAACCACTTTATTGCCCACGGCGGCAAACATCCTTTTGACTTGATGAAACTTGCCTTCGGTGAGCGTGAGTAGCACGGTTTTGTCATCCACTTGCTGCAGTGTTGCCGGTAGAGTGAGGGCAGTTTCGCCCTGTAATTGCAGCCCAGCGGCAAACGTTGCGGCTATGGCTGCAGTCGCTTCGCTGTCGAGTGGATCTCGCAGTTGTACACGGTAGACTTTTTTGCACTGATATTGAGGCGAGATAATATTAAATGACCAGCGGCCATCGTCTGTGAGTAGCACTAAGCCCGTGGTATCGGCATCTAAGCGACCAACGATGTGCAGGTCAAATGCACGCTCAATATCGAGCAGATGAAACAGCGAAGGGTAGGCGCCATCTACATTCGAACACAAGGTATCGGCGGGTTTGTGCAACATGAAATAGCGGGATGGACGTGGCGCTAGCGGCTTTCCATTCAGGTAGATGGCATTATTTTCATGCACTTGCATCGCGCAGTCTGTCGCGATAACGGCATTGACTGTGACTGAGCCGCTAAGAATGGCGACACTTGCGGCATCACGATCAAGATCTGTGCTTTTACAGAGGAATTTATCGAGGCGCATAGTGAAATCTCAGGAAAAACAATTAGCACAGGTGTTTAAGTAAGCTGCATTATCGCGACTTAGGGAGGAGAAGCAACTGCTCAGTAAAATGTTAAAAATTAACTCGTTGATTTTATTATGCTTTCTAACTAATGACCTTTGAGAATCATCTTACAGCTCTTTTTGTGTTGATTTTAGCGCAGGTGTTTCTATTTGAGCCACTCGATGAACATGCCGTTCATTAAGTAGCGGCTTATTGAGTGCCTACCTATTAAGTGCCTACCTATTAAGTCGCTGTCTATTAAGTAGGAGTGCCAGGTGTTTTATGGGGGCTTTTAAGGCGAAGAAAAACTGGGCTTAGTGTTAATAAGCAATTGAGCAAAAATGTAAATACTGCTCAGAATACAGCATATGCCTAAATAAATGAGTAAGCCGAACTCCGTTTGGCCAAAGCTGCTGGCCACTAATGGCCCTATCACTGATCCCACCGAATAGCTCAGCAGCATCACTTGCGCCACTGAAACCATTTGGCTAGCAGGCAAGCTGTCACAAGCTAGGCTGATTGCAATCGGGTAAAGGGCAAAAGCGCTGGCGCCAAGCAATAGAAATCCAATGATCAGCGTCATACTTGAATGCTGACTGAGTAGCAATAATGCCGCTACGCCCAGTAGGCTAAAGCTCACTATCAAGCCACTTTTGTTAAATATAGGAGATAAATAACTGACTAAAGGTTGTACTAGCATGCCACCCACTATGATGAGGGCCATAAATTGTCCTGTTTGCTGATCAAGCCCCATATCCAGTGCCACATAAATGGGTAGTAACCCATAGATAGGGCCGAGCAATAATCCAGAGACTAAACATCCCATAATGGCAGGCTGACTTAGGTTTTTTAGTGCAGACAATGACATTGACTGTTGTTCGCTTACCTGAGGTTGACCGCGTTTTACCAATAACGCAGGTAAACATGCCGCGGCTAATAATCCCATGACCACTAGGTAAGGTAGATTGCCCTTTGTGCCTAAATAATCTATGGCTAATTGTCCTATGGCAGTACCGCCATAAAGCGCTGTCATGTAAAGCCCAAGCCGCTTAGCGCGTTGCTTTTGGGTATCGGCCATTAATAGCCATGATTCAACTACGACAAAGACCCCTGCGACGGCAAATCCTGCGACAAACCGTGACAGTAACCACATCCAACTTTGTGGCACTAATATCATAGCGACAACGCTGCAAAGCAGGATATTCAAAAAAAGGATAAAGGCTTTACTGTGACCGATACGCGTCACGATAGATGCGATACAAGGTGCACCAAGTAGTAGGCCAAAATAAAAAATACTCGCCAGCAAAGGTGCGAGTGAGGTATTGAGTTCAAAAAAAGTGAGCGATAACGGGATCAAACTCATTAAATAACCAGATGCCAATGCAAATAAACTTAAGCCAACGACGGGGACGAATATGCTGGTTTTTTGAGTAGACTGACTTAACGCGATGTTTTCCACTGTATGCCCTAAAACGGATAAAAATAAAGCGAAATATGCTTAGGGGCGCGACTCTAGGACTAATTTAGAACAGGGTAAAGTGAGTTAGATTGACTGTATCGGTGAATAATATTTGTGTTTGTTTTTCAGAGGGATATTGCGTTTTAAATGTGTGTATTTTGAAGCGTAACTGTAACGTGGCTGGTGCTTTAGCTTATCGGCTTAGACGTGAACAAAATACATGCTGCTTGCGTAGACTGCCAGCAACAAGCGTTTGATTAAAGCTTAACTTGGTCATTATCACTTTGGTGAAGATTGAAATTAGATCGAGTTCACAATTTTAAACAGTCATTCTATTACAGGTTTAGTCTGGTTTTGCTCGATCTTTATTCGTTTGAAAGTTAAAAACATAACTTTAGACCGAAAATAGGTAAACTAAGCAGCTAATTGTGAGTTTATGTGCACTACAGCAGTAAAGAGCGTCGTTGCTCTGTAGTAAAAGCACAAAATAAAGCACTTTGCTCGGTGTGATCTATGCCCTAAATTTGCACCAAAATTAAATGGTATTAAGGTTGTAACCATGTCTGTAACACATTCAAGTACAGTTCCCCCTAATAAATCCCCTACCAGTGATGAAATCGATAAGAAAAAAATGCTGATCCTCGCGGCGGATATTGTGCTGTTATTTGCACTGCATTATGGCTTGCCCTTCGATCAAGGAGTGAACACCGGATTAGCGATTCTGGTTTTCTCAGCCATTCTTTGGCTTTCCGAAGCTATCCACATCAGTATTACTGCGATTTTAGTGCCTATTCTTGGCGTATTTTTTGGCGTATTTGAAACCAAAGAAGCGATGAGTAATTTTGCTAATCCGGTCATTTATCTCTTTTTTGGTGGCTTTGTACTGGCGGCGGCTTTGCACCATCAAAAGATTGATACCTTAATTGCGCAAAAGCTGTTGGTGGCCTCCAAAGGCAGATTAAGCGTTGCCTGCTTTATGTTGTTTGGCGTCACCGCGCTGTTGTCTATGTGGATAAGCAATACGGCGACTGCAGCCATGATGTTACCGCTGGCTTTAGGTATTTTGTTGCAACTAGATAAAGATAAATACCACAGAACCTATGTGTTTTTACTGCTGGGGATTGCTTACTCTGCCAATATTGGCGGCATGGGCACTCTCGTCGGTAGCCCGCCTAATGCGATTGCAGCTGCGCAAGTAGGCCTAACATTTAGTGATTGGCTTAAGTTTGGGATCCCAACCGTTATTGTGATGCTGCCGCTAATGTGGCTAGCCTTATATTGGTATTTTAAGCCGGACCTGTCCGCCAAGATTGAGATTAAGCGAGAAAGCAACACATTGACTAATCAAGGTAAATTAACCTTGATGATATTTTTTATCACAGTGTGTTGTTGGATATTTAGTGTACCGCTAGCGGAGGCTTTAGGTGGCATTTCTCAGTTTGATACCGTGGTCGCGCTAAGCGCTGTGGTGGTATTGGCCGGCCTAGGTTTAGTCGGTTGGAAGAAAATTGAATCGACCACTGACTGGGGCGTATTGATCTTGTTTGGCGGTGGCTTAACTTTAAGCGCTATCTTAAAAAGCACCGGCACGAGCGTATTTTTAGCTCACTTTATGACAGACATTTTTGGCAGTACACATATGTCGTTATTTGTGTTTGCTGTGATTGCGTTTGTCGTAATGCTAACCGAGTTTGCCAGTAACACCGCCAGCGCCGCGTTGTTAGTGCCTGTGTTTGCCGCCATTGCCGAAGCATTGGGTGTGTCGCCAGTGATGTTATCTGTGATGATAGGCTTAGCGGCATCCTGTGCCTTTATGCTGCCAGTGGCAACGCCGCCCAATGCAATTGTTTATGGCTCTGGCTATATTAAGCAGTCTGAAATGGTTCGAGTTGGTATGATTATCAATACTATCAGCATGATAGTGTTGAGCATTATTGCTCATGTGTTTTGGGATATCTAAACTTACCTATTTATACGCTTATTTATTGTGCGCTCCTAAAAAGTACCCCGCGAGGGGTACTTTTTATAGAGATAGGATACAAGCACAGCCGTTAACAATAATTCTTTAACCATTGATCGAAAGCCGATTTAGGTAAAGCCCCCGCTTGTTGCGCGAGTAACTGTCCTTGTTTAAAAATCATTAATGTCGGAATCGACCGAATATTAAATTGAGCAGCCAGTGCTTGTTGCTCTTCGGTATTGAGTTTACCAAAGCGGAATTGATGCTCCCAAGTTTTAGCCGCTTCATTAAATATAGGGGCAAAACTTTTACAGGGACCACACCAGCTGGCCCAAAAGTCGACCACAAGTGGTAACTCAGACTTATTGGCGTGGTTAGCAAAGTTTGCACTCGTGAGTTCAATCGGCGCTGGCGTAAATACACTGAGTTTACATTTACCGCATGTGGGCTGCTGCTTTAAACGTTCATCGGGAACCCGGTTTAGCGTATCGCAATGTGGGCAGGCAATAATCATGGTAAAACTCCAATAACGGGATTTAAGAAGATATTGGGTTGTTTAAACGTTATTTAAAGGGGCGTCTTGAGTTTAGATTCATTGTAAAAATGTATTGATAACACCGACAAGCTTTGATGCAGGTGATACAATTCTGCACAACATGTCATATCGCAAATGTATTAAGTGCGATTCATAAAGAGATCAAATAAATGACTGAATTAGAAGTTATTGACCTCAGTATCGGTGAAGGTAAGGAAGCCGTTAAAGGCGCGCTTATTACCACTCAATATCGCGGTTTCTTGCAAGATGGCACTCAATTCGATTCATCCTATGATCGTGGTCAGGCATTTCAATGTGTAATTGGCACTGGTCGTGTGATCAAAGGCTGGGATCAAGGTATTATGGGCATGAAAGTCGGTGGCAAGCGTAAATTGCTGGTCCCAGCTCATTTAGCTTATGGTGAACGTCAAATTGGAGTGCATATCGCACCACACTCAGATCTCACTTTTGAAATAGAGTTGTTAGAAGTACTGACTCGCGACGAGTAATACAAGTCGTTATGGATTACGCTGGATAAGCGTGAGTGTGGCAGTTGGATCAGGTTAAAATGTTACTTTGGTAACGAGTATTTTTCACTGATTTAAAATCCTCCATCTTAAGGAAAGAGGTTTCTAGTGGCTTCGGATAACTCAGCAGAAAACGCGGCAGAATTAATTGCGCAACTACAAGCTGAAATTGCTCAGCTAAAACGTGAGAACGCAACTTTAACGGCATTGAATCGTCGCGCCGAAGAAAAACTTTTTGCCGCGCTTGATGGCAATGGCTTGTGCCTGTGGGAGCAGCATATCCCCAGTGGAAACTTAACGATATTTAATATGCGTTGGGGAGAATTATTAGGCTTTAGCCGTGAAGAACTCGCCGCACATATTGATAGCTGGAAAAGTAAATTACACCCTGACGATAAAGATTGGGTGATAAAAGCCTTTGACGACCATGTGAGTGGTAAAGCGGATTATTACCAAGTTATACACAGAATGCTGCACAAAGACGGTAGCGTCAGTTGGGTGTCTGATCGTGGTCGTATTGTTGAGCGCCTAGCCGATGGTACGCCGCTGCGAATGATGGGTAGCCATATCGATATTACTCAAGAAAAGCGTTATGAAATTGATTTAGCGCTTTTAGCACATAGCGATCCGCTGACTAATCTTATGAATCGCCAAGCGATTTCTAACGCATTCGATGAATGTTTACAATCCGTGGAACACGGTGGATTGTTCTTTATTGATCTTGATGGTTTTAAAGCATTAAACGATCACTACGGCCATAAGTTTGGTGATACTTTGCTGATGCATATTGCCGATACCCTTGTGTTCCATGCCGGCGAATTGGCACATATTGCCAGATTAGGCGGCGACGAGTTCGTGATATTAATGCCTACATCTGAAGTGGAAGTATTAGAAGCGCTGGCACAATCTTTACTCGATGTTTATCGACAGGCTTTTATACTAGAAGACTGTGAAGTAAAGATAGGCCTGAGTATCGGTATCGATATTTTTGGCGTGGGTGATAGCTTTGCTGAAAGCTGCGATCGCGCTGATGCCGCCATGTATCGCGTGAAACACCAAGGAAAACATGGATATTGTTTTTCTATACAAAATAGATGATGCGACTTTAATCACCAGAACTTAATCCACTTATTATTGAGGGCGGCATGGATAGCATCTATTGATTATTGATGTGCTATTCGATTGTCATCGCTTGATTGTCACAGCCCCAAACTTCAACGGCCGCGATGTGTTTGTTCGGCGGGCCAATCCAATGACTCATGGCGTGGCATTGTACTTTTTCTGAGATTTGATTGAAGCAAAGTTCAAAATCTCCTGCTTCGGGCGTGCGACCTAAACGTAATATGGGCAAAGTGGGTAGCTTGGGCTGATAATGCCAGCTGCCATCTTTAAAATAAGCATCGTCGGTTATTTCCATCCCCGCGCCAGTGCCTTTAACTCTCGCTTCGACCAACACTAAACCCTGTGATGTGACGTTATAGTCCTCTTCCCAGCGGATTTTTTCTATGCTGTGGTTCCATGCCAAGGTGAAGTTGTCTGTGGGCACTTGGACCCACAGTGTGCCCGCTAGGCCTAAACACAGGCCTAGCATGGGTTTACCTTCAAAGACTGATTAACGACCAATAATCTCAAGAGTTTATCCTTGCTCTGCGAGACGTTTGAGTTTGCGCGCGCGTAAGCTGTGTTGCACGATAAACAACAGCGCGAGTCCAAAGCCGATTTCATCGCTTAATG
This sequence comes from Shewanella sp. MF08487, assembly GCF_050848685.1. Lineage (NCBI taxonomy): Bacteria > Pseudomonadati > Pseudomonadota > Gammaproteobacteria > Alteromonadales > Shewanellaceae > Shewanella > Shewanella sp. MF08487. Next base: position 158,932 of record NZ_JBOZPB010000008.1, read on the forward strand.
GCGTAGCGAGAATCAAACTTGCCCCCGCAAGGAAGCCGATAACGCGTTCCCACCAATAGAGGTTTTGCAGTAAGTATCCAGTAAAAATCACGCCCCAAATGCCGATAGCGACAGTCGCCTTAAGCACAACAAAGCCCGTGGCCAACCAGCTGTCACCCTGCAGCATCAATGCTGGATCGTAAACCGCCATAAAGGGGATCACAAAACCTGCAATGGCGATACGAATCGCCCATAAACTGATCTTAAGCCCAGACTCCCTTGCAATCGGCGCCGCAGCAAAACAAGCTAGCGCAACGGGCGGCGTGAGATCGGCCATAATGCCAAAGTAGAACACAAACATATGCGACACAATCAGCGGCACACCTAAGTCAAGTAATGCGGGCGCTGCAATTGAGCTGGTAATAATGTAGTTGGGAATGGTGGGGATCCCCATACCAAGCACTAGGCAAGTGACCATAGTTAACACTAGTGATAAGAACAGGTTATCTTGACCTACCGCCAAAATATAACTCGCGAAAGTTGAAGCAATCCCCGTGAGGGAAACGATACCGATAATCACGCCCACTAAAGCACAAGCAATACCGACTGGCACGGCATGACGGGCGCCTTCTACCAGCGCATGTAGACAAATGGTGAGTGTTTCTTTACCGCCTTGAATAAACCAACAAATTGCGACTAATAGCGCAATAACCCCAAATACCACCCCAATACCGAGTTGGAAAAAGCCAGCGCACAACACCCCAAGGGCGATCCAAAAGGCGATACGCATCGCCATTGATGAAAGCCGCAGCACAATGGCTGAGCCTAAAATCACTATCGATGTCAGTGCTAAACCCACCATGCCAGAGAACAGGGGGGTTCTGCCCGAAAACAGTAAGTAAACCAAAATAAATAAGGGGATCAGTAGATACCAGCGTTCTTTAATCGCCGCCCAAGGATTAGGACATTGATCTTTGGGTAAGCCACAGAGATTGGCGCGTTTAGCTTCTAAGTGCACCATCCAAAATACTGAGCAGAAATAAAGCAGTGCGGGGATTAACGCCGCTTTGGCAATTTCGATAAAGGGTACGTTAATGGTTTCGGCCATGATAAAGGCCACCGCGCCCATAATTGGCGGCATGATCTGGCTGCCCATACTCGATGTTGCTTCCACGCCACCTGCAAAGGCCGAACGATAGCCAAATCGTTTCATCAATGGAATAGTAAATTGCCCCGTTGTGACTACGTTGGCAACGCCTGAGCCGGTAATGGTTCCCATCAGTGCTGACGATACCACTGCAACTTTCGCTGGGCCGCCGAGTTTGTGGCCGAACAATCCCATGGCAAAGTCGGTGAATAAACGGATCATTCCGGCTTGCTCTAAAAAGGAGCCGAAAAGAATAAATAAGAAAATATACGTCGCCGATACATAGGTTGGGGTGCCGTATAACCCTTCAGTGCCAAAGGCTAACTGGTTGATTATTTGATCAAACCCATAACCGCGATGCATTAATTCACCGGGTAGGTATTGGCCAAATAAACCATAGACTAAAAAGATGCTACAGATTATAGGGAGCGCCCAACCCATCACCCGTCTTGCAGCTTCAAACACTAATACGATCAGTATGATACCAATCACCATGTCGGAATCGGTCAAATCACCAGAGCGTTGAATTAAGTCAGCTTCGAAATACCACTGATAAGCTGCAGTAGCCATACCTGCTAAACCGAGTAGCCAAGCGAGTGGCTGCCAAGGCTGAGATTTGCCTCTAGCGGGATAACTCAAAAAAACCACTAATAGTAAAAACCCCACGTGGGTGGCACGTAGCACTTGAGTCGAAACGGGATGGAAAGCAGCGGTAATAATCTGAAAAATAGAAAAAACTAAAGCGGTATAAAACAGCGCTTTGGGCCAGTCGCCGGTATTTGCGCTGAGACCTTGTTGGGGATCACTCATATTATGCCTCACAGCATTAGACTACAGAGGCGAAAATAAGATGCCGTTAATCAACGGCATCTTAATCGCTTGGTTTGGGAATTTGTGCACTCATTTAACGTTAAGCAAACTTACAGTGCACCCACTTCTTTGTAATAACGCTCTGCACCTGGATGTAGTGGTATCGGCAGATTTTTTGTCGCGTTGTCTAAGCTAATGGCTTTAGCGGCTGAGTGCGCGTTACCGAGGCGATCTAAGTGTTCGAACATCAGCTTGGTCATTTGATAAGCTAAATCATCTGATACGCTGCTCTGAGTCACCAGCAAGTTTTGAATCGCTACGGTAGAGACATCAGTGGTTTGGCCTTCATAGGTTGAAGCGGGGATCACGCCGTGTTGATAGGCAGGATTATTGATCTTCGCGATAACCTCTTGAGGAATTTCAACAAAATTGATTGCCATAGTCGCCGCTAAATCACGAATAGCCGCCATACCTAAGCCAGACGATTGCAATGTTGCGTCTAACTGACGGTTTTTGATTAACTCAACAGATTCGGCATAGGGTAAAAACTCGACTTTACCCATGTCTTCGTAGCTTAAACCTGCCGCCTTAAAAATCGATCTGGCATTGAGTTCAGTCCCCGATTTAGGTGCGCCGACGGAGATACGTTTACCCTTTAAATCGGCCAAGGTTTTAATGCCAGATTCTTTATTGGCGACGATTTGAATGTAGTTAGGGTAGGCAGCTGCAATTACACGGATTTTATCCAGTGGTTTTTTAAAGCCAGCATCAAGATCGCCTTGATATGCAGCGGCAACGGAATCACCTAGAGCCAGTGCTAATTCGCCACGACCAGATTGCAGTAAATTAAGGTTTTCTACCGAGGCTTTCGTCGCCTGAACTGAGGTTTTAGAGCCTTCAATACCTGTGTCATAGAGTTGCGATAAGGCAACGCCAATCGGGTAATACACGCCACTGGTGCCACCAGTAAGAATATTGATAAAAGCGGGGGCGGCGGCCATAGCTGCTGCACTGAGGGTGAATGTCACTGCGGCGCCGGCGGCTACCCATTTTTTATTGATTTTCATGATGAAATATCCTTATTTTTTATAATGTTATATAGGGTCTTTCAAGCTCGGAATATCACGGCCTGCTAAGTATAACCTCATAAATTTTGGCAAAGGTCAATTAGCCTATGGTCGATACTGATACTTTTACGAGATTAAACGGAGGGTTCTTACCGTTGTGATGCAAACCATTGGGAGAGGGATGAGCGCGTGGATTATGTGTGGCTCATAAAATTAACTCATAAAATGAGCTAATAAAAAGGGCTAACCTGAGGTTAACCCTATTTGTGTTACTTGAGAAAAATATCAAAAATAACAGGACACTATTTAGTGTTATCTAAGAAACCTTTAGTCACATTTTTAGCGTGTTTTGCTGCCTTTTTTTCTTTAGCAGACAGGAGTGGCTGTTTCTTCGATTCTTTACGGTTTTTTTGCTCTTTACTCATATAAAACTCCATGTACTCTGTGGTTATTCATCAGGCTAATCATGTAAGCCGTACTCAATTGAACCTATTCCATGATGTCCTGATTGAAGCGAAATTCTTTATGTCGAATGACCAGATTTAAAAATTACAAACATTTAAAATCATTGATAATTATCTGTGAACTATTTGCCTCAATGAGCGATTACAGCAAAATAATCTTATCACTGAATTCCGCATCTTGATCCATTCATCGCTTAGAATAATTAACGCTAATGGTAGCGCTAACTTGTATAAGAAATATGCGATCTATAACGCTGTGCGCTTGCGTTTATCAATGTTGGCTATTTATGTATCAAGTTATACCCGTGCATGATTTATCTCTTTAGGTGGTTATTATTAGCGTTAAAATCTGTTTATCGGCGGCTGGATTTACCTAAAATACTGCCCAAGATACCGCGTAAGATTTGTTTACCTAATTGACTGCCAACCGTTCGTGCCGCTTGTTTTGATAGCGTTTGCGCTAAACCTTGGCGGCGTTTATTACCAAAAATCAGTTCACTGAACCAACCTTGGTCCTCTGTTTTTTGGCCCGTTTGAGCGTCATTTGCTGTCGCAGTAGTATTGCTGGTGGCGTTACCTGATCGTCTTTGGTTGAGTAATTCGTAGGCCGATTCGCGGTTGATGGCGTTATCGTATTTGCCACCAATCGGACTCTGGGCGCGTACTTGTTGTAGTTCTTCATTTGTGGCTGGGCCCATGCGGCAACGCGGCGGTGCGATGAGTGCGCGTTCAACCATAGTTGGTACGCCTTTATCTGCGAGCATAGATACTAGCGCTTCGCCTACCGCGAGTTGAGATATCACCTCACTCACAACCAATTTTGGATTGGGTACAAAGGTTTCGGCCGCCGTTTTAACTGCCTTTTGATCCCGAGGAGTATAGGCTCTTAAAGCGTGCTGAATGCGATTACCTAATTGTCCGAGAATTTCGCTCGGGATATCGTCAGGAAATTGCGAACAAAAATAAACGCCTACGCCCTTTGAGCGTATAAGCCGCATAATTTGCTCAACGCGTTTTAATAAACTCGGTGGACAGCCCTCAAACAGTAAATGCGCCTCATCGATAAAAAATACCAGTTTAGGTTTTTCGGGATCGCCGACTTCGGGTAGGTTTTCAAATAACTCAGAAAGGAGCCAGAGTAAAAAACTCGAATATAAACGAGGTGTTAAAATTAATTTATTCGCCGCTAACAAATTAATGATGCCGCGCCCCTGTAAATTGGTCCGCATTAAATCTTCAAGTTGCAGCGCGGGTTCACCAAAAAAGTCTTTGCCACCATCGCGCTCTAGCCCCAGTACCGAGCGCTGAATCGCCGCGAGAGATTGGGCGCTAATCAGGCCATATTTGGCGGAGATCTCTTTACGTTCTTCGGCAACTAAGGCCAACATAGCACGTAGGTCGTCTAAATCGAGCAGTAATAATCCTTGGTCGTCCGCCAGTTGAAACACGATATCTAGGATGCTGCTTTGGGTATTATTAAGTTCGAGGATTCGGCCTAGTAAGGTCGGGCCCATTTCGCTGATGGTCGTGCGTAGTGGGTGGCCCTGAATACCCGCTAAATCCCATAGCACCACAGGGTTGGCTTCGTTTTGATAGCCCTCAATACCAATTTGAGCCACTCTTTGTAACAGCTTTTCATTGGCAGTGCCCGCCATCGCAAGGCCGGAGATATCGCCTTTAACATCGGTGATAAATACTGGCACACCTTGGCGCGAAAAGCCTTCGGCTATGCTCATCAATGACACGGTTTTGCCTGTTCCTGTCGCCCCAGCAATTAACCCATGACGATTGGCATACTTAAGATTTAAGTGAGCTTGCTGCTCACCTTTTCCAATTAATAGCGTATTCAAGGGCATTCCTTATATTAACGATAGGGCTTTACGGTAGTGACTAGGGGATCTCTATTTAAGCCACTGTTGTGTGGTCAGTTATTCATATAAACATTCATCATTGAGTGTTGGTCTTAGCCTAGTTTATGTCAACATTAAGAGTGAATAAGCTTGATATCGCTTGGCTAAAACGTATCACTGGCAATATGCTCGTTGCAGATGTGCAAGGTGTGTTATTTTACATTCACTAAAGCCGCATTCACGCACCATACAGCAGCGACATAATGCGATCGTCCGTGATAAGTGCTTGAAGGCAATATATAAGCGGTTTAAAGAGTGATTTAACTAACGGTGCCATTAACTGTTTAATAAGTAACGAGAGTAAGGAGTGCTATGCGCTGGCGTGATACTGAAAGAAGCTCCAATGTTGAAGATAGGCGCGGCCAGCAAATGGCGTCGGCGGGTATGCCCATTGCCTTGTTAATGCGTTTTTTGCCTTTTTTATTAAGAACTAAAATCGGCCGAGTGGTGCTACTTATTGGTAGCATTTATTTTGCCTTTCAATATTTTACTGGCGACCTGTCACTTAACCCGAGCACTCAATCCAATTTAAGCCAAGCGCAATCAGCCTCAACAACCGCTGCCCAAGATGAAAATTCCCAGTTTGTCGCGGCCATTTTAGGCACCACCGAAACGGTTTGGGGTCAATTATTAAAAGGACAGTATAAAGAGCCCAAGTTAGTGCTTTATCGCAATATGACCTCTACAGGCTGCGGTATGGGACAGGCGCAGTCTGGGCCTTTCTATTGCCCCGCCGATAGCAAGGTTTATATCGATTTGAGTTTTCTTGATGAGCTTAAAACCTTAGGCGCCCCCGGTGATTTTGCCTTTGCCTATGTGATTGCCCACGAGGTAGGCCACCATGTGCAAAATCTGCTGGGCACTAACGCTAAGGTGCGCCAAGCCCAGCAAGGTGCAAGTAAAGTGCAGGCGAATCAATTGAGTGTCGCACTTGAATTGCAGGCTGATTGCTACGCAGGGATTTGGGGGCATTATGTCAATCAACAACTTAACTTACTTGAAGCGGGCGATTTAGCGGAAGGCATTGCCGCCGCCAGTGCAGTGGGTGACGATCGTCTGCAAAAGATGGCGGGTCGCGCCGTACAGCCCGATGCTTTTACCCATGGCAGTTCGGCGCAGCGGGTGAAATGGTTTAAGACAGGGTTTGATTCGGGTAATCTCGCCAGTTGTAATACGTTTGCGGCGAAGTGATTTTGTTTGATATTTCAAATGTATATCAAACATAAATGCTCCGAGCTTACCTGCACGTACTTAAATACACGGCATTTAAATACACTGTAGAAGGATAACTGAGTGGCCTTTAACGATACCTTTAGACTGAGTAGCCACGCGGTGATCACTAATCAACAAGGACAAGTGCTGTTGCTTAAGGCTAATTACGGTAACTTTGCTTGGGGCTTGCCCGGCGGCGCACTCGAGCCAGGTGAAACGATTCATGAGGCCTTAGTGCGCGAATGCCAAGAAGAATTAGGCTTAAGTGTGCAGGTCAACTATTTGAGCGGCGTGTATTATCACAGTGCTTATCAATCCCAAGCTTTTATCTTTCGTTGTGAACTGCTATTGTCTGAGGGGCCTGAGGTGGCAAAAGATGGTGCAGAAGGCGCGCCACTGCCAATCCATTTAAGCCACGAACATTCAGAGTTTGCCTTCCACGATATCGACACCCTCAGCGCGGTTCAGCAGCAAAGAATTAACGATTGCCTCAATTTCAACGGGGCTGTTATGAGTGCAAAATTTTAATCCTTTACCAGTAAATAGCTTGCCGTTAATCGGCTTGGGTTTGCGCGAGTAAGGTTTCTAAGCAATGTTCAGTAATACCGTAATAGGCTTTAATGTCAGCAATTTGCGCGAGGATTTCGGCGCTGTCTTTCTGATTATGTTGTGGCTTTTTAACCGCCAAAATCATCTTATTTTTATTGGTATGTTCTAGGCTGATAAATTCAAACACCTTAGTCGCATAACCGTTGGCTTCTAAAAATAGCGCACGTAATGAATCCGTCACCATTTCAGCCTGTTGGCCCATGTGCACCCCATATTGCAGCATAGGTTTGAACAACTCAGGGCTGTGCATCTGCGGGCGAATTTGTTTATGGCAGCAAGGCGAACACATGATGATGTCGGCATTGGCGCGAATACCATAATGAATCGCATAGTCAGTAGCGATATCGCAGGCATGCAGCGCAATCATCACATCGGTTTGCTTAGGCGCATGGGTTCTCACATCGCCGCAGACAAATGATAATCCTTGATGGTCTAGCGTTGCCGCCGTTTCATTGCACAAATCGGCCAAGGCTTGGCGTAATTCCACCCCAGTCACCTGCGCATCATTGTGAAGGCTGTGGCGCAGGTAATCATGGATTGCAAAGGTGAGATAGCCTTTGCCTGAGCCAAAATCGACCACATTGATCGGTTGGTCATTCTTGTGGGGGGACGCTTCGAGTGCTTGGCTGAAAACCTCAATAAATTTATTGATTTGCTTCCATTTACGCGACATCGCAGGGATAAGATTATGTTGGCTGTCCGTCACCCCGAGCTGTGTGAGGAAGGGACGTTCGATATCCACAAAACGCTTTTTCTCACGGTCATGTTCTAACGGCGCAGCTACGGTTTGTTTAACGTTATGTGTGTTGATTTGGACTTTGCCTTTTTTGCTGATCTCAAGCTGAACTTCTGCCTCTGCCGTAGCTAAGTGGGCACTCTTAAAATCGTTACCGAGTAACAGTTTTATGCTAGCTAAGCCTTCGTCATAACTCAGGTTTTTAGTGATGTGATTCGTCTGGTGTTGATACACAAACGACAGCACAGGCTCATTTTGCAAACTAATCGGCCGAATCGTAATGCGCTGCAGGCTTTTATCTGCCCCTCGGTACTTACTCAACAATAGTTTCATCAGACTATTCTTCGCCAAGCTGTCAGCCAAAAGCTGGTAAAAATCATCAAAAGAATTAAGCGCTGAATGGGACATTATTGTTTCCGAAAAAGTAACCAAGAAAAACAGGGTGAGTATTCTAACCGCGATCCGCCGCTACCTAAAGTTATTCTCATCGAGAAGGGGGTTTGGGGCAGAACTCCGCTGCTGATCTATCTGTTGAAATTCGTAATCTCGTGTAGGTTTTTGGCAAGCGGGATTTTGTCCCAACTCTTGTTTGAATTATTTAATCAAAGTCAAAGTCAACGTCGTGGGGCTTCACCCCCTGATGTTTTAATCAAAAGTCGACCAAGGAGGACTGCTCGTCCTATCCTCCTTCCTATTTATAAACAATCAGCCATGACGCCCCCAACGGAGTTGAAAGCCCCTTGGGCAATTAGCGTTCTTATGCTATCGCGTCAGACGCTCGTCCCTGATTCGACTGACGCTATCTCGGCATCTGATAGGCAGGATGCCTGAATGTCGTGAAGTGCATGGATGCGCGAGAATGTTCTGGTCTAATCCCATCGGACACTTAATTTTGAGACAGTATGGTCAATAAATTAAGAGGTCTATATGAGTTTAAAAAAATCACATAAGAGTTATCCGCAGGCATTTAAAGATGAAGCCGTCTTG
>NZ_JBOZPB010000009.1:0-163954 GCF_050848685.1 Shewanella sp. MF08487
TTTCCCAGCGTTCATCGGTTAGCATAAGTCTTGGCATGGCTTGAGGTTATGGTTACTTTTGGCGAAGCAAATTATAACGTCTTGTCATGCTGTCTAAAAATCACTCTCGAAAGATCAACAGACCCTAGTTATAAGGCAATTGTAATTCAATACGTTAGTAAATTCACTATCAGTATTATTACTGACTATTAGCCAGTGCTCGGCGGTAAGCTGCTTATTTGTCTACGTCTTAATATTAACGTTCTGATGTCAAATCCTTATATAATCAATCCCCAGAACGTATGCCAATGGCTCGGCTCCCAAGTTACACACTATGCACTATATCGCCAACCTAAATAGCCGCTGGCTCAGATTAAAACTGAGAGGGTTATGGCCGCTTTATTGAGCGCTAAGCGCTAAATTATTTCTCATTGTTTCAGTCGATTAAAGGATTTTTATGTTTGTTGTTTCGCTCACCTATAAAAAGCCCATTGCGGAAGTGGAGTTACACTTAGCCGCCCATATTGCCTATCTTGAACAGTATTATGCCGCAGGAACTTTTATAGCCTCGGGTCGTAAAGTGCCACGTACCGGTGGCATCATTTTAGCTAAAGCAGCAACACGCACGGCATTAGAGCTGATTTTACAGCAAGATCCTTTTGCTATTGCCGATGTTGCTGAGTTTGAGGTGATTGAGTTTGTGCCGACCAAAACCGCCGCTGGTTTAGAACAGCTAATTGAAAAGATCTAATTTTTATCGTTTTTTAAAATATTAATCCGTGTATTTTGTTATCGCTTGGTGGGAGGAAACGATTGGAGCCTCAAGCCACTAGTGATGAAACCATATTAATTTTAGGTCGGTGCCGGCTTTTAGCCTTTGTCTTAAAAAGCGTCTGACGAAAGCGATATAATAAAGTCGGCGTACCTTTTACTACCTCGCCAAAGCCCATTATTTCCGGTTATGTTGGTTAATTTCTCCGATAATTTGCGACTTAGTTTGGTATTATGCCGTTTTACTTCCCCTAACCTTAAACAGGTTTGCGCTTCGCGAGTCTTGCTTTTTATGTCTATTCAAACGCTGTTATCGACTGCTCTGGCGAAACGCCATGATTTTTTACAACAAGCTGAACAGGATCAAACCGATTGTTTTCGGGTGTTCCATGGCACAGTTGAAGGCGTGAGTGGCTTGAATGTCGACCGTTACGGCGATACTTGGCTAGTGCAGAGTTTTCATCAGACCTTAACCGACGAAGAGTTGGTTGATATAGGCACAGTTTTGTTACAACAGGCCGATTTGCCGATAGTGTACAACGATCGCTCATTAGGCCATTCCCGCGTATTGAATGCGTTATCACCCGCACTGACAGAGATCGCGAGTTCTGAGCGAGTAATGCAGGAAAATGGTATTAAGTTCAGCACTAAACTGCGCCACGAAGGACAAGATCCGCTGTTATTTCTCGATATGCGCATTGGCCGTGAATATGTGCGGGCAAACAGCCAAGATAAAACCGTGCTGAATTTGTTTTCCTACACTTGCGGCATTGGTACAGCGGCAGCCATCGGCGGCGCGACTCGGGTGATGAACGTCGATTTTTCTTCCTTTGCCTTAGCGACGGGTAAAGCGAATGCGGCGTTAAATCAGGTGTCGAATGTATGTGAGTTTGTGCAGAGTGATGCGTTTCCGGCATTGCGCCAATTGGCAGGCTTGAGTGTGGGAGGGCGCCGCAATCAAAAATTACCGAGTTATCCCAAATTGGCGCAAACCCAGTTTGATCTGGTGTTTCTCGATCCGCCGCGTTATGCCAAGAGTGCTTTTGGTATTGTCGATTTGGTCAATGATTATCAAGGTTTGTTTAAGCCCGCATTAATGGCGACCAAAGTCGGTGGCACTATCGTTTGCTGTAACAATGTGGCGAAAGTCGAGCGCCAAGCATGGTTCGACAGTTTAGTGCGCTGCGTTGAAAAACAAGGCCGCACCGTTATTGCACATACTTGGCTCGATCCCCATGAGGATTTCCCCTCGTTCGATGACAATCACCCACTTAAGATAGTGGCTATGACGTTAAGCTAATGTAATAGCCTATAAAAATTTATTTTAATTTTGATAAAATGCGATTGAACGATAGAGGAAAGGGCCTAGTTGAACTGGATGTAAGGCAGTTTTTTCTCTGAAATTGTACGTTTTTCGTTTATGCTGCCCTTTTTTAATCTCGAGCAATGAGCATGCGTCTACTCAAATCTACCCAAGATCCAGCGGTTAACCTACAGACGGCACGCGTTTTTTATCGCAGAGCTGCCCGTGCTATTGTGTTATCGGGCGATGATATTTTGCTGCTTTATACCCAAAAATATCGTGATTACAGTTTACCTGGCGGTGGAGTTGACGACGGTGAAAGCCTCGAAGCGGGCCTTATCCGCGAGCTACAGGAAGAAACCGGCGCCCTAGACATTCAAGTGTTAGCGCCCTTTGGTCGTTACGAAGAGTTTCGGCCTTGGTACCGTGAAGGGGCGAACGTAGTGCACATGGAGTCATTCTGTTATGTGTGCCGTATCGACACCGCACTGGGCGAGCGTGGTTTAGGTGAGACTCGGCTCGAAGCCCACGAGATTAAAAATGGCATGCGGCCAAAGTGGTTGAACATCCATAAAGCCATTGCCCACAATGAAGCAATACAACGTAATCATCCGCAAAAAGGCCAATCGATTGAGCGAGAAACTTTTTTACTCAAACAAATCGTTTTAGAGTGCTTATGATTGTTAACAGCGACCTATTCTTAAGCAGTCAGGAAGTCAATGCAGATTATTTTGCTTACCCATGAACGCGAGCTAACCCGTAAAACTAATACTGGCCGTTTAGCCTTAGAAGCGTTTCCAGCCAAGGTGGTGAGTATTGTTTGGTCGAGAGTCGCTGCCGATAAAAACCTCATCGAAATGCTTGCATCGCAGCAAGCTAAATTGTTGTTTCCAACTGAGGATGCCGAACTTGCAGATGACTCTATAGAGAAGGGCTTACCTGAGGATGCCTTACAATTTATGCAAAATCAGGTTATTACAAAACAGGTAATGCCTGAGCACGTGGTGATTTTAGATGCGACGTGGCAGGAGGCTCGTAAAATGCTGCGCCAAAGCCCCTATCTTAAAACTGCTGCACGGGTAAGCCTACCGTCGTTGATACCGCAATCTGCCTTTATATTGCGACGTAATCAACAAGAAGGGGGCTTGTGCACCGCAGAATGTATTATTGCGCTTTGGCGCCAATATGGCTGGGACGAACAAGCGACAGTATTAGCATCGCTGTTTGCTCAGTTGAATACCCGTCAGTAATGGGATGTGTGAGAAAAATTTAAAAAGTATTGGGATAAAGCATCGATGATAACGACATCACGATTAGCGTTAATTTAGTTTAAATTACCGTCAGATAGATGCACAAAAAGTGACTTATCGCGCCGCCGAGCACAAATAGATGCCAAATCGCATGGTTAAATGGAATACGTTTACCGACGTAAAACACTACGCCCAGAGTGTAAAATAAACCACCTAAAATCAAAAGATTAAACCCCAGTTCTGACATCGCCGCGGTTAAATCGCCTATCACAGTGACGCATAGCCAACCCATGGCGAGATATAACACTAGACTTAACTTTTTGAATTTGTGAATAAACAGCGTCTTAAACAGGATCCCGCCAATCGCGAGTGACCAAATTGCCGTTAAAATCACTGTCGATTGTGTGCCTTGTAAGCTTATCAGCATTAAAGGGGTGTAAGTCCCTGCAATCAAACAGTAAATGGCGCAGTGATCGGCAATCTTAAGTTTATGTTTCCAGCCTGAATGGCTAACGCTGTGGTATAAAGTAGAGCATAGAAAAAGCATGATAATGCTGGCACCGTAAATGACAACGCCGGCAAGTTGAATTGATGTCAGGTGATCTTGCCCTTTTAGTAACATCAGCACTAATGCCACTATGCCTGCAATAACACCTAAGCCATGGGATACGCTATTAGCGATCTCTTCTTTAATACTATACGGCCCAGACTTAGCAGGGGTTTTAGCTGGGGTTTGTTGTTCGATAACACTTTGACTCGACATGGTAGATACACACTCGCAAACGATAATGACTGAGTCTATCAGTTAGGAAAATAAATCACCATATTTAAGCGTACACTTGTAAGCTTAAATTAATGACTGACATATATTATTTTCGCCCTTTAGATTTTTAACGCCGTCTCGCACTCCCATCAGTGCATCGCATTGATGATGTTATCCGCTTCAAGACTGAGAGTTAACAAACCATTGCCTTTCAATTTAGCGCAATTGTAATCTCAATTCCCAGCCCTATTTTTCTCAACTGGCAAGTGTCGTATCTATCATAGGCGTAAGCGTTATGCTTATAGCGTGTTGCATTCGCGTTGAACTTTACCCTGTTTGCCTCCTCTAATCTGCGTTGAGCACTCGCAAGTAAATGCAATCATTGGATAATTTGCTTTCAATATTCAGCAACCCGATATTGGATTGATATTGGATTTGAGTGCAATGGTTCCACGTTAAGCATCATCGAAATCAATTGAGACTATACAAAACCTAAGGATGGATTTTGCCTTTTCAACATCAACCCAAAGCCGCGTCTTTATTGACAGTATCTCCTACAGCAATAGCGATTGGAGATGATGCTGATAGTGCTTTGCCTATATCCCTCAATCGAGCCAATCTCAATCACGTGCCCAAAGTGAAGTACTGCCCGCGGAAGTGACGACAAAAAAGCCAACGAATATGTTTGATGCCACAGAAATTAAACCGCAGCTTGGCGCTAAGAGTTCACCCGCAGCAGAAGGCGAGAGCACAATAGCGACATGCTCAAGCATGAGTTTATTCACCCAGCAATATTTTGAACGTCAGCGCGAGCAAGCGCTCGATGATCTCGTCATTGAACAGGCCGATAAATTCACCCGGAAATCGAATATGAGTGAAATGAGCCCTGAGATGGAAGTGTTATTTGTCCCTAACGCCGATGATTTCGGTGGCACGACGAGTCACGATTTACCCTTAGACCCAAATCGTATTGTGCGTAAAGGGGATACTTTTTATCGCGTGGTACAAGTCGGCACTCAAGTTAATCCATACGCCGAAAATTTAGGCTTCCCATTTGACTGTAGTGGCAAAAAATCAATCAAGCTATTGATGATGCCATTCAATCTCGATTAAATAAAATGATGCTCAAACCCCATAAATAGTGACTTTATTTGATGATCTATTTTCACGCCAATTATAACTTTTTTATTTTTATTTAATTTTTTCAATTAAAAACAATAGATAGTGAGTCTTAATTTTGGATTGGTAGTTAAGGTTTTTAATTGTTTTTTTCCTTGTTTGTTGCTGCCGCTTCTGTCTATACTGCGCACTCATCTTGTCGGAGTGCCTCTTGGCTGAGACCGTTTATTCGGGATCCGTTGAACCTGATCAGGTTAAAACCTGCGAAGGAAACAAGCGTAATAACACACATTAAATCGCGAAAATAGACGGCTTGAACACCTGTTAACTCAGCAGTGTTTTAAGTCTTAATGTTTAGATTTAATTGTTATTGAGCAGGGTAACGCAATTTTTGAAGCCAGTGTTGGCCACAAAAGTTGATTGCCATGTCCAGCTATCAACAACTCAATTCTCCAGACAAGCAACTCCATTTTTTAACGTGAGATTGCTTATGTCCAGTTCAAACCAAAACCCAGCTGTAGCTGCCAATGCGATAGAAATCACAGCGCCAGAATCGACAATCCCTAATAAATCGACGGTGCCTAATAAATCGGCTGAGTCTAGTCAATCAACCGTGCCTAAGGCGCCGAGTCGCCGCGAAACCCGCGCGCAGGCTCAAGCCTTTATCGATACGTTAGCGCCGCTGCAACATCCTAATTCACAAAAGATTTATCTCGAAGGTTCCAGTGTCGATATACGCGTTGGCATGCGGCAAATCCTGCAGACTGACACGCTGGTAGGCGGTACTGATGAAACGCCTATCATGGAAAAAAATCCGCCAATCCGCGTGTACGATTGCGCTGGACCTTATTCCGATCCTGAGGCCGACATCAATGTGCGTCTAGGCCTTGGTAAATTAAGACAAAACTGGATCCTAGCCCGCAACGACACAGAGCAATTACCCTGCGCGACCTCCGATTTTACCCAACAAAGACTCGCCGATGATGGTTTAGATCATCTGCGTTTTGAGGCAGGCTCGAGTGCCATTGTCCGCCCACGCAGAGCGCTGCAGGGCAAACGAGTCAGCCAATTACACTATGCCCGTCAAGGGATTATCACGCCCGAAATGGAATATGTGGCGATCCGCGAGAACATGGCACTTGCGCAAGTACAGGATGAAATCCTCAATCGTAAAGCCAAGGGCGAAGCCTTTGGTGCCTTAGTCGGCGAACCGATTACCGCCGAATTTGTCCGCGCCGAAGTCGCCCGTGGCCGCGCGATTATTCCGCTGAATGTTAACCATCCAGAAGCTGAACCTATGATCATTGGGCGTAACTTTCTGGTGAAAGTGAACGCCAATATCGGTAATTCTGCGGTGACGTCTTCCATCGAGGAAGAAGTGGAAAAGCTCGTCTGGTCTACCCGTTGGGGCGCAGATACGGTCATGGATTTATCCACGGGGCGTTATATCCACGAGACCCGCGAGTGGATTATCCGTAACTCGCCAGTGCCCATCGGCACTGTACCGATTTATCAAGCGCTGGAGAAAGTGAACGGCGTGGCAGAGGATTTAACCTGGGAAGTGTTTCGCGATACCTTGATTGAACAAGCGGAGCAAGGTATTGATTACTTTACTATTCATGCTGGTGTACTGCTACGTTATGTGCCAATGACGGCTAAACGCGTCACCGGGATCGTTTCCCGCGGCGGTTCAATTATGGCCAAATGGTGCCTGAGTCACCACAAGGAAAACTTCCTCTACAGCCATTTTCGTGAGATCTGTGAGCTTTGCGTCGCCTACGATGTATCCCTGTCTTTAGGTGATGGTATGCGTCCAGGCTCAATTGCCGACGCTAATGATGCTGCCCAGTTTGCAGAGCTTGAAACCTTAGGTGAGCTAGTCAAAATCGCGTGGGAATACGACGTACAAACCATTATCGAAGGACCGGGACATATCCCGATGCAGCTCATTAAAGAGAACATGGACAAGCAGTTAGCTCACTGCGATGAAGCGCCGTTTTACACCCTTGGCCCGCAAATCACCGATATCGCACCTGGGTATGATCATTTCACCTCCGGCATAGGCGCGGCCATGATCGCTTGGTACGGCTGCGCTATGTTGTGTTATGTCACGCCAAAAGAACACTTAGGATTACCGAATAAACAAGATGTTAAGCAAGGTTTGATTGCCTACAAGATTGCTGCACACGCCGCCGATGTGGCGAAAGGTCATCCGAGTGCGCAAATTCGTGATAATGCGCTGGCAAAGGCGCGGTTCGAATTCCGCTGGGAAGATCAATATAACTTAGGACTCGATCCTGAAACCGCACGTGCTTATCACGATGAATCTTTACCGCAGGAATCCGCTAAAGTCGCGCATTTTTGCTCTATGTGCGGCCCTAAATTTTGTTCGATGAAAATCACCCAAGATGTGCGCGCCTATGCCGCTGGCTTAGAGGCGGCACAAGCGAAGGCGGATCAAGTTGAAGCGGCTGACCAAGCCATGCAAGTCACAGTCAAGACGCCGCAGGAGTTGGAAGCGGCTATGGCGCTAAAATCGGCACAATTTGCTGCTTCGGGCGCCGAGATCTATCACGTGAAAGACAAGCTCGTCGCCGAAGCTGAGGAAGCCTAATTATGTTGGGTATTCATGGGGATAATGCACCCATGAATACCGAGCGTCCCGCGTTTGTTTGGACCATAGCCGGTTCAGACAGTGGCGGCGGTGCCGGTATTCAGGCGGACTTGGCGACAATTCAAGATTTGGGCTGTCACGGTTGCTGCGTGATCACCACAGTGACGGCGCAAAGCTCAGTGGCGGTCACTTTAGTCGAGCCCGTATCAGCGGCGATGTTAATGGCTCAGCTGACGACTCTACTTTCCGACTTGCCACCCAAAGCAATTAAAATCGGCTTACTGGCAGATCAAACTCAAGTGGCATTGCTGGCAGATTGGATCGCGAGTTTTAAAATCCACTATCTATCTGTGCCTGTGATTGTCGATCCTGTGATGGTCGCCAGTTGTGGCGATGCATTAGCAGTCGATAACTGTCAGGATATAAAAAGTGCGGCCAAATCAGCCTTAGATTTTAAGCCTTTCAAAGGTTTAATCGAACTTATCACGCCCAATGTGCTTGAACTTGGGCGGTTAACTCACAGTGATGTTTCAACGAAAGCGCAATTCGCTGCCGCGGCACTGGCTTTATCCCAGAGCCTTGATTGCAGTGTGCTCGCTAAAGGTGGCGATGTGAGCTTTGGTTGCACTGACATTCTTGATGATACTCATGCTCAAACTCACGCTAACGCTCTTGATACCGCTTACAAGAGTAATGGCTGGGATCTTGAGCTTGCCGAGGATTATCTAGTTTGTCGTCAAGTGCGCGCGAGCTCTGAGCTGCATCAAAATGGGCGCTTCTGGTTAGCCAGCCAGCGGGTTAATACCCGTCATAATCATGGTAGCGGCTGCACTTTGTCATCGGCCATTGCCGCCGTGTTAGCGCAAGGTTTTGTATTGCAAGATGCGGTGGTTGTTGCCAAAGCCTATGTGAGTCAAGGCTTAAGCGCGGCGATTGGTTTAGGGCAAGGTCCAGGGCCGTTGGCTCGTACGGGTTGGCCTCATGATTTGTCCCGCTATGCCAAGATAAGGCAGTGTTGTGATAATGGTATCAATCAACATCTTGATGTTAGAAGTGATTTAGTTGCAACAGTTTTATTTGCAACAGATCAGGCAACAGATCAGGCAACCGCTCAGGTAAGAATAGCCTCGACGCTACCTCAAAATATTTTATCCCACGGTTTTAAAGTGCTCGATGCCGATCTTGGTGTTTACCCTGTGGTGAGTGACTTAACCATGCTGGAGAGTTTGTTAGCTGCGGGCGTTAAAACCCTGCAGTTACGGATAAAAACCGACATCAGCGAGTTAACTACTGCAGAGTTAGCCGAATCTGATTTAGGTAAATCTGCGCTAAGTAGATGTGAGTCAGGCGAACCTGAGTTAATTGGCTCCGAATTAGAAGCACAAATTCAAACGGCCATTGCCTTAGGTAAGCATTTTAATGCGCAGCTTTTTATCAATGATCACTGGCAGTTAGCGATAAAATACCATGC
Organism: Shewanella sp. MF08487; assembly: GCF_050848685.1. Lineage (NCBI taxonomy): Bacteria > Pseudomonadati > Pseudomonadota > Gammaproteobacteria > Alteromonadales > Shewanellaceae > Shewanella > Shewanella sp. MF08487. The sequence goes on from NZ_JBOZPB010000009.1 coordinate 9,271, forward strand.
CTTTGGGGTACATTTAGGCCAAGAAGATCTCGCCGTTACCGACTTAGCGGCCATTCAAGCCGCGGGGCTCGCGCTAGGCATATCGAGCCACAGTTATTTCGAGTTGCTATTGGCGCACCAATACTCGCCATCCTACATAGCGCTTGGGCATATATTCCCAACCACAACGAAGCAAATGCCTTCGGCGCCCCAAGGGCTCGCAAAACTTAAACACTATGTGGCGTTACTCCAAGATCATTATCCCTTGGTCGCCATTGGCGGTATTGACTTAACAAATCTGGCAAAGGTGAAAGCCACAGGGGTTGGCAATATTGCTGTGGTGCGCGCAATAACGAAAGCTAAGGATCCGTTAGCCGCGTTTGCAGAGCTGAGCCAAGCTTGGGAGCAATGTAGCTTGTCTGAAGAACTGGCTGTAAAGCATGAGTTGGGTGCTAAGCATGAGTAAAAACCCACCGCTTGGTCACGCAGAGGTTCTTTGCGGTCATATACACAGCGACAATGAACACTGCGGCCATACACTCAGTGATGCCGATTTCATGCGTTATTCTCGGCAAGTCTTATTGCCTGAAGTCGGTGAGGCTGGGCAATTGCAATTGGTCGACGCCAGCGTTGTTATTATCGGTCTTGGCGGTTTAGGGCAATTGGCGGCGCAATATCTGGCCTGTGCAGGCATTGGCAACTTGACCTTAATCGATATGGATAAGGTTGAAGTATCGAATCTGCCAAGACAATTGTTATTCAACGATGCCGATATTGGACTCAATAAGGCGCGAGTTGCCAAGCAAAAGCTCAAAGGCTTAGCGCCGCAGTGCACTGTTACTGCCCATGAAACAGCATTTAGTGCTGAGACATCAGCTCATAACTTCGCTGAGGTTTTACAATTAAAACAACAAGGTAAAAGAGTACTTGTGCTTGACTGCACAGATAACTTCGCGACTCGCCAAGCCATTAATCGCCGCTGTATCGAAGCGGCTTTACCTTTAGTCAGTGCGTCAATCGCAGCATTTAGCGGTCAATTGTTTGCAGTCGACCAAATGCGGTTCCCCTCTGGTGGTTGTTATCACTGTATTTTCCCCGCACAGACGAGAGTGTCGCAGAGCTGTAGTACCCAAGGCGTACTCGGGCCGAGCGTGGGCGTGATGGCGTCAATGCAATCTTTGATGGCCATGCAACTCTTGCTGAGTATGGATAGTTGTGATGAACCTAAAAGTGCCTTGTTTGGGCGTTTTTGGCGCTTCGACGCTAAATCACTTTCATGGACAGCGGCGACATTAACGCGGGATCCCCATTGTGACGTATGTGGTCCAAAAGAGATTCGTTCATCATCCGATAAGCCCAGCAAACTATAAAGTATGGAGGTTTGATATGATTTTAATTCACATAAATAATGTCCCGCAGCCATTAACGGAACCGACTTCACTCGCGGCGGTGATCCTCGCGCAAAATATTACCCTCGATTCGGTCGCTATCGTGTTGAATGCAGAGGTGGTTCCGCGTAATCGCTGGCAATCGATTCTCTGCCAACATGAAGATAAATTAGAACTTTTTTCAGCTGTAGCGGGAGGTTAGTATGTTAACGATTGCCGATGTGGAGTTTGAATCACGGTTATTTACCGGAACGGGAAAATTCAGCAATAGCCAAGTGATGCTTGAGGCGATAACGGCTTCAAAATCGCAGTTAGTGACAGTTGCGATGAAAAGAATTGATTTTAAAATGGGGCTTGATGATTTACTCACGCCGTTACGCCAAGCGGGTGTACGGCTATTGCCTAACACTTCGGGGGCGAGAAACGCCAAGGAAGCGGTGTTTGCGGCTGAGCTTGCCCGTGAAATGCTGGGAACTCATTGGATTAAGCTCGAAATCCACCCGGATCCTAAGTACCTAATGCCCGATGCGATAGAAACCTTAGAGGCGGCTAGAATCCTCTGTGAGAAAGGCTTTATCGTGATGCCCTACGTGCATGCCGATCCTGTGCTCTGTCGCCGCTTGGAAGAGGTAGGCTGCGCTGCGGTTATGCCACTGGCGAGTCCGATTGGCAGTAATCAGGGTTTAGTCACTGAAAGCTTTTTAAAAATCATCATAGAGCAGGCGCGGGTGCCTGTGGTGATCGATGCCGGCATTGGCGCACCTTCGCAGGCTGCGCGGGCAATGGAGCTGGGCGCCGATGCGGTGCTCGTTAACACCGCCATCGCTAGCAGTGCGTCGCCGATAGTGATGGCCGAGTGCTTTAAAGAGGCGGTGCAATGCGGTAGACGGGCCTTTGAAGCTGGGCTTGGCCGAGTACAAACGGGCGCGGTACATACCAGTCCTCTGACGGGATTTTTAAACCAATGAGTTTTGTAGCGGAATTTGCCAAGATCCCACGGGATAAATTGTTACTCGATTTGTATTCTTGCACAGCCCAAGATGTTGAGCGGGCGTTAGTGAGTCCAGCTGGGGATTTACGTAGCTTACTGGCCTTGCTATCACCTGCGGCGGAACCTTATATCGAAACCATGGCGCAGCACTCTGCGGCGCTTACGCGGCAGCGATTTGGCGCGAATCTGGGTATGTATTTACCGCTATACGTCTCGAATCTGTGCGCTAATGATTGTGATTACTGTGGCTTTAGCATGAGTAACAAACTCAAACGCAAGACCTTGAATGAGCTGGAGTTGATGGCCGAAATGGCCATTATCAAAGATAGGGGCTTCGATTCTGTTTTACTGGTGTCGGGTGAGCATGAAACTAAGGTCGGCATCGATTATTTCAAGCAAATGTTGCCGCTGGTAAAGCAGCAATTTAGCCATGTGGCGATGGAGGTCCAGCCCATGAGTGAGGACCATTATCGCCAGTTAGTCGCGCTAGGTTTAGATGCTGTGATGATTTATCAAGAGACCTATCAACCAGAGACTTATGCTAGTCACCATTCCAGGGGGAAAAAAATGGATTTTACCTATCGCTTAGCAACACCTGACAGAGTTGCGGCGGCGGGCGTCGATAAAATTGGTCTTGGGGTATTACTGGGGCTGGATGATTGGCGTTTAGATGCGTTAATGATGGGATATCATCTCGACTATTTAGAGCGACGCTATTGGCGCACCCGCTTTAGTATTTCGCTACCAAGGTTACGACCTTGTACTGGCGGGATCCCCCCAAAAGTCATGCTATCGGATCTAGGTTTAGTGCAAATGATTTGTGCATTTAGACTTTTTAATCAACAGCTTGACATCAGCATGTCGACAAGGGAAAGCCCTGAGCTGAGGGATAATCTTTTGCCACTTGGGATCACTCAAATCAGTGCGGGCAGTTCGACACAACCGGGCGGCTATCAAGCGCCTGACAGTCAACTCGATCAATTCGAGATAAGCGATGATCGCAGTGTCGAGCTAGTTATCGAACAGATGCAACGGCAGGGTTTTAATCCCGTATTTAAGGATTGGGAAGCTAATTGGATCACAGGATAAATCTGGGCGTAAATAAATGGTGATAATGCGGATAAAACCTGTACTTTTGCAGGTGATTGGTTAATAATTGACCCATCAATCACAGCATGCAGGAATACCGTTATGCAAATCCAATCTGCTTATTCATCCGGTCTGCAAGGCTTGCAAAGTGCTCAATCTGGGCTCACTCAAGCAACAATAGATGTGGCTAAACCTACACCGACGCAAAGTGCGGCTCCGGCTGAATCTACAAGAGATGTTGCCCAGCCTGATAAAACCTCAGCCTTGCTGTCTGCAAATGAGTCATTAAGACAAGGCGAAGCGTCAACTAAAGTGATTGAAGCTGGATCAGAAACAATAGGCTCGATCATTGATATCAAGGTGTAAATATCATGTCGGTTGTGGCGCTATCACCTAAGGTTGGAGCGCCATCCTCTTCATTTTCGACACATGATAAGACGCTAAACTCGAATCTAAGCCAGACTCAAGCTAATAGCACTTATCAAGGAGCCAGCGCTCACACTGCAGGCTCCGCAAAATTTGAAGCGAGTGGTGCCTATGAACCACATTTTACTGGAACCTCAACCGCTCCGGTTCAAGCTGCGCCTATTGCTTCATTAGCAACTCACGTTTCCCAATCTCTCCACTCATCACCGAATGTATCTTTTAACGCGAGTTCTTCGGCTGCTAGTTCATTGCCCTCGAGCACTCAAACATTTTCTGTTACGCCTGCCGCTATATCATCAGCGCCTTTATTCAACGGGACAAATACCGCGACGCCTATCAGTTCAAATGTTGCTGGCATTGATGCTGCAAAAGCGCCGCTTGCAATTGCTGATGCTACGCCTGTACTACCAGCGTTTAATGGCGCAAGCCAAGCACTAAAGGCCAGTCCTTTTGCTGAATCAAGGCCGCAGGTTACACTTCCTCAAACCAATGCTCCTCGAGTCAATGGGTTAAAAGATCGGGCGAGTTTACATGCCGATGCCAGTTTTAGCTTATTAACGGGGCCAAGATCCATTTCTGGTGTGCGTGGGGGACAAATTGCAGCACCTGTGTCGACTTCGGCATTTTCATCAATCACGAGTACTATAGGAACTAGCCTTGGAGTAAACGCCTTATCTACAACGAGCCCGAGTCTTAGTCTTAGTGTCTCGAGCAGTATTCCCGCCGATATTTTTATGCCTCCGAGTTCATCAATTGGCACGAGTGGCACAGAGCTTCCCGCTTTTAATCCATCGAGTACGGGCAGTGTTTCTCCAATAACGCCTGATTTAGCCGTAGTGTTTGGGCCGCAAACTGTCTTTACTGGCGCAGCGGTAGTTGACCCCTCTACCTCGGAAGGTAACAGCTCTGTAAATAACAGTTCTGGAAATTCTGGAAATTCTGGAAATATAAGTAGTAGTAATAGTTCAGCAGCGATTGCGGGGACTGTTGAGCAGTCAAACTCTGCACAAGCAGCAGATCAATCCGCTCGCAATGAAGTTGCTCAACCGACAGTGTTGGAACAATTTACCCAGGTTTTCGGTGACGCTAAGGCTCAAGTTAGTCAGGTAGAAGATCCTGCTATAGCGTCTAACCCCGATGATCGTCAGCAAGCCTTAGCCGATGTTTTTGCTAAAAATGATAATCAGCTTGAAAAGCAAGCACAGGAAGAAGCGTCGCAGAAACAGCAAGCTGCAGCGGAACAAGCAAAGCAGCAACAATCACAAGCGCAATCACAGGCACAGCAGGCTCAGGAGCAAGTGAAGCAAGCCCAAGAAAAAGCGCAGGCGCAACAGCAACAACAAGTTGATTCACTTAAGGCCAGAGATTCTGAGGTTAAAGCCCATGAACATGCGCATGCTACAGTCGGCGGGCAATATGCTCAGAGTCCGAGTTTTAAGTATGAGAAGGGCGCCGATGGGCAACGTTATGCTACCGATGGTGAAGTGCAGATCGATGTTTCTGCTGTCGGAGGCGATCCACTCGCAACAATAAACAAAATGAAGCAAGTGTACGCGGCGGCAATGGCTCCGGTTGATCCTTCATCTGCGGATATCCGCGTTGCCGCGGAAGCTTTGCAAAAAATGAATGAAGCCAAGGAGATGCTTATAGAAGAGCGCCAGCAACAGATTGTAGATTTACAAACGACTCAAACATTATTGGGTGCTGATGCACAGATTAAAGGGCTACCGCCGTTACAAGAACGTATACCCGTAGTTACGGGGAAAGTGGAAGAGAGTGGAAATATTGCGAAGGAAGAGGAGACGGTTTCAACATCGGTATCTGATGCGCTCGATAGGATAAAACAAGGTATTGAAGCGCAAACGGCCAAAACTGTTACCGATACCCACTCTAAAACCCCGCCTGATATTGTGAATAGCAGCAGCGCAGCCAATACAAAAACGACAGTGGAATCGATTGAACCACCGACCGCCACTTTAGCGTCGGCAATGGCCTTGGCTCCTGCAGATTTAGCCGCGAGATTTATCTCAAGAGCTAATAGCACGGCGAGTCGTTACTATGCTGCTGTTGCCCAAGCCAATCCGTAATTTTTGCTCACAAACGATACAAGCCCAAGAGATGTATGTCTATTAATGATAGGTCGCGCGCGTAGTGCTTTTCTAATGATTGCTATTTGTCGTTTCAATCCCATGCTGTTTTAAAATCAATGAGGTAAGCAGTTTTGATGCGGGACCTTGTTGGTCTCTATCTGGGATTACTAGGCTGAGCATGATGCGACGTTTTTGGTTACCCGATAAATGTAAACGCGCTAAATGACCTGAGCTTAATTCCGTTTGGATTAAGAAAGAAGGGATCCAACAGAAACCAATACCTTGATTCAAAATTTCTTTTGCCTCATGAAAATTAGACACTGTCCAACGCTGCTCCGCCTTCAGCCATCCAATATCGGCATTAGATTGTACGCCAGTATCCTTTATGACTAACTGTAAATGCTGTGCCAGTAGCTTATCGTCTTCGATTATGCCTAAATCAGCCAGAGGATGACTTGGATGACAAACAAGAAAGAGCTCCTGTTCACATAACGGTTCAGATAAATATCCCTTTGGCGGGATCCCTGCACAGATAGCAATGTCGACCTTATTTTGCAAAATATGCTCCTGGGTGCCAGTTATCACTGAGTCTAGCATGATAATACGGGTCCCACGGCTATCAGGAAGAAAGGCATTGAGGGCACAAACCAAGGTTCCCATAGGATAAATAATTTCACGGGCGATAGTCAGAGTCGGCTCCCAGCCTTGCTCGAGGTTGCTTGCCAGTTGCTCTAATTCGTTAACCGCTTGAGTGACATGCCGTGAGCGGCGCAGTAATACTTCGCCCTGTTGTGTGAGATAGGCTTTTCGGCCTTTGACTTCGAGCAAGTTAATCCCAAGCTGATGTTGTAATTTTGCCACTGCATGGTTCAGGGATGATTGACTTTTATTGAGTTTTTCGGCCGCTTGGGCATAGCCGCCAAAATCGACCACCGCTTGCAAAATACGCCATTGTTCTAAGGTAGATTTAGCTCGAGTCATTATAATCTCAAAAAAACGATAGATTGAGGCTTATAGTGGCCACTTCTTACGACTTTTTCAATTAAATATCATAGAGTCAGTCACTCTCACGACATACAGCTAGCTATGTCGCGCTAAGTTATTGAGGGGATAGAGAGTCGAATCATGACGATTAACGGTGTTTGCGCCCGAGCGAGTCGCAAACACAACTTATGCATTCACAGTTAAAACGCACAAGAACCTGTGGCGTCGAAAGCTTGATTGTTGGAGTTGTCAGCATGTTCTGAAGCGGCGCTATTTGAAATTCTTTGGATCAGCGCAGCACTATCAACGGGGGCGCCAATGACCGCTTTTAATTGGTCACTTAAGGTTAAAGCGTCTTCATTGATGACTAATACATTGAATAATTTGAGTTTGTCTTGGCAGTTGAATGTGGATTGAGCTATCAGCTGGGCTAACGATGCTTGCCAGAGTGATTGGTAGTAAAGCGGTCCTTCGTTGGCGATAGCATTGAAGCTATAAGGATAATCCTGTGTTTGTGGCCAGTCTTGACCAAAGCTCGCATTAAACTCTACACCGAGATCGGGGTAGACTTGTGCACTTGAGTTTTGGTAAAAGTTGACTGCAACCTTAGCGCGAAAGACTTTAAGCTGTTTCGAATAAGCTTTCGCAAGTGTTTCACGCTCTTGTAAATAGGTGTGCTCAAACTGCGGGAAGAGTTGATGGCGCAGCACTTCAGCTAACCAGAGACTCGCTACAAAATGGCTATCCTGACTCTGTCCCATGGCATTGTTGAGGTAGAAATGACTCGCTTTAGCAAGGGAAGTGACAGCCTCTGCGATGGATTCGGTTAACTGTTCAATGTCTTTGTAGTTACTCAGCTGCGGCTTAAGATCCAACGCCTGTTGTCCAAATTGCTGGCCGAGTACACTTTGGCGCAATGTCTGCTGTTGACTTCCTTGCTGTGGATTTTGGTTGTACGCCACATAGATTTCACCTAACAATCTTTGCTGGTGGTAGACCCTGACGATATGCGGCCGATTAGGATCGGTTGGTTTTTTTTCGGCGTTGACGGTTGCTATGGTCTCAAACTGCAAACCAAACGCGTGCAGATAAGTAAAGCTGCGACTCAAGACGTCAGAGGTCTGCCATGTGGGGCCCTTGGCTGATGTTTGTTGTGACAGAGTACGTCCAATATCCCAGGGAGCCACTTGCAAATTTTGGGTTTGGCTATCAAGAAAAGCTTTGACCAACTCGGGGGATGATAACTGCTGCGAACTAAGCGCTAATGCGCTGTAATCGGTAAAGCCCGCGGCACTGGCGGCTTGTTGGCGCTGCTCTGCAATTCGCTGTAATACCGTTTGATTGGTTTCACTGGCTCTGGCTTGGTAAGCCTGCCATACATTTTGGCGACATACGGCGTTTTCCTGTGTCAGTAAGTAGCTGACGATAGTGCCCGAAAAATCGCTCTGTTTTGCACTGCTGCGCTTCGGCTCGTCACTTTTATCATCTTCTTTATGCAGATGATGTTGCTGCTGAGTCGCTTCGGGTTGGCATTGGCTGTCATTGAAGGCAATACTATACTGTTGGCTGCCTAACCCTTGGCCTATGCTGGCCTGCGCCGTATGCAGTTTCGCTTTTTCCTCGGCGCTCCAATGCTGTTGTAGCAATTGTTTAAGCTGTTGGCTCAGCAGTATTTGTTCTGCATTGCCTTGGGCTAAGGCATAGGCTAGTTGGCTCAATTCAGTTTGGCTGAGAAGTTGCGACAGGGTGTCGGCGAGGTGTAACTGGCATTGCAGTAGACCCTCGCGTTCCTCACTTGGTAAGTTAAACCCACGGTAATAGTTGAGTCTGTCGTTGATATTATTAAGCCCTAACGTCTGTTGCTCAAAAATCAGCGCTTGCTGAGCTAAGGTGGCTTCAGGTGTATTTGAGCGCGTATTAGCGAAGGCTGCCGCGAGCTCAATACTGGGTAAACGTAAACATTGCTCGACTAAGAGCGGCACAGGGCTTGGCGCCGCATAGGCAACGTCCAAGCTATAAAGACTTAAACTAAATAAGCTAATCAGTAAAGTGGGCTTTAATATAGGCGACATGTTTTGCAACTATTATTAGAGTGAGCTGACATGGCATCAACATGCTTGGCTTAAGCATAACGCCCCCTTTGTGACAACTTAGATTTAGCCCAGTAAATCTTGATTAGGCTGATTTTTCACTGCGATAATAGTGGCGCGTTTTGGCGCAGAATAGCCTTCAACGGTTTTTGTCATATCGGTTGGGTCAAGATATTCAACCAGCGACTCGTTGGGCATCCAGTCGGTACGACGTTGCTCTTCAAGGGCCGTGATATCGGTATCTACACAGCGTATATCGGTGAAGTCACATTTTTTTAACCACAGCATTAGCGCCGCAACGGATGGAATAAACCATACATTATTCATTTTGCCATATCTATCTTCAGGTACGAGTACCGCATTTTCGTCGCCATCAATAACTAACGTTTCTAACACCAGTTCACCACCGGTGCGTAACTGATCGCGCAGCTGTAACAAATGATCGATAGGCGAACGTCTGTGATACAAAACGCCCATCGAGAAAACCGTGTCGAATGCATCGAGCGGTGGCAACTCTTCAATACCAAGAGGCAACAAGTGCACAGGATGATGTGTGCCTGCTAAGCGTTTTACGGCTTCAAATTGACATAAAAACAACGGCGAAGGATCAATGCCCACCACGCGTTTGGCACCAGCACCCAACATTCGCCACATGTGATAACCACTACCGCAGCCAACATCAAGCACAGTACGATTTTTTAGCGGTGAAATATGCTGTTTAACGCGATCCCATTTCCAGTCGCTGCGCCATTCGGTATCAATATGGATACCGTGAATGTGGAACGGTCCTTTGCGCCATGGCATAAATAGGCGCAGTAGATTCTCTAGTTTCTCTTTTTCACCTGGGCTTAATTGCTCGCCGCTACCGACGGTCACGCTATCGACAAAATCCACTTGGTCGGGTGCAGGATAGTGAAGTTTATTCAGCACTTTTTCCCACTTGGGTAAGTTGCCGTGCTTATGTTCCCGCTGCCACTTACCTAAAATACTCGGTAAGGTTTCGAGCCAGTGTTGTAGATTTGAATCGGCGATTTGTTGGTAAAATGAGCTAAAGCTGATCACTTGATGGCCACCATGGAAGTAAAGTTAAAGCATTGAAACCAGAGACTAAAGTGACTAAATCCCTGGTCGGTTAGACGTTGTTGATGTGTGGTTAATGTGTCGGGCTTCATCACATTTTCCAGTGCACTGCGCTTTTGGCTGATCTCAAGTTCGCTGTAACCGTTGGCGCGTTTAAAGTCTAAATGTTGCTCTTCAAGTAAGGTTTGAATAGAAGCATCATCAAAGCGGATTTTTTCAGATAGCACTAATATTCCGCCAGGGTTTAACCCTTGGTAAATTTTAGCGATCAGTGTTTCTCTGTCTTCTGGTGGTAAAAATTGCAACGTAAAATTGAGTACCACCAGTGACGCATTTTGGATATCGATATCGCGAATATCACCACAAACCAGGTCAACCTCTGTATCGCTGACATAGGCATTTAGGTTTTCTTGGCAGCGCGCCACCATTGATTCGCTGTTATCTACGGCAATAATGCGACATTGGCGGCCTTGGATTTGACGACGAATACTTAACGTCGCCGCGCCTAATGAGCAACCTAAATCGTAAATTTGCGTATTGGGATTGACGAAACGATCTGCAAAATCGCCTATAGTATTAATAATTTGCGTATATCCAGGCACAGAGCGGCGGATCATGTCACTGAACACACCCGCCACGCGGTTATCAAACTGGAAATCGCTAATATTGTCGCTCGCTTGAGCGTAGATAGTGTCTTGAGAAACGGTCATCTGAGATTTTTCATGGGAATTCGACCTGGCATTTTAACGAATCCTATTGATTAGCAGCAAGTCTCATCTAGTAATTTGCGCTAATTTTTTGTCTAATATGCTTCTTATAACAAAACCGTTACATGTACCTTACGTACTAAGGGTTTAACTTGAAGTTTTTGACCCATTTAATTGCGATCTTGTGTAGCGTTTTTTTTTGCACTATGGGGCAGGCGAGTTCGCTGACCACTGAGCCGTTAGTTATCGTTATGGGTGAGGATAGCTTTCCTTATCAATATGTTGATAACGATGGTGAGCCAACGGGGCTGCTGGTCGATTTATGGAAAGAGTGGGCTAAACAAACCCAGACTCATGTGGTTTTTGTGACGCGCCACTGGCGCGAGTCCCTTGAACAGCTGAGGCAAAATAAAGCGCAAGTGCATATCGGCATGGGTAAAACGCAAGAGCGAGCGCAAGAATTTGACTTTGCTGAGCCTCTCACTGATGTGGGCACCTTTTTGTATTTGCATAAATCCTTACAGGGTAACAAATCGATTAAAGAACTGATCCCCTTTCAAGTTGGCATCGTGGTGGCTTCGTCCCATGAAGTGGAATTACATCGTATCGAACCTCAGCTGGTGTTTAAACGCTACGAAAGCCGTGAGGCCTTACTGGCGGGTGTAGCTGCAGGCGAGATAATTGTGTTTGCCGGCTTAGAAGGTTATTTGAAAGATCCGGCTTCATCGCAAGTGATTAGCGCAAATTTTCCTAATACTATGCGTATTCAAATTAAAACGATGCAGTTGGCTCCCGCTGTGACTAAGGGAAATACTGCATTAGTTAATAAAATTAATGCGGGTTTTACTTTACTCAAAGCCGATTTTATCCAACAAACGGAGCGACGTTGGCTGGGTTTTCAACGTCAGCAATCTGGATTAGTTATTTCTATGCAGCAAGGTGTTGAACCCTTTGTCGATATTGGCGCAGATGGTTTACCCCATGGCTTGTATGTGGATATGTGGCAGTTGTGGTCTGAAAAAACCGGTATTGCGATTGATTTTATGTCCGGTGATATGAACTCCAGTGTCGACGATGTCCGCCGTGGTCTAGCCGATGCTCATATTGGCTACCCTGAGAGTGATGATTTAAAAACAGGCCTTAAGCGTGCTTGGCACCTATATAGCTTAAAGAGTCGTTTGTTTCTGTATCAACAGCAGTTAACCGATTTAAACAGTTTAAAAGGGAAACGTATTGGTGTGGTGCCGACAGCGCCTTATTTGGTGGAGCTTCGTAAAGCCTTACCTGAGGTTTCACTGCGTTATTACGACAGTATGGATGCCATGGTGACTGGCGCACGTGCGGGGGATATTGTCGGTTTTGTTGCCGCAGGGGCATGGACATCCCACTACTTGTTACTCAATAAAAGCTGGACTGATTTTTATCAGTATCAAGGGCTAGAATTTGCTACCGATGTCTATGTGCTAACCCGCAGTGATGATCCTGGGCTTACTGAGCGGATCGCCAATGGTTTTAATAGTATCAGTCCCCAAGAGTTTGCCAATATTGAACAAAAATGGATGCTTAATCCAAAAGATCATATTTTTACTCAGGCGGAGCCCCATGTCAGTTTAAGTGTTTCCGAGAAGGCCTATGTCGATGGTTTAGGGGAGTTAAAGGTAGGTTATCTTAAGCAATGGCCACCGATGGAGTTTATGGATCCGCAAGGACAATTTTCTGGGATCAATAGCGATGTGGTTAATTTGCTCAAAGATCAACTCAATCTTAAAGTTACCGCAGTGGCATTTAACGATTGGCACTCACTTATCAAGGCATTACAGAAAGGCGAAGTCAATTTAGCTGGCAGTGTTGCCAAAACGGCGGATAGGCAGCAACGCTTAATGTTCAGCGAGGCTTACTGGCCATCACCATGGGCCTTAGTGTCACAATTAGAACAAGTTTCGCTATTCAATATTGCACAACTAGCAGGTCAAAGGGTGGCCGTTATTGAGGGTTATCATTTAGTCGCCCAACTGATGAGTCTAGAGCCATCGCTAAAGTTGGTGCTTGTCCCTAATACACAGGCTGGGCTCGCTGCTGTGGCTAACGGTAATGCCGATGTGTTTATCGATAAAGTGGTGATATTGGCATCTAATCTTAAAACAGGGCAATATCCAACACTGAAAATGTCGTTACTGAGTGATTTAGCCGATCAGCATAGCCATATTGGCGTTCATCCTCAGTTTGCGCCATTAGTACCACTGATTAATAAAACCCTTGCTTTGATTGATGCTCAAAAGCAGCAACGCATTTATGCCCGTTGGGTGTCATTTTCTGTTGCAACGGATAACAGCCAATATCAACAGTGGATAAATTATATTGTGTTTGGTGGTATAGCCTTGTGCTTAGTGATGGTGGCGGTATTGTTAGTCAATCGCCGCTTAAATCGTGAGATAACCCATCGTTTAATCGCCGAAAAACGCTTACAGCATATAGCGAACCATGACGCTTTAACTCAGTTGCCTAACCGCGCCTTACTCGATGATAGATTAGCCCAAGCGTTATTGTCACATCAGCGCGAACAAGCGCATTTTGCATTGTTATTCATTGACATAGATAATTTTAAACAAATCAATGATCAATATGGCCATCCCATTGGTGATGAATTACTTGTATGGATAGCTAAAAAGTTTAGCAAGGTTATCCGTGGTTCAGACACCGTCGCGCGATTTGGCGGCGATGAGTTTGTTATCCTGCTAAATCGTGTGCAAGATCTCGATGCTGTGACCCAAGTTGCTGATAATATTCTACAGGCATTGTCGAACCCTTTGATTATTCAAGGCGTCAGTGTCAGCATAGCGGTTAGTATTGGGGTGGTGGTTTACCCTCGAGATGGCGACACCGCGATAAGTTTGTTGAAAAAAGCCGATCAGCGAATGTACCAAGCAAAAAGTGACGGTGGACGTTGTTATCGCTTAGCTTGATGTTTTTTTGAACGCTCATGCGCCGATAGTGCACTCGGCTCTAGTCAAGGGCGTAAAACTGTTTGATACTTCACCGCCTAAGTGTGAAGTACTTTGGTAATCGGCATTATTTTACTATAATGCCGCTTTTATCTCGTTTTGATTATTTCCAAAGCACCGGTTTCCGGATAAAGGATAGAGTTAGATGCGCAGTCATTATTGTGGAGACGTCAATAAGTCTCACGTTGGACAAGAAGTTACCTTGGTAGGTTGGGTTAATCGTAGCCGTGATTTGGGTGGCGTTGTCTTTTTAGATTTAAGAGACAGAGAAGGTCTGATCCAAGTGGTCTATGATCCAGACTTACCTGAGGTGTTCAATGTCGCCAGCACGCTGCGCGCCGAATTTTGCGTTCAGGTTAAAGGCTTAGTTCGCGCTCGTCCTGACAGCCAAGTCAATGGTCAAATGAAGACGGGTGAGATTGAAGTCTTAGGCCAAGCCTTGACAATCATCAACGCTGCCGATCCACTGCCATTGAGCATGGATAACTACCAGAACAACAGCGAAGAGCAACGTCTTAAGTATCGTTACTTAGATTTACGTCGCCCAGAAATGGCGCAACGGTTAATTTTCCGCGCTAAAGTGACCAGTTCTGTGCGTCGTTTCCTCGACTCAAACGGTTTCTTAGATATAGAAACGCCAATTCTGACCAAGGCAACCCCAGAAGGTGCCCGCGATTATTTAGTACCAAGCCGTACTTATAAAGGTCAGTTCTTTGCCTTGCCACAATCACCACAGCTGTTTAAACAGTTGCTGATGATGTCTGGCTTTGATCGTTACTATCAAATCGTAAAATGCTTCCGTGATGAAGATTTACGTGCCGACCGTCAGCCAGAATTCACCCAAATCGATATCGAAACGTCTTTCATGAGCTCTGAGCAAGTGATGGCGAAAACCGAAGAAATGATGCGCGGTTTGTTCCTTGAAATGCTGAATGTGGATTTAGGCGAGTTCCCGCGCATGACCTACAACGAAGCGATGCGTCGTTTCGGTTCAGATAAGCCAGATTTACGTAACCCATTAGAGCTGGTGGACATTGCCGATTTACTCAAAGAAGTCGAATTTGCGGTATTCTCAGGCCCTGCTAACGATGAAGAAGGGCGTGTTGCTGCACTGCGTATTCCGGGCGGCGCTGCACTGTCTCGTAAGCAAATAGATGATTACACTAAGTTTGTTGGCATCTATGGTGCTAAAGGCTTAGCGTGGATGAAGATTAATGACCTAAGCCTTGGCTTAGAGGGCATTCAATCACCTGTGCTGAAATTCTTAAACGAAAGCATAGTCAATGAAATCGTCAGCCGTACTGGCGCTCAAACCGGTGACATTATTCTGTTTGGTGCTGATCAAGCGACTGTGGTTGCCGAGTCCATGGGCGCACTGCGTCTTAAAGCCGGCGAAGACTTTGATTTACTTGAAGGTCAATGGCGTCCACTGTGGGTGGTTGACTTCCCGATGTTTGAGAAGATCAACGGCAACTTCCACGCGGTTCACCATCCGTTCACCGCACCGCGCGGCGTAACGGCAGCTGAACTTGAAGCTAACCCAGCAAATCGCGTTTCTGATGCTTACGATATGGTATTAAACGGCTGCGAATTAGGCGGTGGTTCAGTGCGTATCCACAACCAAGAAATGCAGTCTGCGGTATTCCGTATTCTGGGTATTACCGACGAAGAAGCTAAAGAGAAGTTCGGCTTCCTGTTAGAAGCGCTGCGTTACGGTACTCCGCCACATGCAGGTTTAGCGTTTGGTTTAGACCGCATCATCATGCTGATGACGGGCGCAAGCTCAATCCGCGATGTGATGGCGTTCCCGAAAACGACTACAGCCGCTTGTCCGCTGACTAACGCACCAGGGTTTGCCAATCCGCAGCAGTTAGCTGAACTTGGCATTGCTGTGGTTGAGAAAGCCACTAAAACAGAAGACTAATTTTTTGGAAGAGGGCTCTATAAGTCGACTCTGGTAAGTTGTCTTTGATTAGTCCTTTTTTATCAGTCGTATCGTAAACCGAGGTACAAGCCTCGGTTTATTTTAGTAACATGTCATTTCATCGCTTATCAATATTTGTTAGTTCAATCCTTTAGGTAAATAAATAGCCATTATTCAATCCGATTACACCTTGAGCTATAAATAATCGGCTATAGATAAGCTGTGCGATGAGACATATCCAAGCAAGATTAAGAAACTCAAACGAGTATCTTAAAATAGTCTGGCTATCACTAGAGGAGACTTCCCATGGCAGGTCACAGTAAATGGGCCAACATTAAGCACCGTAAAGCAGCTCAAGATGCTAAACGCGGTAAACTCTTTACTAAATTTATTCGTGAATTAACCGTAGCAGCCCGTGAAGGCGGCTCAGATCCTGATTCAAACCCACGATTACGTGTCGCGATTGATAAAGCCCTTGGTGGCAATATGACCCGTGATACGGTCGAGCGCGCGATTAAACGTGGCGCCGGTGAATTAGAAGGTCAGCAGCTCGAAACCATTCTCTATGAAGGTTATGGCCCTGGTGGCACGGCTGTAATGGTCGAAACGATGACGGATAATCGTAATCGTACCGTGAGCGGCGTGCGTAATGCGTTTACTAAATCGGGCGGCAATTTAGGTACCGATGGCTCAGTATCTTATTTGTTCACTAAGCGTGGTGTTTTATCCTACGCGCCGGGTACCGATGAAGATATCTTGATGGAAGCGGCGCTTGAAGCGGGCGCGGAAGATATTGTGAGCTATGATGATGGCGCAATCGATGTATTCACCTCTCCCGTTGATTTCTATATGGTGAAAGAGGCGCTGGATACCGAGGGTTTTGTTGCCGATAACGCCGAAATCGCGATGATAGCAGCAACCAAAGCTGAGCTTGATCTCGATACCGCCGAAAAATTTATGCGCCTTATCGATACCCTTGAAGATCATGATGATGTGCAAGAGGTGTATCATAATGCGGAAATATCCGATGAAGTCATGGCAAGCCTAGGTTAGATTGTTGGTGAGCTGGATGGAGTAACAATTTAGGCCCAATACGGCTCTCAAACGCTAGTGTAGGAATCGGGATCAAAATTCAGATCCCATATAAGGCATTGAATGGCAATTATTTTAGGTGTTGACCCTGGCTCACGGATCACAGGCTACGGCGTGATCCAATGTGTGGGGCGACAACAGATTTACCTCGGCAGTGGTTGTATTCGCACATCGTCCGAGGAGCTTCCTGGTAGGCTCAAACAGATATTTGATGGCATCACTGAAATTATTCGTCAGTATCAGCCAGATGAATTTGCGATTGAACGGGTATTTATGGCAAAAAATGCCGATTCTGCGCTCAAGCTTGGTCAAGCACGCGGGGCGGCCATCGTTGCCGCCACTGTGGCGAATTTACCGGTTGCAGAATACAGCGCGACTCAAATAAAAAGCGCAGTCGTTGGTACGGGCCGGGCACAAAAAGCCCAAGTACAACATATGATCCAACAACTTCTTAAATTACCTGCAGCCCCGCAAGCTGACGCTGCAGATGCACTCGGTGTTGCAGTGTGTCACTATCACACCAACCAGAGCTTAATAGCATTAAGCGGCCGGGCAACAGCAAGAACATACGGACGGTACAAATGATAGGTCGTTTACGGGGCGTGTTAGTTGAGAAACAAGCGCCAGAAGTGTTGATTGATGTTAATGGTGTCGGTTACGAGTTGCAGATGCCGCTTACCAGCTTTTACGAGCTGCCAGAGATTAACCATGAAACCATGGTTTACACCCACTTTGTCGTGCGTGAAGATGCGCAGTTACTCTATGGTTTTATCACTAAGCAGGAAAGGGCGTTATTTCGCTTACTGATCAAGACTAATGGTGTGGGTCCTAAACTCGCGCTAACCATATTATCTGGCATGACCGCCGGAGAATTTGTCGGTTGCGTAGAGCGTGACGATATTGTCACCTTAGTGAAATTACCCGGCGTAGGTAAAAAAACCGCCGAGCGTTTATTGGTAGAAATGCGCGATAAGCTCAAGAGCTTAATGGCAGCTTCTGCAGGCTCAGAGCGTGAATTTGTGTTGCAATCCAATTATTCGCCAGCACCAACGGTAAATAGTGCCGAAGAAGACGCTATTTCAGCCTTGATTTCATTAGGTTATAAACCACCGCAGGCGAGTAAGTCCGTTTCTGCAGCCTATAAAGCAGGCATGGATTCAGAAACGCTGATTAAAGCAGCCCTTAAGTCGATGCTTTAATTGAATAATGATGATAATTAAGATGAAAGCTTCGATAAGGAATAATAATGATTGAGGCAGACAGACTTATCCAGCCGCAGATCCAAGTGCAAGATGAGTCCATTGACAGGGCAATGCGCCCTAAAATGCTCGATGAGTACACGGGTCAAGATGACACTCGGGCGCAGCTTAAGGTGTTTATTCAAGCGGCAAAGAATCGTAACGAAGCCTTAGATCACATGTTGATTTACGGCCCGCCAGGATTAGGTAAAACCACCTTGGCTATGATTGTCGCCAATGAGATGGGTGTAAACATCAAATCGACATCTGGACCAGTGCTTGAAAAAGCCGGTGATCTGGCCGCACTTCTGACCAATCTTGAATCCGGTGATGTGTTATTCATCGATGAAATTCATCGATTAAGCCCTGTGGTTGAAGAAATATTGTATCCTGCGATGGAAGATTATCAGCTGGACATCATGATAGGTGAAGGCCCAGCAGCGCGTTCAATTAAACTCGATTTACCGCCATTTACTTTAGTGGGCGCGACCACACGAGCAGGGGCGTTAACCTCACCACTGCGGGCACGTTTTGGGATCCCGCTGCGGCTTGAGTTTTATAACATCAAAGATTTAAGCACCATAGTCACGCGTTCGGCGCAGGTGATGGAGCTGGATATTGATGCAGAAGGGGCGTTTGAAATCGCCCGTCGCTCACGTGGAACACCGCGCATAGCTAACCGATTGCTGCGCCGCGTGCGGGATTATGCGCAAGTGAAGCATGATGGCGCCGTCACCAAGTTTGTGGCCGAGCACGCTTTAGATTTGCTAGATGTAGACTGCGAAGGTTTTGATTACATGGATCGCAAACTATTGTTGGCAATTATCGATAAGTTTATGGGCGGCCCTGTGGGGTTGGATAACTTAGCTGCAGCGATTGGTGAAGAGCGTGAAACCATTGAGGATGTACTGGAGCCTTTCTTGATCCAGCAAGGATTTATCCAACGCACCCCACGCGGCCGTATTGCTACCGCGCGGGCATATCAGCATTTTGAGTTGATTAAGCCCGAATAAGAGTTAGTTTAATGTATTGATAAAAGGTGACACTGTGTGTCGCCTTTTTTTATTGCTAAATTTACGTATTTTGGAATGTAAGCAGATTATTTTGTGCAGAAAATTATATTAATAATACCCAACTAATTAAAGTTAAAGATCTTATCTGTATCTCTTTTATTATTTTTAATCGTATCCTCAATGTAACGCTAGTACTTATTTTTAGTTGATTAGTTCGACGGTGGCAAAGTGATTATTAACTTAATTATGTAAATTTCAAGTCGTCCATAATAAATTACAACTCCGCAACAAATGTATCTATTCTTTTGTTATTGGTTTAATTAAATGACCGAGATGTCTTATTTATTTTCTACAGATTATGAGTGAACAATTAACCATCAAAAGAAACTAACGGGTTTGTTCCGTGACTGAATGCGCAATAGTTTGTATTAAAATTGTTTCATTTCCATTTAGACGACTATGTAGGTGCATAAGTAACGATGATTTTATTCACTGAACTTTGACTGATATGTTGATTTCTCAAGCAGAGATTGGCTTTGAGCGTGTTCTTCAATCAATGTTGAGTTACATAGGTATGCAATTTTAGTCAACATTACTCGGTACAATACTTGTTATCTATTTTCAATTATCTAAAAAAGTGTGATGTGAATCACATTTTTTGATGATGGAAATGTTGCCGATATGTTTTTTATTAACAGTTTTAATTGCTGGTTAGTGTGTGATCGTTAGAGTTATAAACTATTAACATGAAATTATTAAATTAATAAAAATAATTCACCTATTTCTGTTAACTTAATGGTAACCAATAATTAACTATTTGTGGCTTTAAGTTAATATATTGGGCGTTGACGGAGTTAAAGTGAATCTTCAGTATCGTGTGCAACACTGGTACAGCAATTGTTGTACAAGCTGTAAGCATAAAAATAATAGTTAGATCTTAGGGAGCATTCATACATGATCAAAAGAACCAAAGTAGCGTCAGCTATTAACTTAGCTATCGTTGCATCTATCACTACAGGCGCATTTGTTACATCAAGCGCATTTGCTGCTGAAGAAACCGCAAAAGTTGAGCGTATTGAAGTAACAGGTTCACGTATTCAACGCCAAGACATGGAAACAGCTTCTCCTGTGACTGTTATCGATGCAGCAGCGATTAAAGCAGAAGGTTTTACTTCAGTAGACCAAATGCTGCAAGTACAAACGTCTATGGCGGGTGCCGCTGTGGGTTCAACGACAAACAATGGTGCAGATGGCGTTGCGCAGGTTGACTTACGTGGTATGGGTGCACAGCGCACGCTTGTATTACTGAATGGCCGTCGTATGGTGAACTCAGGTTCGGGCGCAGATAGCTCTGTCGATTTGAACTCTATTCCTGTCGCTATGATTGCCCGCGTTGAAATATTAAAAGACGGCGCATCAGCAGTTTATGGTTCAGATGCGATTGCGGGTGTCGTCAACATTATTACCAAAAAAGACTTCGAAGGCTTCCAGTTCGATGTTAATGGCAGCGGCACAGATAAAGGTGATGGCGAAAACGGTGATGTTAGCGCATTGTACGGTTTCAATACTGATGGTGGTAACTATACTTTTGGTGCTGCTTACGCAGACCGTCGTGGTGTTATCCAATCTGATCGTGATTGGACTGAACCTGGTTCAAGCTCGTTCATTCCTACTGGTACTTTAGGTGGTAAAGTTCAAGACGCCAATGGTAACTGGGTTGCACGTACAACAGGTTATGACTTCACTAAAGATAGTTTCTATCAAACACCAAGTGAACGTCGTAGTTTATTCGCTAATATGACACAAGAGCTGGGCAATGATGTAGTGTTGACTGCGGATGCTATATATACGAATCGTCGGTCTAACCAACAATTAGCTCCTCAACCTGGTGATATCATGCTAAATGTTTGTGGCGCTGCGGGTGTGCCTGCAGGAGCATCATGCGTGACACTTGATAATGCGATGATTGCTGGTGGCATTAAAGCTGATGATAAGGGTTTAGTAAATTATCGTCGTCGTACTAACGATGTTGGACCACGTGTTTACTCTCAAGATATTGATACTTGGCGTTTATCAGGTGGTTTAGCGGGCACTCTAGATGTCCATACTGGTATGAACTGGGATCTAACGTATACTTTTGGCAAAAACAAAGCCAACACTGCTGTAGATAACTCTATTAATGCATCAGATATGGCTGACTCTATCTACGCAAATCCAAATGCATGGTTTAGTGGTATGCCATTAACGGAGCAAATGGCTAATGATATTAGCTATTCTGAGAATGCAAATGGTGGTAACGAGCAGCAAACACTTTCTGCTGGCTTAAATGGTGAATTATTTGATTTAAGCGCAGGTGCAGTAGGTTTTGCAATAGGTGCAGAATATCGTCGTGAAAGTGGTTTCTACAACCCAGATGCAGTTGTTATTGCGGGTGAAAGTACTTCAGCACAACAAGACCCAACAGACGGTAACTATAACGTTATCTCCATTTTCCAAGAAGTTAGCGTCCCCTTTACTGAGAAGTTAACAGGTGAGTTTGCACTACGTTTAGATGATTACTCAACATTTGGTAAAGCGACCACGTGGAAAATTGGTTTAACTTATGCGGCAACTGATGATCTAATGCTTCGTACTGTTGCTGCTACTGGGTTCCGAGCACCAAGCGTAAGTGAGCTTTATGGTGGCAACTCAGGTTCTTATGATTACTTAGATGATCCATGGGGCAATGCTCCTGATCCGCAAATTTTAGTAAATCGTACTTCTGATCCAGATTTACAGCCAGAAGAGTCTGAGTCTTATACTGCTGGTTTAGTATACTCACCAAACTATATCGATGGCATGTCAGTAACATTGGATTATTGGCGCTTTAAAGTAGATAACGCGATTGCGCGTATGGACACTCAAGCTGGTTTAAACGCTTGTCATAAATTTCAAACAGCTGGTGATAGTACTGGTGCTGCATCGTGTGAGATATTTAACATCGGTACTAATGGCGATTTAAATAACTTAACGAATGCGTTAACTAACGTTGGTACTCAAGATACGAGTGGTGTTGATTTCAACTTAGCTTATGGTTTCGAGTTAATAGGTCTAGATTGGAAAGTGAATAACGATACAACTTACTTAGTTAACTTTGAACAGGATGGCGAGGATTACACTGGCACTATCGATGGTAACTTCGGTGCATATGCCCGCGTTCGTAACAACTTTAGTCTTTCTGCTGGTAGAGATGATTGGAGTATAATGTACTTCAACCGCTTTATTGGTGAGATGACTGATTTAGCAGAAGGTACAGATGTTGACTCGATTTTGTACCACAATATTTCAGGTACTTACCATATCAGCGACATGACGACTGTTAGTTTAGGTATTAAAAACTTTACTGATGAAGACCCAGTTGCAGTTTCAAACGGTAGCGACGGTGGTACAGTACCACAAGTTTACGACACAATCGGTCGTACTATTTATGGTGGCGTAACCGTTAAGTTCTAATTAGAGTTAATTCTGTTATGACTCATAAAAAGCGCCGAAAGGCGCTTTTTTTATGGAATTATTTTCATTAAAAAACTAAGTGAAATAAACCGATGATATCGGCATTTTGTGCAGATAGAGCACAGGTAATCTTGTTACATATCACACTTTACTTATAACTGAACTGAATGATGTGATTAACACTAGAGTCAGAGATAAACGCATGCTAATATAAATGATACCGATTCTCGTTTGGGCTTTTAGGGATGAGTAAAATACTGTTGGTCGATGATGATCACCTGATAAGA
The DNA here is from genome assembly GCF_050848685.1 of Shewanella sp. MF08487. Taxonomy (NCBI): domain Bacteria; kingdom Pseudomonadati; phylum Pseudomonadota; class Gammaproteobacteria; order Alteromonadales; family Shewanellaceae; genus Shewanella; species Shewanella sp. MF08487. The sequence continues at coordinate 32,143 of NZ_JBOZPB010000009.1, forward strand.
GGGTGGTTAACTGAAGCACTGTGTGTGCAAGGACATGAGGTGGAATGTGCGGTAAATGGTATTGATGGATTGGCTAAAATAGCCAGCTTTGCACCTGATATCATTATGTTAGATGTAGTCATGCCACAAATGAACGGTTTTGAGTTGCTCAGCGCGCGCGAGTGTCTCACACCTGTTATTATGATTTCAGCCAATGATAGTGAAGAGAATAGAATAACTGGTTACGAACTTGGAGCCGATGACTTTTTAGCCAAACCTTTTAGTATCAAAGAATTGCTAGTGAGATTGCATGCGCTTGAGCGGCGTCTATACGCAGCACCACTACGCCAACCCAAAGTGACTGCAATAGGTATGCTGCCAGTTGACTTTGACGATGCAGCCAATCGCATCACAATAGGTATGAAAAGTGTTGATTTAACCCAAACTGAGTTTAGGTTATTTAAATATCTTTTTGAAAGAAAAGGCCAAGTGATCACCAAGCAAGAGTTACAACGCTCAGTGTTGCAGAAGGATTTAGGGCGTTTTGATCGCAATCTCGATATGCACATTAGCAACACTCGCCGTAAATTAGCCAATATTAGCTTGCCGCGTAACTTAATTAATACCGTGCGAGGTCAAGGTTATAGCTTCATGGCTTAACATCATCATTTGACGCCTAGTGAGCTGCTAAAATTTGTGAATTTTAAGGTTGAAAGTGGGTTAATAAAAGTGCGGCTGAAACCGTATTGATTGAATTTTTTGGCTTTTATTTTCCCCTTGGGATGTTTTGGTTTATCCTATCGGCCATATAATAAAATATGCCGTGTGCTATCAGTCACGTGGCATTAATTGCCCTTAGCGTGAACAACCGATTAGGAATCATTATGCGGATCAGTGCCAACTTTGATGGCGGAAATATCCAAGTCGTCAACCTTGATAATCAAGACGATATTCAACTTGCCATCCGTCCCGATGCGGGCAGCGAGTTTTATCAATGGTTTAATTTTCGATTTGAAGGTGAAGTGGGTAACCATTACACTTTAAATATCATTAATGCCGGAACGGCTTCCTATACCAAAGGATGGGAAGACTATCAGGCAGTCGCAAGCTACGACCGCCTGCATTGGTTTCGTATTCCAACTCAATATCAAGACGGTAAACTGAGCATGAGCTTAGAGCTGGATTGCGATGCGATTCAAATTGCTTACTTTGCACCATACAGCTATGAACGCCACCTAGATTTTCTCAGCAGTGCCCAGTTACATCCTGATGTCAATTTAGAACATTTAGGCCTGACCTTAGATGGCCGCGATATTACCTTAATGAAAGTGGGTAATGGCGATACTTCTAAGCGAAATATCTGGATCACTGCCAGACAACATCCAGGCGAAACTATGGCTGAATGGTTAGTCGAAGGTTTAGTGAATCGTTTACTCGATAATGATTGCCCAACGGCAAAGGCACTGCTCGATAAAGCCAATTTCTATATTGTGCCAAACATGAATCCCGATGGCAGTGTTAGAGGCCATCTGCGCACTAATGCCATTGGTGTCAATCTTAACCGCGAGTGGCAAACACCGAGTTTAGAGAAAAGTCCTGAGGTGTACCACGTCGTCAACAAGATGCAGCAGACGGGTGTAGACTTGTTTTATGATGTGCATGGTGATGAAGGCCTGCCTTATGTGTTTTTAGCGGGTTGTGAGGGCGTGCCTGCCTACAATGATAAGCTGGCGCAGCTGCAAGCGGATTTCAGTCAAGCATTGACCTTAGCCAGTGCCGATTTCCAAACTCAGTTTGGCTATGACAAAGACGAGCCAGGCAAAGCAAATTTAACCGTAGCATCGAATTGGGTCGCCCAGACCTTCGAGTGTTTATCCAATACCCTCGAAATGCCTTTTAAAGACAATAACAATCTGGCGGATCCTTTTGTGGGTTGGTCGCCAGAGCGCAGTATTTATTTAGGTGAAGCATCGCTTATCGCGATGCTTGCCGTTGTTGATAAGTTGCGTTAAGGCGAGGTAGATATGGCATTAATTGAATGTCCGGTGTGCCGCAAGCGTATGTCGAGCAAGGCGCCATCATGTCCCTCTTGTCAAGCAAGCACTAATGGCGATAATGAGTCCTTATCGCGTATTAGTCATATTCAAAAGTCCAGCAGCTTAATGAACCAAAGTTTTGTTGCTATGACCTTTTTTATTGCTGGCATGGTGATTTGGTTTTGGGGTGGGGAACCTGCCGAAGGTATGCGGGCGAATATCGCTGGTATATGTTTTGTGTTTGGTTTTGTGGGTTATCTCATTACACGAGTCAGAATCGTGTTACATAAGCGGAAAAGTGTATGACAGATATTAATCAAGTGATCGAGCAAATGCCCATTGAAGTCTACGAAAGGCTTCGCAGTGCGGCTGAATTGGGTAAATGGGAAGATGGCACTGTGTTAAGTGAAACGCAGCGTGAATCGACTCTGCAGGTGGTGATGTTGTATCAAGCGCGTAAGCTTGAGCAAACAGAGCATTTCACCATTGCACCAGATGGTAAAATTAATGAGCTGTCTAAAGCTGAGCTGCAAAAACAGTTCCGCGGTGAACCGATTGCCGAGTTTAAAGCACAGGATTTGTAAATTACTCACTGACTTCAAAAGCTATTTATGCTTGCTAAGAAGTTAGATAAGGATTTATGGTTACTGTTTGAGTGACGTTTATATTGAATTGATATCAAATAACTTCAATGCAAATAATACTCGGCAAACCGAACTAAAATAAGTGCTTATTGGCAGTTGTTTAATCTGAGTTAAAATAAAAAAAGCCCATTAAATATGGGCTTTTTTGTTGCTAGTGATTGAGAACTACGAACAGATTAAAAGACACTATCTTCAATCTATGCTCAATTCACCGACCAAGTTTTGTAACATGGCCGCTTTTATCTCCGCTGGCTGCAAATTTTTCGATAGTAAATAATGTAGTTTTGCCAAGGCCGCTTCTATGGTCATATCGGCGCCACTGATCACGCCAGCTTTAGCGAGTGCATTGCCCGTGGCGTAGCCGCCCATATTCACCTTACCTTGGAAACACTGGGTAAGATTCACCAGCACTATGCCACGTTCATCTGCTTGCCTTAAGGTTTTGAGTAAGGCGGCATCCTGCGGCGCGTTACCCACACCAAATGTCAGCAGTATGAGGGCTTTAACCGGTTGTTGCAGAATGTTCTCAAAAATCTGTGTTGAGATCCCAGGATACAAGGTCACCACACCGACAGGTTGTGGGCTGATATGAGCGACTTCTAATGGGGTATCGTTGGCGACCGTGATTTTGCCTGCGCGCAGATTGATTTTGATCCCCGCCTCAAGCAGTAGCGGGAAGTTGGGTGAGGCGAAGGCATCGAAGCCGTCGGCGTGGGCCTTAGTGGAGCGATTACCCCTAAAGAGTTTGTTATTGAAAAATAAACACACTTCCGCAACCGGATAGTTCGCCGCAATATAGAGTGAATTTAAGAGGTTTATTTGCCCATCTGAACGCAGCTGTGCCAGGGGGATTTGTGACCCCGTGACGATCACTGGTTTTGATAAGCCTTGCAGCATAAAGGACAGTGCCGAAGCCGTGTACGCCATGGTATCGGTGCCGTGGAGGATCACAAAGCCATCGTACTTATCGTAATTAGCTTGTATGTCGTCGGCGATCATCTGCCAATCAGTCGGCGCCATATTAGAAGAGTCGATAAGAGGCTGATATTCGTGGATAACGAATGCCGGCATTTCTTCATGATAAAACTCAGGCATTGATTGCACGCACTGAGTTAAAAATCCTGCCACAGGAACGAAGCCGTTATCGGTCTTTTGCATACCTATGGTGCCGCCTGTATAGGCAACATAAATGGAGCGTTTAGTCATTATTATCGTTTTCTTAGCTTCAAGTGGGTGAATTATACGATTTTATGCGTATAAACCCAATAAAAAAGCCCGAAGGTTCGGGCTTTGTATTTATCATCTGTTTAACACTGCGTGCACTAACACAGAGACTGACAGATTTAGTTCATCAAGTTGCAATTATCACAATAGATGTAAACATTGTTTGGATCATCGAACGAAGTGAGCGTTTTCAAACTACTGCTCCACTGCTGTAGCATGTGCTCTAACACCGATGATTGACTCAGTGAGGCTGGCAGGTAGCTTGATACTGAAGCGAGCATCTGTTGCATAAACATTTGCTCAGGAGTCAGCTCTTGTTCAATGAGACGGGTGTCAAATAACGACATATTTGCCAATTTAGCCGCTTTAGCAATTGCGGCATCCATATCGCCCAGTTCATCGACTAAACCAAGCTCAAGGGCTTTCTTACCACTCCAAACGCGGCCTTGGGCAATCTTATCGACTTGTTCTATGGTCATTTTACGTTCTTTAGCGACTAATGAGATAAAGTCTACGTAGCCACGCTCTATATGGCGTTGAATAATCGCTTCAACTTGGGGCGAAAGGGCGCGAGTGACAGATAATCCCGCCCACTCGGAGGTTGACACCCCATCGGTATGCACGCCTAAGCTGGCCAGTGAATCTTCAAAGGTGGCAATCATACCGAAAATACCAATGGATCCTGTTAGCGTTGTCGGCGTAGCAAAGATATAATCAGCACTAGCTGAAATCCAGTAACCGCCTGAAGCCGCTAAGCTTCCCATACTAACAACCACAGGTTTGCCAGCGGCTTTTAACGCTAACAGTTCTTGCCGGATTTGCTCTGATGCAAACGCGCTACCGCCAGGGCTATCAACGCGTAATACTAAGGCTTTAACATGCTTATCAAAACGTGCCTTACGGAGTAGTTCGGCAGTGCTTTCACCGCCAATTTGCCCAGCAGGTTGAATCCCGTTCAGAATCGTACCACTGGCGACAATAATGCCGACACTATCTTGCTCAACAAAGCTTGGCAATGGCGTGACTAAGGTTAAGTAGTCATAAAAGTTCACTTGCTTGAAGCTATCACCGCTGCTAGCTTTGCCCACGGCTTCTAACATAGTTTTACGAAAATCTTCCGTGGTCGCTAAGCTATCAACCCATTTCATGTTGATGGCCATCGCGGCTGAATCACCATTGGCTTTATCGAGCTCAGCCAAATAAGTGCTGGCATCGGGCACGAGTGAATTGGGGTCTATATTGCGATTACCCGCTACCGTTTGGGTATAGCTTTGCCATACATCGGCTAATAGTGCGCTGCTGGCTTCTCGCGCAGCATCTGACATATCGTCACGCATGTAGGGTTCAACGGCGGATTTAAAGGTCCCCACGCGAAAAATATGCGCTTTGACTTTGAGTTTATCTAAGGCCGATTTGAAGTATTGGTTATACATACTCAGGCCCTCAAGCGATACGCCACCTTGGGGATTGAGATAAATATTGTCGGCAAAGCTTGCGAGAAAATATTGATTCTGTTCGTAGTAATTGCCTATAGCGACAATTTTTTTACCACTTTCTTTAAAGTGAGTGAGCGCATCACCGATAGATTGCAGTTTGCTGATCCCTGCACGTTTAAGATCGGCAAGGTCGAGTACGAGTATGCTAATTCTTTTATCCTGTGCTGCATTATTAATCACATAAAGCACATCGGCTAGGAGAATTTCTCCATCCGTATCAGCATTTTTCCCTTGTTTAAATGCCGCTTCTAAGGGATCGACCTGTTGTTTTTGATCCACAATCGTGCCGGCCAGATTAAGCACCAACGCCGAGTTATCTTCAACTTGGATATCTTCACTGCTACCAATGGCAATAATGATGGCAGCTAAGAGACCAAAAAAGATTAAATTGAGGATGAGTTTACGAGTCCCGTTCAGGGTGTGCCAAATAAATAAACATATTCTTTTGAAAAACGATGGGTTAGCGGACATTTGCCACTCCTTTATAAGTCCAATCTGTTTATGCTAACTGAAAATAGCTCCACAGGCTAAACACAATTGTAAAGGATTTTTACTCGAGGGTTTTACACAACGGTTGAGCTTAGATTTGACTCAAGGTATGCTGATTTAAATCACTTGTTTTAAAAGGATGTTTGAATGTCGTTTCCCCATTTATTAGAACCCTTAGATCTGGGCTTTACCCAGCTCAAAAACCGCGTGCTTATGGGCTCAATGCACACAGGTTTAGAAGAAGAAAAGGGCGGATTTGAGAAACTGGCAGCGTTTTATAAAGAACGCGCTCAGGGCGGTGTGGGCCTGATTGTGACGGGCGGTATTTCCCCTAATCTGCGTGGCCGGCTTACACCCCATGCTTGTCAACTAAGTTTCCCTTGGCAAGTGGGCAAGCATCGTGTGGTAACGCAGGCAGTGCATGAAGCGGGTAGTAAAATCTGTATGCAAATATTGCATGCCGGCCGTTATGGTTACCATCCATTTTCCCTAGCCCCAAGCAAGATAAAATCACCGATTACCCCTTTTACGCCGTCTGCTATGTCTAGCCGCCAAGTGCGCTCGACAATAAAGGATTACGCTAGCTCAGCTGCGCTTGCGAAAAAAGCGGGTTACGATGGTGTGGAGGTGATGGGTTCTGAAGGCTATTTGATCAATCAGTTTGTTAGTTCTCGCACGAATACTCGCACCGATGAATGGGGCGGCGAGTTTGAAAAGCGGGCGCGATTTCCCATTGAGATTGTTAACGCAATAAGAGCAAAAGTCGGTAAAGATTTTATTATTATCTTCCGTTTATCGATGCTCGATTTGGTGGATAACGGCTCAACTTGGGATGAAGTGGTGCAATTAGCACAGTGGTTAGAGCAAGCAGGGGTGTCTATCTTGAACACCGGTATCGGTTGGCACGAAGCGCGTGTCCCGACAATTGCCACCAGTGTGCCCCGCGGCGCGTTTGCCTGGGTGACAGAAAAGCTTAAACAATCGGTCTCAGTGCCGCTAATCGCCACCAACCGTATTAATACCCCCGAGATTGGCGAGCAGATTATAGCATCAGGCCAAGCGGACATGGTATCGATGGCGCGACCATTTTTAGCCGATCCTGAGTTTGTTAATAAAGCTGCAGCTAACACGCCAGAGCTTATTAATACGTGCATAGGCTGTAATCAGGCTTGTTTAGACCATACCTTTGCCCTTAAACGTGCCACTTGTTTAGTGAATCCTCGCGCCTGTTATGAAACTGAAATTAACTTCTTTCCGACATCCAATAAAAAGCGCATTGCTGTCATGGGCGCTGGTCCTGCGGGTATGGCATTTTCGGTATATGCTGCAATGCGTGGCCATGAGGTAGTCCTGTTTGAAGCAAAATCCGAGGTGGGTGGTCAATTTAATCTCGCCCGCAAAATTCCCGGTAAAGAAGAGTTTAACGAAACTATCCGTTATTTTATCAACCAAATTAAGCTACATAAGGTGGAGCTGAGATTAAATACTCGCCTTGATGCCAGTGTGCTCGCAACAGAAAAATTTGATGAAATAGTCATTGCATCGGGTGTTGTACCACGTGATTTAGTGTTGCCAGGATTTGATAATCCACGGGTAGTGGATTATCAAAAGGTACTTTCGGGTGAAGTCACAGTTGGCAATACTGTCGCTTTGATTGGTGCGGGTGGCATTGGTTTTGATATGGCACATTATTTGTGCGAGCGTCAATCTAGCACGCTAAATCCTGATAAATGGCTACAGCAGTGGGGCATCGATAAAACCTACCAACATGCGGGCGGCCTGACAGCGCCTCATACTGATAATACCGATCATCGTAAGGTGTACTTACTGCAACGTAAGGCCTCAAAAATGGGGAAAGGTTTAGGTAAAACGACCGGCTGGATCCATCGTCTCATACTCAAACAACATGATGTGAAAATGAAAACGGGCGTAAGCTACGATAAATTTGATGATGCAGGCTTGCATATCCGAGTGGGTGAAACGAGTGAAGTACTTGCGGTTGATAACGTGATCCTTTGCGCAGGGCAAGAGTCGAATCGCACTTTAGTGGATGAGATGAAAGCGACGGGTGTTCCAGTGCATTTGATTGGCGGTGTTGATGTCGCAGCAGAGCTTGACGCTAAACGCGCTATTCGACAAGGCGCTGAGCTAGCTATGCGTTTGTAGTAAAATAAAAGCGAGTATTTTATGAAGCCTAGACTTAAGTTTGGGCTTTTTTATAGCTGCTATTTGTAAAGGGAGTGATTACTGATTTTATACAGAGTAAAATAGCGATGATTACAGGTTTTATCATCTAAGTTTAGCCAAATTAACTCGATTTTTTTATATTTTTATAATATCGAGTACGATTATTGGTGATTATTAAAGCAGGGTGTAACAGAGTAACACAAGTGCAAGCCAGAATAATTTTCCTATAAACGGCATTGAATATAGGATTGCTGAAATACTGATAATGATCAGTAATGTCGTTGGTTTACATATAGGCTTAACGCCAGTAAGAAATGATTTCATTACGTTTCTCTAGCATGAATACAACAATCGGCCTTGCGGAAAAATAAAAATACGCTGACGATTATAATAATGATACAGCCAAAAGGAATATACAGATTTTCCCTTTTAAAGTAAATGTTGAAACAGATCAATACGTCATTATTTAAACTAGAATATGGAACCTAGAGTCTATTTTTTATAATTAATATTTTAGAATTAAATGTATTCCTATATGACTAAGCTGCTTGGGGCTGAACTGTTATTCTTTTTACACGATCAATCTATCTGAATATATTGAATGTTGATGGTTTTATGATTTTATATAAATATAAAGTTGGAGGGAGCACTAGGTTTTTTGTATGATATAAATCTAAGCTAGATTGATATAAAGTCTATTGTTGAATGTTATTTCGCGGTAAATATTTTTTGTGTCGTTATCGGTTTAATTTATGCGATTACTTACTGCGTTGTCGCGGTTAATTATTTGTTATTGAGCGTATGCATGGTGTTAACAGTGGTAGCGCTAAATGTTTGTGTTCATAAAGTCGGCATTAGTTGAAATGTCTATCAGTATGAAAGAGATAATTAATCCTTTTTTAGCTCAAGTTTTAATAACAGTGCCAGCTCTTCAAATTGCTTAATTCTCAAATACTTCTTTCTGTAGTGTTTGTAGTGTTAGAGTTGAACTATTTTTAGTATGGCTTGTTTTAATACTCGTTGAGACAGTTGTAGTGTTATTTATCTGCTTTGGCTGACAAAAACTAACGACGGCAGCACCTTCTGCTGATAAATCTAGTTCTAAATCCGTGGCAGGTATACAGCAACAAGGTAAACATTCATCGTGTTTGAGTTCGGCCAAGGGGTCGCTTAAATAGCTGACTTTGCCGCTGATGATACGGGTTTTACAGGCACCACAAAAACCGTTGCGACACTCTGAGAATACTTTGACCTTTTTGGCTTCGAGCGCTTGCAGTAAAGTGCCGTATTGCTCGCTAAAGAGCAATACGGGCTGACCTTGCAGGCGCACAATGGGCGCCTTGGTAAACTGTTTTTTTTGTGATGTTTTTGAGATCATTTTTAACTACAGATCGAAATCAAGAAACTCATCGCCATCAACCGCGGAGTCGATTTGGCCTACAAGGTATGAAGACACTTCCACTTCCTGTGGTGCTACTTGCACAGCATCACTTTCTAACCAGCTTTTCATCCAAGGTAGTGGATTGGTTATTTCAGGATACGGTTGTGGTAGGTTAACCGACTTCATGCGTTGGTTAGTAATAAACTCCACATATTGGCAAAGGATTTGCTCGTTTAAGCCTATCATAGAGCCATCTTTAAACAGGTATTTCGCCCATTCTTTTTCTTGCTCAGCTGCCTTGAAAAATAAATCAAAGGCTTCTTGTTGGCACTGGGCAGCAATTTCACCCATTTCAGGATCGTCTTTACCACCTTGCATGATGCTCAAAATATGCTGAGTGCTGTTTAAGTGTAAGGCTTCATCACGGGCGATTAAACGAATGATTTTTGCGTTACCTTCCATTAGCTTACGTTCAGCAAAAGCAAACGAGCAGGCAAAGCTAACATAGAAGCGAATCGCTTCTAAGGCATTGACTGACATCATGCACAAGTACAAGGCTTTTTTCAGAGTACGAGTATTAACAATGATTTCTTTACCATCGATGACGTGGGTACCTTCGCCGAGTAAATGGAACGCTTGGGTTAGTTGTATTAAGTGATCGTAATAAGCGGCTATATCAGTTGCACGGCTTAAGATCTCTTTGTTTACCACGATATCATCAAAAATCACCGAAGGATCATTAACAATATTACGAATAATGTGCGTGTATGAACGCGAATGAATCGTCTCAGAAAAAGACCACGTCTCTATCCACGTTTCTAATTCAGGTAGCGATACTAAAGGTAAAAAGGCCACATTTGGCGAGCGACCTTGAATCGAGTCAAGCAGGGTTTGATATTTCAGGTTTGAAATAAAAATATGCTTTTCATGATCAGGTAATGCACCGTAGTCGATTTTGTCACGACTAACGTCTACTTCTTCTGGGCGCCAAAAAAAGGATAGTTGCTTTTCTATCAGTTTTTCGAACACTTCATATTTTTGTTGATCGTAGCGAGCCACATTGACCGATTGACCAAAAAACATCGGTTCACGGGTGGCATCGTTAGGTGTTTGACAAAAGGTAGAGTAGGCCATGTTGCTATTTTCCAATGGGTAGGGATCTCACCTTAAGTGGATCCCTACACTTCTTATGTGTAAGAGTACCGTTAATGTAAAAAGTTATATTTTACATGCGCCGCCGGCACAGCCGTCGTCTTCTTTCTCAAGGCTGGTAATGTCATCGTGAGAATCTGACGCACCATCGCGAGTGTTATGATAATAAAGCGTTTTAACACCCAATTTGTAAGCATTGAGCAAATCTTTGAGTAGTGTTTGCATCGGTACTTTACGGCCTTCAAAACGTGAAGGGTCATAGTTAGTGTTGGCCGAAATCGCTTGGTCAACAAACTTCTGCATAATACCCACTAGCTGTAAGTAGCCGTCGTTACTTGGCATTTTCCACAGTAATTCATAGCTATCTTTTAGAGTGTCAAAGTCAGGCACCACTTGTTTCAGCTGGCCATCTTTACTCGATTTTACACTGATAAGACCGCGTGGTGGCTCAATACCATTAGTCGCATTAGATATTTGCGATGAGGTTTCTGATGGCATTAATGCCGACAGTGTTGAGTTACGCAGGCCATATTGTTTAATATCGCTACGCAGTGATTCCCAGTCTAAGTGCAATGGTTCAGCACAAATTTTATCTAGGTCACGTTTGTAGGTATCGATAGGTAAAATGCCTTGAGAATAAGTGGTCTCGTGGAATAACGGGCATGCACCTTGTTCTTTGGCTAAGTTCATTGAGGCTTTCAGTAAATAGAACTGAATCGCTTCAAAGGTTCTGTGGGTCAGCGCATTGGCGCTACCATCAGAATACTTCATGCCATTTTTCGCTAAGTAGTTTGCAAAGTTAATCACGCCTATGCCTAAAGTACGGCGATTCATCGAAGCGCGTTGTGCCGCCTTGATGGGGTAATCTTGGTAATCTAATAAGTTATCTAGCGCTCGCACGGCCAGATCGGCTAATGGCTCAATATCAGATAATTCTTTGATAGAACCTAAATTTAGCGCCGACAAGGTACAAAGTGCGATTTCACCCTCAGGATCATCAATATTGTTCAATGGTTTTGTCGGCAGGGCGATTTCAAGACACAGATTAGATTGTCTGATCGGCGCAACTTTTGAATCGAACGGGCTATGAGTGTTGCAGTGATCCACGTTCTGAATGTAGATACGGCCAGTAGAAGCACGCTCTTGCATCATCAGTGAAAATAGCTCAACGGCCTTTATGGTTTTTTTGCGAATATTGCTGTCTTGCTCATACTGCAGATATAAACGCTCAAACTCGTTTTGATCTTCAAAGAAAGCATCGTACAGGCCTGGTACGTCCGATGGACTGAATAGGCTGATATTTTCGCCTTTGATCAAACGTTGGTACATCAGTTTATTCAGCTGCACACCGTAGTCTAAATGACGGATACGGTTGTCTTCTACGCCGCGGTTATTTTTCAATACCAGCAGTGATTCGACTTCTAAGTGCCAAATTGGGTAGAACAGCGTCGCAGCACCACCACGCACGCCGCCTTGAGAACAAGACTTCACCGCGGTTTGGAAATACTTATAGAAAGGTAAGCAACCCGTATGGAAAGCTTCACCACCACGGATTGGACTACCTAATGCGCGAATACGACCGGCGTTAATCCCGATCCCCGCACGTTGGCTGACGTATTTCACGATAGATGAGGCCGTCGCGTTGATTGAATCTAAGCTGTCACCACATTCGATCAGTACGCAAGAACTAAACTGACGCGTTGGTGTACGTACACCCGCCATGATAGGGGTTGGTAGTGAAATTTTAAACGTCGACACCGCATCATAAAAATCTTTAACGTATTTAAGGCGCGTTTCTTTTGGATAACGGGCAAATAAACACGCCGCCACTAAAATGTATAGAAATTGGGCGCTTTCGTAGATGTCGTGTGTCACACGGTTTTGAACTAAATACTTACCTTCAAGCTGTTTTACTGCAGCATAAGAGAAGTCCATATCGCGCCAATGGTTGATATAGGTATCCATCACATCCAGCTCTTCGCGGGTGTAATCTTGTAAAATATGTTTATCGTATTTACCCAGCTCAATCAGCTTAGTCACGTGAGCATACAATGCTGGAGGCTCGAACTGACCGAAGGCCTTCTTACGTAAATGAAATACCGCTAAACGAGCGGCAAGGAACTGATAGTCAGGTGCTTCTGGTGAAATTAAATCCGCCGCTGCTTTGATGATCGTTTCGTGGATGGCTTCAGTCGGGATGCCGTCAAAAAACTGTAGGTGTGAGCGAAGTTCAACTTCAGAAACAGAAACGTTTTTTAATCCCTTGGCTGCCCAAGTAATTACGCGGTGAATTTTATCGAGATCGATGTTTTCACGATCGCCACAGCGTTTTGTGACTGTCATAGTGCTTTTCATTTGAAGATTGGCCTTGGTTCTTATATCTATTTAGGTGAGCAGATCCACCGAACGTATCCTTGTAAAACAATCAATAATCGTCCCTTAAACATCGCTGACTGAGTAAAAATGAGTCAATTAAGCGGCGAGCTTCTAGTGTGTCTGATTGCTACCTATACACAAGATATGGTGTTTTAAATTATATGGGATACAAGATAGTGAGGTTTGCCCCTATTTGCAAGTCTGAATTCAGAGGGTATCTTGTGGATATCTTGGGGGTAAGTCGATGCGTTAGTAGTGACTAACCTTGTAGGTCAATTTCAGGGTAGCATACACAGTTGGTGAATATCTTTTAAGCGATCTCTTGTTGAGATCGCGATCGCTACAATAAGCAGCGATCGCGTTTTTTTGGCTTAGCATTTTTTGAGCGACGTTACTGTTCCTTTTTAGTTCACCGCAAATGGCACCATCTATAATAGATGGTAAGCACCGTTTTTAGGCTAAATTAGCGCAATGACTCAGTATAATGTTAATGCTTGCGTTAACAGGCTAGCCGCTCGATTAATGTTTGATGTAGCTGTTCAGGGCTTACAAAGTAGGCGTGAGCTGGCCACTGTAACGGCTTATCGTTCTCCCCTAAATAACCCCATAGTGCCACGCCGCCTAACATGCCTGCAGCTTTGGCTGCCAGCAAATCGCGCTCAGCATCCCCAAGGTACAAAATCTGCGATGGGGCGCAACCAAGTTGCTGCGCGCCTAAAAGCATCGGCGCCGTGTGGGGTTTAGAATGTTTTGTCGAATCGCCGCTGATAATAACGGGCATACGCAAGTGCAAATTTAGCTTTCGTAATAAAGGCCGGGTAAAGCGCGCTGGTTTGTTGGTGATCACCCCAAATGGCACATGCGTTAATTCGAGCCAATCGAGTAATGCCATTATGCCTGTAAATAGTTCACAGTGATCGCCATTAATGCGCTGATAGTGGGCGAGCAGCCCTTGCTGAACCTGAATACGAAGATCATCCGCTGCATTGGGTATTGCCGCATCGACTAAGGCAAAACTACCATGGGAAGCGGCGTAGCGCATGGCTTCTAACGGCTGCGGTGCAATGCCAACATCTTGAAGACTTAAATTGAGCGCTTGCACCAGATCTGGCGCTGTATCGGCTAAGGTGCCGTCGAGATCGAACAGTACGCCTTTGATCTGCGTCAGACTCATATTAATCAACCTTACGCGTCGCTATCATGTAATTCACATCAACCTTTGGCGTGTACTTAAAAATACTCGTCAGAGGGTTGTAGCTGACTCCTAATGCGTCGATACAAATAAGGTCGGTGTTATCCACCAGTTGAATCAACTCTGAAGGCTTGATGAATTTTTTATGTTCATGGGTGCCAACAGGCAGCATTTTTAGCAAATATTCGGCACCTAAAATGGTGTGCACATAGGATTTAATGTTGCGGTTAATGGTGGAGAAAAACACAAAGCCACCGGGTTTGACCATGTCACAGCAAGCTTTGATCACCGATTGTGGATCGGGTACATGCTCCAGCATTTCCATACAGGTCACAACATCGTAATAGGCTTGATGATCTTGGCTGTGAGCCTCGGCAGTATTTTTCACATAATTAATGCTGACGCCCGTTTCGAGGGCATGCAGGCGGGCGACTTCTAAGGGCTCATCACCCATGTCTAAGCCATCAACCTTCGCGCCGATGCGGGCCATGCTTTCAGATAAAATGCCGCCACCACAACCGACATCGAGTACTTTCTTACCGAAAATCCCGCCAGCAGTTTGATCGATGTAATTTAAGCGCAGCGGGTTTAATAGATGCAGCGGTTTAAATTCGCCGTTGAGATCCCACCAAGTTTCGGCCATACGTGCAAACTTTGCGATTTCCTGCGGATCAACATTGGTATTTTGATGCATGCTATTTACCTGAAAGAAGCTGTATTGTGCCGCCATTATAACGACTATGTTTGATAAACAAAGTGTTCGGCTAAGCCATGTCCTTGTGGTTGACTGAATTTTCAGCAGTTTTCTGGTTTTATGTCAATTGTTGTGCTTCACATCGACTTTTCAGGTCATCTATTTGAAGATTTTTTCTGACCTTCAGTGGTTAATTCGAACGGTTGCTTACCGTTAAAATGGCTAAATTGATAGTGTTTTCATCGATTAAAGCACCAGACTCCCAATTCGATAAGGATAGGTCTGGCGACATTAAATAACTGTGTTAGAATGTCAAATCACGTTTTTGGGCTAGGCAATGATACGGATTATACGTTGTCGGCTATTTTTCAGGGGAACGAGCAGTTTATGACTGATCTGGCATCATCTATTTCGCCAATTAATATCGAAGACGAACTAAAGAATTCGTACCTTGATTACGCCATGAGCGTTATCGTGGGACGTGCATTACCAGACGTGCGCGACGGCTTAAAGCCAGTACATCGCCGCGTTTTGTTTGCCATGAGTGAATTGAAGAACGATTGGAACAAGCCTTACAAAAAATCTGCCCGTGTGGTCGGTGACGTTATAGGTAAGTATCACCCACATGGTGACTCTGCTGTTTATGACACTATCGTCCGTATGGCCCAGCCATTCTCACTGCGTTACACCTTAGTTGACGGCCAAGGTAACTTCGGTTCGGTTGACGGTGACAGTGCGGCGGCAATGCGTTATACCGAAATCCGTATGGATAAGTTAGCGCACCAATTACTGGCTGACCTTGAAAAAGAGACGGTTGATTTCGTCCCTAACTATGACGGTACAGAACTCATTCCAGCTGTATTACCTACACGCGTACCCAACCTGTTAATTAACGGTTCATCGGGTATTGCGGTAGGCATGGCGACCAATATCCCTCCACACAATCTAACGGAAGTAGTGAAAGGTTGTTTGGCACTGATTGAAGACCCCTCACTGTCGATTGAACAGCTGATGGAATACATACCTGGTCCAGATTTCCCAACAGCGGCGATTATCAATGGCCGTAAAGGCATTATTGATGCCTATAACACTGGCCGTGGCCGCGCAATTATGCGTGCATTGGCGAGTGTAGAAACCGAAGATAATGGTCGTGAACGCATTATCGTGACTGAAATCCCTTATCAAGTGAACAAAGCGCGTTTAATCGAAAAGATTGCCGAGCTGGTTAAAGATAAAAAGCTTGAAGGGATCAGCGGCCTACGCGACGAATCTGATAAAGACGGTATGAGTATCGTTATCGAAATTAAGCGCGGCGAAGTGGGCGAGGTAGTATTAAACAACCTTTATGCTCAAACGCAAATGCAGTGTTCTTTCGGGATTAACATGGTGGCACTGACCAATGGTCAGCCTAAGCTATTTAATCTTAAAGAAATGCTCGAATGCTTTATTCTGCATCGTCGTGAAGTGGTAACGCGCCGTACTGTATTCGAATTACGTAAAGCCCGTGAGCGCGCCCATATTCTGGAAGCTCTCGCGGTTGCACTGGCCAACATTGACCCGATTATTGCACTGATCAAAGCCTCGCCTACGCCGGCTGAAGCCAAAATTAAATTGGTTGAACAAGGTTGGGAATTAGGTCATGTTCAAGGCATGCTGGAAAAAGCGGGTGATGACGCCGCGCGTCCTGAGTGGTTAGAGCCGCAATACGGTATCCGTGACGGTCAATATTTCCTGACTGAACAACAAGCTCAGGCAATTCTTGAATTGCGTTTACACCGTTTGACCGGTTTAGAACACGATAAAATCATCGCTGAATACGAAGAACTACTCGAATTTATCGCAGGTTTACTGTTTATTCTTCGTAGTCCTGAACGTCTGATGGAAGTGATCAAGGAAGAACTTGTTCAAATCCTTGAAGAATATGGCGATGCCCGCCGTACAGTGATTAATGCTAACGAAGTCGATATGAGTCTTGAAGACTTAATCAACGAAGAAGACGTTGTCGTAACACTGTCACACTTAGGTTATGCCAAGTACCAACCATTGACCGATTACCAAGCCCAGCGCCGTGGTGGTAAAGGTAAAGCCGCAACCAAAGTGAAAGACGAAGATTTCGTCGAGAAGCTGTTAGTGGCCAATACCCATGACACCATTTTGTGCTTCTCTGATTTTGGTAAGATGTATTGGCTTAAGGTGTATCAATTACCACTGGCGAGCCGTACGGCCCGCGGTCGTCCTATTGTTAACTTATTGCCGTTATCCGATGGCGAGCGCATTACTGCGATTCTGCCAGTACGTGAATACGCGGCTGACAAGTACATCATCATGGCGACCTCACACGGTACGGTGAAGAAAACCGCACTAACTGCTTATAGCAACCCACGTGCAAACGGCATTATCGCCGTTAACCTCAAAGACGGTGACCAACTGATCGGTGTCGACATTACTAATGGTGATGACGAAATTATGTTGTTCTCAAACGAAGGTAAAGTGGTTCGTTTTGGTGAGAAAGTGCGTGATTCAGAAACCGGCCAAGTGAAAACGGATCCCGAAACTGGCGAAGAAGTCTTGTCCTTACGTCCAATGGGCCGTACAGCAACTGGCGTTCGCGGTATCCGTTTAGAAGAAGGTCAAAAAGTCGTGTCACTTATCGTACCTAAAGGCGATGGTGCAATTTTGACTGTGACCGAAAACGGTTATGGTAAACGAACTCAATTATCTGAATATCCAGCGAAGAGCCGTGCGACTAAAGGTGTGGTTTCAATCAAGGTGAGCGAGCGTAACGGAGCAGTCGTTGGCGCAGTTCAAGTCGGTCTTAACGACGAACTGATGCTCATCAGCGATAAAGGCACTTTGGTGCGTACACCGGCAAGTGGCGTGTCTATTATTGGCCGTAACACTCAAGGTGTAACGATTATCCGCACTGCGGGCGACGAGAAAGTGGTTGGCCTGCAACGTATCGATGAAATCCAAATTGATGAGGATGAAGTCGAGCTGGATGAAAACGGTTTACCGATTGTTCCCGTCGTGGTTTCGGGCGAATTAGCCGACCAACCTCTTGATGACCAGCTTGACGAAGAGCTGGATGACGAAGAAGAGTTGGATGAAGACGACGAGCTTGCTGATGATGAGCAAGACGAAGAGTAATTAAGTGTCACATTAACGAGCGTCCAATTGGACGCTCGTTTTTTTGATGGGTCATTTGTCATTAAGAACATTAATCATGGTTGGGATTAAGGAGAGTATCAGTGAGCGCGATTTATAATTTCTGTGCTGGACCGGCAATGTTACCTGCAGCGGTAATGCGAAAAGCACAACAGGAATTACTTGATTGGAATGGCCAAGGCGTTTCCGTGATGGAAATCAGCCATCGAAGTAAAGAGTTCATCGCGCTGACCGAGCAAGCCGAGTCCGATTTACGTGAACTGATGCAAATCCCTGCTAATTACCATGTGCTATTTATGCACGGCGGCGGTCGTGGACAGTTCTCTGCTGTTGTGAATAATTTTTTAGGTAATCATGGCAAAGCCCTGTATTTAGTCAGTGGCCAATGGTCATCAGCCGCATTAGCAGAAGCCCAGAAACTGGCGGGTGAAGCACAAATTGATAGTCTGAATATTGTTGAAAAAAACAATGGACTCAATGCCGTTGTCTTACCTGACTTACATAAAATCGATGCCGATTATCGCTATGTTCACTACTGCCCGAATGAGACCGTCGATGGTATCGAAATTTTTGACGAATTAGATTCACCATGGCCGATTGTTGCCGATTTATCGTCAACAATCATGTCCCGTGAGATCGACGTCAACCGCTACGGCTTGATTTACGCCGGTGCGCAAAAGAACATAGGTCCATCGGGTCTGTCGATAGTGATAGTACGCGATGACATGTTAACACTGCCGAGTTTACCGCAGTCGTCCATCATGGATTATCGGCTCCAAGTCGAGCACGGTTCTATGTTCAATACGCCACCTACTTTTGCTTGGTACCTTGCCGCAGAGGTTTTTGCTTGGCTTAAATCCATTGGTGGTATTGCAAGCATTGCGAAAGTTAATCAACAAAAAGCGCAGATGTTATATCAATGTATTGATGGTAATACGTTTTACCGTAATGGTGTCGTTGCTGCTAACCGCTCACAAATGAACGTGACCTTCCAGTTAGTTAACGAAGCGCTTGATGGTGAGTTCTTAAAGCAAGCACAAATTGCTGGACTCGTCGCCTTAAAAGGCCATCGTATTGTCGGCGGTATGCGTGCTAGCCTTTACAATGCAATGCCACTCGATGGCGTAGTTGCGCTCGTCAAGTTTATGAATGAGTTTGCTGCTAAGCATAGCTAAGCGCGCATGGTTCTATACGCACATAGTGTAGTTTTTATGTCTGTATTGACCTTGTGCGAGTGCCAGAAATCTTTTGTAAAATATGTTGATACATAAAAATGCGAATGCATTTAGTATT
Source organism: Shewanella sp. MF08487 (assembly GCF_050848685.1). Taxonomy (NCBI): domain Bacteria; kingdom Pseudomonadati; phylum Pseudomonadota; class Gammaproteobacteria; order Alteromonadales; family Shewanellaceae; genus Shewanella; species Shewanella sp. MF08487. The sequence goes on from NZ_JBOZPB010000009.1 coordinate 51,451, forward strand.
CGCTTTTTATTTTTGCATCCCCCGAGTGAACGATATCCACACTCAACCATATCTAATGTCACTCTATTTTCATCTGTGCATGTCTTGATAATGAGTCATTCGAGTATGGTATGACACCACTAGCATTAAGTCATTTAAGGAGCACTCAATATCAGTATCGTATCTACCTAATCCCACTTAATCAGGCTTTTTCGGTTGAGGTTAGTTTTATCACCTTCACTTGTCATTTATATTTTACATATTTAAACAATCTGTATGGCTTTTTAAACGAAAGCCTGATTATAATTTCGTTCTCTCATGGTGCTGTTCTCAATAATTAGTGGCTAACAAATCAAATGGACTCAACTCTTCTTACTGCATTTTTTAAGCACGGTACTATTCGTGATGTCGAATGTTTATTCCCTGATATCTCTGGTTACCCTAGAGGTAAACTTATGCCTGCCCAAGGTTTTGCAAAAGGGGCTGAGCTGCGTATTGCCCAAGCTATCTCAATGCAGGCGATTACAGGCGAATATTCCTATGATGCTGTTTTCCCTGATGCCGATCCTGATATTCTGTTAATCCCTGATTACAGCACCTTAAAAATGATTCCGTGGAGCACTGTGCCACGCGCTTTTGCCATCCATGATTGTGTGTTGTTAGATGGCCGTTTATGTCCATTTGCACCGCGCTCTATCTTAAAAAACGTATTAGCACGTTACCAAGCGCTTGGATTAACTCCAGTGGTCGCGCCAGAAATTGAGTTTTATCTTACTGAAGCGAATACCGATCCTAATGTGCCATTTAAGGCGCCTATATCAAAAAGCGGTCGCACTGAAAATGGACAATCTGCCTTTAGCATGAATATGCTAAATGAGCTTGCGCCATTTTGGGATGAGTTTAATGCCACTATCGATGCGATGGGGATCAAGGGGGATACCTGGATCCATGAGATGGGTTTATCACAATACGAGATTAACTTAGTGCATGGCAATCCACTAGCCTTAGCCGATCAAGCGTTTATGTTTAAATATGCGGCAAAAGAAATTGCGATTAAGCATGGAATGAACGCCGTCTTTATGGCCAAGCCGATAGCGGGCCAACCTGGTAGTTCTATGCATTTACATCAAAGTGTGGTCGATAATAACGGTGTTAATATTTTTAGTCACAGTGATGGTAGCGACACTGAACGGTTTCATCATTACATTGGCGGCTTACAAAAATATCTGCCTGATTTGATGCTGTTATTTGCCCCTAATATCAACTCGTTCCGACGTTACATATCGGGTAGCCAAGCGCCCATTAACTTAAGTTGGGGCGTTGATAATCGTACGACAGGCTTACGTGTGCCATTAAGCGTTCCGTCTGCGAGACGAGTAGAGAATCGTATTGCTGGCGCCGATGCGAATCCGTATTTGATGATTGCCGCTTCTCTTGCTGCAGGTTTGGCTGGGATGGAAGAAAAAATAGCCGCCACCGAACCCGTAATTGGCAACGCTTATGATAATAGTCATGACTTAGCGCCCACCTTTTTAGCGGCATTAACGCAAATGCGCCAAAGCGAATCGGCAAGACGTTTATTAGGCGATGACTTTGTGGCGGGTTTTGTGTCGGTGAAGGAGATTGAATTTCAAAGTTACTTGGCAGAAATAGGCGCTTGGGAGCGACGATTTTTAGGCCCGCAAAGCTAACCTTTTGATACATAAATGCATTAGCCATCTTAGGGTGGCTTTTTTACTTAATACACTGAATAGCGATTCAGTGTATTTCAACATTTATGGGTAAACGTTATCTACTGTGGTAAGTGCTTTACCTTAGGTTGATATCACATTCTATTGATTTTTATCATCTTTTAAAACAGCGCATCCCTTATAATCTTCTAGTCATAGTACCTATCCTCAAATGACATTTATAGCTATCGCGATAAACTGTCTGACCAGCTCAAGGGACATAAGTAATGGATTTAGCGAAACTTTCACGTATCAGCATGAAACACTTGATTACCTTACATGTCATGCTCGATACCCTTAGCGTAACCGCCAGCGCCGAACGTTTATGTTTAAGTCCCTCATCCGTCAGTAAAACCTTAAGCCAGCTCAGGGACAGTTTGAACGATGAACTGTTCTATCGTAACGGCAACTCACTGGTAGCAACCCCATTGGCAAGACGATTAGGGCCAAGCGTGCAGCAGATGATCAATGATATGAATCAGATCATGAGTCAGGATGCGTTTAACCCTGCACATTTTGAGGGGCGTTTCTCGCTTGCGATGCGCGAAAGCACCTTTGAGCTGCTGGCCGCCAAACTGAGCGCCCATATTCTGAGCTTGGCTCCTAATATCCGCCTCGATATTTACAGCAAAGACAATATTGGTTTTGATGGATTGCTTAAAGGTACATTAGATTTTGTGCTGTTACCCCATGATCTGAGCCAACCTAATCCTCGTCAAGACGATCTGGTGTGGGAAACCTTGTTCAGCGATGAAATGGTCTGCCTGATGAATTCATCCCATCCCTTGGCTAAACAGCCGCATATCAGCTTCGATGATTACCTGAGTTTTAGCCATATTGGCATTACAGACACAGATCTGAGCACGCCTTTTTTTGATATTTTGCTCGCCCAGCAATCTAAAAAACGTGCCGTTCCCATTTCGGTCCCAGACTTTGGCAGTGCGGCGTTAATGTGCCATCACAGTGAGTTGCTCTTTACCTGCTCGCGCCGCTGGGCATCCATCGCTAGCCAAGCTCAAGGCTTAACGATTAAATCTTTACCCATAGAATATGGCAAAGTGGCTTACAGCCTAGTTTGGCATAGTCAAAGCATGAAAGATCCCGCACTGCGCTGGCTTTATGAGCAAATTTTGCTTTGCAGTCGTTAAAGGTATATGGAAGGTAACACGAGATTGGTTACGCCTCGCTTTGCAAGCGTTGCGGCTAAGTGTTCAATATCGGCTTGTTTACAGCTTGGCCAATTGAGTGCTTCATCGACAACACCATGATGGTGAAAGGCATTTAACTTAACTCGCGTATCTGGGCCTAGCAGAAGTAAATAGGTCGCTAGCGCTTCTATTTCTTCTTCGTAATCCGTGATGCTCGGAATGTGCAGCAATCTCACCTCGTACAGTTTTTGCTGTTTAGCCAATAACTGGATTGATTTGAACACGGCATGGTTACCACGACCGGTAATGTACCTATGGGTATCCTGTTGCCACGCTTTAAGATCCACCATAGCGCCATCTAAAAACGGCAGCAGTTTATGCCATCCCGTTAAGCTCAAACTGCCATTGGTGTCGAGCATACAAGTCAGGTGTGATAACGGCTTTGAGGCTTTAATCGCTTGAAACAAGGCAATAATAAACGGCAGTTGCAGGCTCGCTTCGCCGCCGCTAACCGTAATGCCATTAATAAAGTGACGCTGACTATGGAGAATCGTCAGTATCTCTTCAACAGTGTATCGGGTGACTTTAGGGCTGGCTTGTTTTGGGCACACAGCAAGACAAGTATCGCACTGGCTACAACGATCTTTATTCCAATGAATCAGATGCTTATTGTTAGCATTTATCAATGTCAGCGCATTTTCAGGGCAGGTGGCGACACAATCGCCACAAGCATCACATAAGCCTATGGTATGTGGGTTATGGCAGTTTTTGCATTGATAGTTGCAACCCTGCAGGAATAATACGAGCCTGCTGCCAGGCCCGTCGACGCATGAAAAGGGCAATAGCTGACTGACAATAGCGTGTCTATTTAAAGACACAAGGGGAGTGTTCATGGGCGATAACTCGTGCTTGTCGTTGCAATATTCCCGTATTAACCGCCGCTTCTGCGGCTAAGCCTGTGGTATTGAGGCGCGAGCCGCACTGTTTAAACGCTTCAATATCTGAGCGTTTTACCATATAGCCGGTCACGCGCATTAAATCGTTAGATGCGACATTGGCGGTAAATTCTCTAAAACCTAACTCCAGCGCGGCTTTACATAGCTGGAACATGGCTTGAGGATTGGATTTTACAGTTTCATCTATGGTCAAAATATCGCTAATCCCCGCCGTATAATACTGATGATGCTGCGCTAAGGCTTGAATGTGAGCGATAGGATTCGGTTCAGTACCATAGGGAATGCGAACGCCTGGGGTCACGTTTTTATCGACACTGATGCCGCCCTGTGAATGCAGCAGTGCTCGCCCATGGTAACCATGCGCGACGGGTGTGGATTTCACTATGGCATCGAGCGTGGCAGAAATACGGTAGCCAAGTTGATTTGCATCCGTTTCATGGCCATATCTAGCGTGTTTAGCTGGCTTTACTTCTTCACTGGCCGTTAATGCTTGCAGAATATTCACGGCTTCTGCCATGCCGTAAATACCAAACATGGGTGCAAAGCGCAATTCATCAATCAATTGCTCTTTAACTAAAAAGCTGTCAAAGAAGTGTGATTCTTGATGCAAAAATGCCGAGCGCGCTTCAATGAGCTCGAAGGTGAGTGAGCAGTAATTTGGCAATACAGTATCAAAAAAATCGTTTATAGAATTGGCCTTTAACGCAACTTCTTTAAGATTAAGTCGAACTAAGGTATTGGCGCCGCCCGCTAACGGCAAAGCGTTGTAGCAACTGACAATACCAAAACCGCGCACATCAAACGCACTGGCATGCAGTGGGTAATTCGCAATATGCGGCTTACTGCACTGACAAATATTGGTGGTCGCAAGCAACAACAATTCATCCGGCGTGACGGCGGGGTCGTACATAAAGGTCAAATTAGGGGCAACTTGTTTTAACTCGGCATCAATGCGCAGTAGGGTGCGGCAAACGATGTTATCTGTAGGACCAATATTCACGTGCATAAAGGCATCGGGCAGGGTTCTGTCGAGCATGATCCAAAACAGTTTTAATTTACGATAAAGGACTTCCGCATCTATTCCTTCAACGAAAGGCATCAAAATGTCATCCAACTGGCCTAAATACACGGGGATATTGGTCACAGATGGCACGTGATGATAAAGGATGGTCAAGGCATTGAGGGCTTCATCTAAATCCTGCGCCGATGAAAGCTCTAAATATTCAGAGCCTTGCTTAAGATAGCGGGCATAGTCTGGCAACACATAGCGTGGTTTAAACGGCGCATGGCCTTCAAACATGTCGCAAATAATACCGTCATTCATCGCGGCTTTTACTTCTGGCGATATTGACATATAGGGCAAACTCGCCTCTGCCTCCAACGCTAAATAGTTGGATTTTTGCTTGGGTGAAAGCTGAGGGCTAGTAACGATTTGCACTAATCTATCTGGTAATAACATGGCGGAATATCCACAAGTTCTATGATAATCACTAATCTACTCAGTGGCGTTGGCTTTAAAAAGTGAAAATAGCCGCAGTCCTGATTAATGAAATGGAAATCCGCCGGCCGAGGTCACAATTTGTGGCTTATTGCGATAAAGCCGCGATGTCAACATCGCTAGAATGTGATTTTACGATTGAAAATAAATGCTTGAACAGTGAGACTGTGGCGTTACTTGTCATATTGGGGGATATGTAACAGAGGATAATAAACTGTCAAAACTGATCGGGTGGGATGATTGAAAAATTTAACACTTGAGGCGGTAAATGAACTCTGCTGTATTCCTTTATTGAGTGAATACAGCAGAGTGAGCGGTGCAGATAAACTCAGCGGCGCTTAAAGCACTTTAGCGATCGATTGGGCTAAGTAATCGATGTTATCTTCACTGATCCCAGCAATACTGATGCGGCTTGAACCTACCATATAAATGCTGAATTCTTTTTGCAGGCGCGCCACTTGCTCTGGATTCACCCCGAGGAAGGAGAACATGCCTTTTTGACGGGCGATAAAGCTAAAGTCACGGTCTACGCCATTGGCTTTAAGTTTATCGACTAAAATGGCGCGGTTGCCGTTAATGCGATCGCGCATTACTTTCAGCTCATCTAGCCATTCTTGGGTTAATTCTGCCGATCCTAAAATCGTCTCAACAATCGCGGCGCCATGGGCAGGCGGCATAGAGTAGAGGCAGCGAACCACATAAAGCAGGACTGATTGCGCTACATTGGCGGTATTAGCATCTTTGGCAATCACAGAACACGAACCGATACGCTCACGGTACAAACCGAAGTTTTTCGAGCATGAGCTGCAAAGGATCATATTATCGACCGCTGCCGCCATTTTGCGCACGCCGTAGGCATCAATATCAACGCCATCACCAAAGCCTTGGTATGCCATGTCAATCAGTGGGGTAAAGCCTTGCTCTTTTGTCAGGGCAACCACTTTATCCCATTGTTCTGTGGTTAAATCCATTCCGCTCGGGTTATGGCAACAGGCGTGGAATAACACCACATCGTCAGGACTTACTTGCGATAGTGCAGCAAGCATCTCATCAAATTTCAATGATTTGCTATCGTAGTCATAATACGGATAGGTTTTAACGGTAATGCCAGCCGCTTCGAACAAACCGATGTGGTTTGCCCAAGTTGGATCGCTTACCCATAACACCGCATTCGGGTTGCAGCGTTTGATAAAATCTCCTGCCACGCGTAGTGCGCCAGTACCACCGGGTGTAGAAACGGTACGGATACGATTAGCGAGAATAGCACTGTGATTTGCACCAAAGGCTAATTCTGTCATTAAGGTGTTGAATTGTGGCGAGCCCGTTGGACCGATATACACTTTGGTGGTTTCGGTATCGAGACGGAATTTCTCGGCTTTTTTCACGCAGTTAAGGATCGGGGTCACGCCTGTAGGGTCTTTATAAACGCCCACACCTAAATCAACTTTTTGCGGGTGGGTGTCTTCGCGGTACTGAGTCAACAAGCCAAGGATGGGATCTGCTGGCATTGCGATGAGTGAGTTAAACATAGCTCCATCTACCTTTCTGGTTATAGTGCAAACGTGATTGTTTGTATCAGATATGCGTTATTTATCGTTTGGGGCTTAGAATAGCGCGGAAAGGTAACGTATTTAAAGTGAAAACTGTGATTACACGCCAGTTATCTTGGCAAAAAAGCCTGCCAAAAATACGATTAAATCCTAAATTAACCGCTTAAATTTTGCGTTTTTGTTATTTTTACACTGAACTCAGTAAATAATCTGACCAAAATGCCATTTTTCTCGAAAAAACGGTTGAATCCTTAGCGACAATCGGTAATTTTATAACGACGAAGCACCAACAAGGCCCCAATCTCCTTTTATTTGTAATCTTAACTTGACGCTGTGTAGCGTGAAGTTGCCATTTTGCGTATTCAGTCCGCGTGATCGTGATGATGACGCCCTATAGAGAAAGAAGATTTATTCATGAAGCAATTACGTCTTGAACCTGTTGTGCAAGTCCGCGGTGAGATCAATATTCCGGGCTCAAAAAGTATTTCAAATCGTGCCTTATTATTGGCCACCTTAGCCCAAGGCACGACCACGCTTACCAATCTGCTCGACTCAGATGATATTCGCCACATGCTGGCCTCCCTCAAGCAGTTAGGGGTGAACTATCGTTTATCGCAAAACAATACTGTGTGTGAACTTGATGGCTTAGGCGGTGTGATTTCCTCAGAATCTGCGCAGGAATTGTTTTTAGGCAATGCGGGCACAGCAATGCGCCCATTGTGCGCCGCCTTAACCTTAGGCCAAGGCGAATTTACCCTCATGGGCGAACCGCGCATGGAAGAGCGCCCGATTGGCGACTTAGTCGATGCCTTAAGGCAACTCGGTGCCAATGTCGTTTATCTTAAAAATGACGGTTTTCCCCCGCTGACGATTAATGCAACGGGTCTTAATGGCGGCGATGTTGACATTGCAGGCGATTTATCAAGCCAATTTTTAACCGCCCTATTGATGGTGGCGCCGCTTGCAAAGGGCAGCGTGAATATCCATGTCAAAGGCGAGTTAGTTTCTAAGCCGTATATTGATATTACACTGTCCCTGATGGCGCAATTTGGCGTAACTGTCATCAACCATGACTATGCCCGATTTGAGATCCTTGCCGGTCAGCAGTACGTGTCGCCGGGTAAAGTGCTGGTCGAAGGCGATGCGTCATCGGCATCGTATTTCCTCGCCGCAGGGGCGATTAAGGGCGGTGAAGTCAAAGTCACCGGTGTGGGCCGTTTAAGTATTCAAGGCGATGTGAAATTTGCCGATGTGCTTGAAAAAATGGGCGCAGATATCGAGTGGGGCGATGACTATATTATTGCCCGTGGCTCTCAGTTAACGGCCGTTGATTTAGATATGAACCACATTCCCGATGCGGCCATGACCATTGCTACCGCAGCGTTATTTGCTAAAGGCACGACGGTTATTCGCAATATCTATAACTGGCGTATTAAAGAGACCGACCGCTTAGCGGCCATGGCGACGGAATTACGTAAAGTCGGCGCCGAGGTTGAAGAGGGTAACGATTACATTAAAATCACCCCGCCTGCGGTGATTAACACCGCAGAAATTGATACCTACAATGATCACCGTATGGCCATGTGTTTTTCGATGCTGGCATTTGCCGATTGCGGTATTACCATCAATGATCCTGATTGCACTTCTAAAACATTCCCAGACTACTTTAAGCAGTTTGCGAGTCTGCAAGGCTAAGCCAATCTGCTTCGTCATTGTTACAACTATTGATGTCAAGAATAGTCAGCCGTATTTGCGCGGCTGCTAATCTTCATAAAAAATCCACGGATTTTGTTTGTCTTTTGTTGTACAATGCTGCGCGCTCATTTTCGGGGGCTCACTTGATGAACTCACGGATGATGGTTATTTTTTGCGGAGGAATGTATGTCTGAACGGGCTCCTGTAGTCACAATCGACGGCCCAAGTGGTGCTGGCAAAGGTACAATTAGTCAATTATTGGCTCAGCATCTAGGTTGGCAACTACTTGATAGTGGTGCTATTTACCGAGTTCTTGCGCTCGCAGCAATTCATCATAACGTTGAACTGGAAAATGAAGAATCGATCACGCTGTTAGCGGCACATCTCGATGTGAAGTTTTTAACAGGCAATGATACCGATCCGGTTCAAGTGATATTGGAAGGTGAAGACGTCACCACCGACATTCGCACTCAAGAGTGCTCAAATGCCGCTTCAAAAGTCGCCGCGTTTCCACGGGTGAGAGAAGCATTACTGCGTCGTCAACGTGCTTTTAAAACGGCGCCAGGATTAATTGCCGATGGTCGCGACATGGGAACGGTTGTTTTCCCCAATGCACTGGCAAAATTATATTTAACCGCCTCAGCTGAAGAGCGTGCCCAAAGACGCTATAATCAGTTGCAGGACAAGGGCTTCGATGTTAATATCGACCGCCTTTTAAGTGAAATTATCGAACGTGATGAACGCGATATGAATCGTCCGGTGGCTCCTTTAGTCCCCGCCGAGGATGCGCTCATTATCGATACTAGCGGTAAGGGTATTGATGAAGTACTGGCGCTTGCGCTTAACTTTATCAACCAAAAATTATCCGACGCTAACTAAGTTAGCCCACCGGGTAGGTATTCGTATTAAGGATGATACGGATAATTTGACTGACTCCACGTCTAGGACGGACAGTGGTTTAATAAAGAAAGTAACCTAAACATGACTGAATCTTTTGCTGATCTATTTGAACAATCCCTTCAAACTCTGGAATTCCGTCCAGGCTCTATCGTTCGTGGTACTGTTGTATCAATCAAAAACGGTATGGTACTGGTTGACGCGGGTCTGAAGTCTGAAAGCCCAATCCCAGCTGAACAATTCAAAAACGCTCAAGGTGTTTTAGAAATTCAAGTTGGCGATGAAGTTGACGTAGCTCTTGACTCTGTTGAAGACGGCTTCGGTGAGACTCAACTGTCTCGCGAAAAAGCGAAACGTCATGAAGCTTGGATCGTTCTGGAAAAAGCTTATGAAGATGCTGAAACTGTAATCGGTATCATCAATGGTAAAGTTAAAGGCGGTTTCACTGTTGAATTAAACGGTATCCGTGCTTTCTTACCAGGTTCTCTAGTAGATGTGCGCCCAGTTCGCGACACCGCTCACTTAGAGTACAAAGAATTAGAATTCAAAGTTATCAAACTAGACCAGAAGCGTAACAACGTTGTTGTTTCTCGTCGTGCAGTTATCGAATCAGAAAGCAGCGCTGAGCGTGATGCACTGTTAGAAAACTTGCAAGAAGGTCAAGCTGTTAAAGGTATCGTTAAGAACCTGACTGACTACGGTGCATTCGTAGATTTAGGTGGTGTTGACGGTCTGCTACATATCACAGATATGGCGTGGAAGCGTGTTAAGCATCCATCAGAAATCGTCAATGTTGGCGATGAAATCAACGTTAAAGTACTGAAGTATGATCGTGAGCGCACTCGTGTATCTCTAGGTCTGAAACAACTTGGCGAAGATCCATGGTTAGAAATCAGCAAGCGCTACCCAGAAAACACACGTTTAACGGGCCGCGTTACTAACCTAACTGACTACGGTTGCTTCGTCGAGATCGAAGAAGGCGTTGAAGGTCTGGTTCACGTTTCTGAAATGGATTGGACTAACAAGAACATTCACCCATCTAAAGTGGTTAACTTAGGTGATGAAGTTGAAGTTCTGGTTCTGGACATCGATGAAGAGCGTCGTCGTATTTCTCTAGGTCTGAAGCAATGTAAGACTAATCCATGGGATGACTTCGCAACTCGTTACAATAAAGGCGACAAGGTTTCTGGTAAGATCAAGTCAATCACTGACTTCGGTATCTTTATCGGTCTTGACGGCGGTATCGACGGTTTAGTTCACCTGTCTGACATTTCTTGGAACGGTACTGGCGAAGACGCAGTTTCTGAATACAAGAAAGGCGATGAAATCCATGCAGTGGTTCTGTCTGTAGATCCAGAGCGTGAGCGCATCAGCTTAGGTGTTAAGCAAACTGAAGATGATCCATTCAACGCATATTTAGCTGACAAGAAGAAAGGCACTATCGTAAACGGTACTGTTTCTGCTGTTGATGCTAAAGGTGTAACTGTTGAATTGGCCGACACTGTTGAAGGTTACATCCGTGTAGCTGACATTTCACGTGAGCGTATCGAAGATGCATCTACTGTCTACAATGTAGGCGATGCAATCGAAGCTAAGTTCATGGGTGTTGATCGTAAGAACCGCTCTATCAGCCTGTCAATCAAAGCGAAAGACGAAGCTGAAGAGAAAGAAGTAATGGCGACGTTGAACAAGCAAGATGACGTTGTTATTAGCAATGCAATGGCTGAAGCGTTTAAAGCAGCTCGTAAATAATCGCCTGTTGTTTGGGGAGACTTATCTCCCCATTAGGCGACTGTGTTTGGCTTGATAATAGGGGATAGCTAAGATGACGAAATCTGAACTTATCGAAAAACTCGCCACCAGGCAGTCGCAGCTGTCGGCGAAAGAGGTTGAAGGCGCAATCAAAGAAATGTTGGAGCAAATGGCAACAACATTAGAAAGCGGTGATCGTATTGAGATCCGTGGCTTTGGCAGTTTCTCTCTTCACTATCGTGCACCGCGGACTGGCCGTAATCCAAAGACGGGTTCATCTGTCGATTTGGAAGGTAAATATGTCCCGCACTTTAAGCCAGGCAAAGAACTGCGCGAGCGTGTTGACGCCGTTAATGTGTGATTGACCGCATAGTAAAAAGCCTCCGTTAGGAGGCTTTTTTGTATCTATTGCTGGTCAGCTCAGTAAATTTCTTGGATAATCATTAAATTGAAACGCGAATAGGGAGTGCAGCGTGAAATCATTTGTGGCAACTGTGCTGGTAGCACTATTATTTATTTTGGCGTTGATTTTTGGTGCACGTAACGAACAAGTGGTGACAATTAGCTATTTTGTCGCACAGGGTGAGTACCGCCTGCCAGTCGTGCTTGCTGTGGTCTTTTTTGCCGGTTTTATGCTGAGTTGGTTAGTGGCGAGCTATTATATTGTTCGCTTGAAATTGAGCTTAGCGGCAACGAAGAAAAAGCTAAATCAAGTGCTTGCCAAGGTCCCTCAGGATATAGACGCTTAATATGCTTGAGATCCTCTTTCTGTTGCTTCCTATTGCTGCCGCTTACGGTTGGTATATGGGGCGACGGAGCATAAGGCAGAATCAATCTAATCAACGTAAACAATTGAGCCGTGATTATTTTACGGGGCTCAACTTTCTGCTGTCGAATGAATCCGACAAGGCAGTTGATTTGTTTATTAGTATGCTCGATGTTGACGATGAAACCATCGACACTCATTTATCGCTTGGCTCGTTATTTCGTAAACGCGGCGAGGTCGATCGCTCTATTCGCATTCACCAAAATTTAATCGCGCGGCCTACATTAACTAATGAGCAGCGTGACATCGCTATGATGGAGCTGGGTAAAGATTATCTGGCTGCAGGTTTTTACGACAGGGCCGAAGAAATTTTTATTAATCTCGTCAGTCAAGACGACCACAGTGAAGAGTCCGAAACCCAACTTATTGCTATCTATCAAGTGATTAAAGAGTGGCAAAAGGCGATTGATATCACTAAGCGTTTGAGTCGTAAGCGCCAGCAAGCTTTAAAGCCATTAACAGCACATTTTTATTGCCAGTTAGCTGATGAAGCGAGCGACGATGCACAAAAAATTAAATTACTGCAACAGGCACTCAAACAAGATCCCCAGTGCGGCCGTGCTTTATTGACCTTAGCTAAAAAGTTTCTCGATATTCAAGATTATGATCAGTGTAAGCAAATGCTACAGCAGTTGAAGAATGCTGATATTGAGCTGTTTGCCGATGCGATTCCAACGGCAAAACAAGTGTACCGTGATACTAACGATAGAGAAGGTTTCCAAGAATTACTGGCAGGCGCTATGGCCGATGGCGCCGGTGCTTCTGTGGTGGTCGCCTTAGCACAGCACATGATTGGTTTAGATGAGATAAAAGCAGCAGAAACCATGGTGCTCGATGCGTTATATCGTCATCCGACCATGAAAGGCTTTCAGCACTTGATGCAAATGCATTTACGTCAAGCCGAGGAAGGGCAAGCCAAACAAAGTTTAGCTCTACTAGAGCAGCTCGTTGAGCAACAAATTAAATTCCGTCCAAGTTACCGTTGTAAAGAGTGTGGTTTCCCATCCCATGCGCTTTACTGGCATTGTCCTTCTTGTAAAAACTGGGGCAGTATCAAGCGGATCCGAGGCTTAGACGGCGAGTAATAAGATAATATCTATAGTTAGTGTAACTCTGTTGGAGAGATGATGACGACTAAACCTATCCTCGTAGCGCTTGATTACGATAACAAAAACCACGCTTTACAACTGATAGAAAAACTCGATCCCAACATGTGCCGCCTTAAAGTCGGCAAAGAAATGTTTACCCTGTTTGGCCCGCAATTGGTGAAAGATATCCATGACCGTGGTTTTGATTTGTTCCTTGATTTGAAATTTCACGATATTCCCAATACTGTCGCCAAAGCCGTGGCCGCGGCCGCAGAACTGGGGGTGTGGATGACGAATGTACACGCCAGTGGCGGTTTAGCCATGATGGAAGCGGCCAAAAAGGCCTTGCTGCCATACGGCGACAAAGCGCCTATGCTGATCGCTGTGACGGTATTAACCTCCATGAGTGATGATGATCTTAAATTACTCGGCATCAATGTACCTGCATTTGAACATGTTCAGCGTTTAGCTAAACTGACGCAGCAAGCAGGACTCGATGGCGTAGTGTGTTCAGCCCAAGAGGCGACAGCGTTAAAATCGCTGTTAGGTCAGGATTTCAAGCTCGTTACGCCGGGGATCCGCCCAGTTGGTAGCGATGCTGGCGATCAACACCGCGTGATGACGCCGCCTCAAGCGATTGCTGCGGGTTCAGATTACCTGGTGATTGGCCGCCCCATCACCAAAGCAGCCGATCCATTAGCGGCATTGCAAGCGATTCACCAATCATTGGCATAGAGAATAATTAATCACACCCTGAGTGCTTATCTCACTGTTCACGGAGAACGCCCATGTTTAATGCTACGATGTTTAACTATCAAGGTAAGAATGTTGTCGTTGTCGGAGGAACCAGTGGGATAAATCTCGCGATTGCCATTGCGTTCGCACAGGCTGGCGCCAATGTCGCAGTCGCGAGTCGCAGCCAAGATAAAGTTGATGCCGCGGTATTGCAGCTGAAACAGGCCAATCTTGATGGCATTCATTTAGGTGTGAGTTTTGATGTACGTGATTTAACTGCACTCGAAGTGGGCTTTGATAAAATTGCCTCAGAGTTTGGCTTTATCGATGTACTCGTCAGTGGCGCAGCGGGCAATTTTCCGGCTAGTGCGGCTAAACTCTCCGCTAATGGATTTAAGTCAGTAATGGATATTGATTTACTGGGAAGCTTTCAAGTCCTCAAACAAGCTTACCCTTTGTTACGTCGTCCCAATGGCAGTATTATTCAGATTTCAGCGCCGCAAGCTTCAATTGCGATGCCAATGCAAGTGCATGTTTGTGCGGCTAAAGCGGGCGTTGATATGTTAACGCGTACACTTGCATTAGAATGGGGTTGTGAAGGGTTAAGGATAAACTCTATTGTTCCAGGGCCAATTGCTGATACGGAAGGTTTTAATCGTCTGGCCCCTAGTGCGGTATTACAGCAAAAAGTGGCCCAATCGGTCCCGTTAAAACGCAATGGCACAGGTCAAGATATTGCTAATGCGGCGCTATTCTTGGGCTCTGAATTGGCATCTTATATTACGGGTGTAGTCCTGCCAGTAGACGGCGGTTGGTCACTGGGCGGCGCCAGTATCGCAATGACAGAACTTGGCGAATTAGCCGCAAAAATGTAATGTTATTTTAAGCGTCGACAGAAATCCCACATCGACCATCTTGTGTTTATAAATAGATTAAATAGGTAATGATCCATGGCTAATGCATTACAAGAGCAATTACTCAAAGCTGGGCTTGCCAGTAAACAAAAGGCGCGTGACCTTAAAACCCAACAACGCCGTGACAAAAAATCGCGCATAGACGATGGCTCAGGAGTTTTTAAGCAAGAAGTCGCAGATCAAAAACGTCTGCAGGCACAGAAAGATAAAGCGCTCAATGAGCAACGTTTTGCCGAAGCATCGGAGCGTGGACAAGTGCGCGGGTTAATCACTGAGTTCACCCAGTTTGCGATTAAAATCCCTACCTATGCTGAAGTTAAATTTAATTATACTCTTGATAATAAAATCTATTCTTTATATATAGATGAAAAATTACAGTCGGAATTGCTCAAAGGGCAGTTAGGTATAGTACGTTACGAAGACAAGAGTTACTTAGTTCCGCATAAGTTAGCCGAGCGAGTGAAGCTGTTAGTGCCGCAGTGGTGCGGTTATTTATGGCAACAGGATAGTGCTAAAGCCGTAGTGGTTGAAGATGATCCCTATGCTAATTATGCGATTCCAGATGATTTAATGTGGTAATAATTGTAAGCGTGAGCTAACGCTGCGACAATTCAATTGTAAAACTTATAAAATAGAGACCCTTAAGATGCTTAAGGGTTTTTTTATGGGTTTAATTTGTACTTAGCTCACGCACTTTTATATCTAACCCAGCTTAAAAGATACCGCAGTTCGAAAATTGAGGTGGGTTAGGGATATATTATTCGTAGTTGTATTTGTAATGAGATTGTTTTCTACATTGAACTGGTATAAATTAAAACAACTGTTTTAATTCTACGTTAAGAGTCTACTAATGAACCCTTACCAAGCCCCGTTGACGGATATGCGTTTCCTGTTAGAACAGGTATTTGATGCTCCTACCACTTGGGCACAATTGCCTGATATTGCTGAAATAGTCGATATTGATACCGCAAATGCCATTCTTGAAGAAGCGGCAAAAATTAGCAGTGACTTAATCCATCCCCTGAACAGAACCGGAGATGAGCAGGGCGTGTTACATCAAGATAATCAAGTGATTACTCCTGATGGCTATAAAGCCGTTTATGAACAGTATTCGCAGGGCGGTTGGATTGGGTTGTGTGGCGATGCTGAGTTTGGTGGCATGGGCATGCCAAAGATGCTGGGGATCTTAGTTGACGAAATGGCTTACAGTGCCTGTAATGCGTTTACGCTTTATGGCTCGTTAACTGCGGGGGCGGCTTTATGTATCAATGCACACGGCAGCGAAGAATTGAAACAAGCTTATTTGCCTAAGTTATATTCCGGCGAATGGGCTGGTGCTATGGATATGACAGAGCCGCAAGCGGGTTCTGATCTGCGTAATATTCGCACTCGAGCTTTACCGCAGGATGATGGTAGTTATGCCATCACGGGCAGCAAGATTTTTATCACGGGTGGCGATCACGATTTAACTGAAAACGTTATCCACTTAGTGCTTGCCAAGCTACCGGATAGCAAAGGGATTTCACTTTTTCTTGTGCCTAAAATATCGATTAATGCCGATGGCAGTTTAGCCAAGCCAAACGGTGTATCTGTGGGTTCTATTGAGCACAAAATGGGCCTTAAAGGTTCTGCGACCTGTGTGATGAATTATGACAACGCCCAAGGTTACTTGATTGGTGAGCCTAATCGCGGCCTAGTGTGTATGTTCACTATGATGAACTATGAACGTTTAGCGATTGGTATTCAAGGGCTAGGTAGTGCTCAGGCGGCGTATCAAATGGCAGCCGATTACGCTAAAGAGCGTAATCAAGGCGTTGCCGCTGGCGGATCGCCGACCGGTAGCGAGTCCGATCCGATTATCGTTCATGGCGATGTGCGCCGTATGTTGTTGACCATACGCGCCATGACAGAGGCTGGTCGCGCTTTGTCGGTATTTACAGGACAACAGCTCGATTTAGCAAAATATGCTCAAGATGACATTAAAGCTAAAGCGACGCGTTATGTGGGATTATTAACCCCTGTTGCTAAGGCATTTTTAACCGATCGCGGTTTAGATGCCACCATCATGGCTCAACAGGTCTTTGGTGGGCATGGTTATATTCGTGAAACTGGCATTGAGCAATTAGTGCGTGATACCCGTATTGCACAGATTTATGAAGGCACAAATGGTATTCAAGCGATTGATTTTCTTGGCCGTAAAGTTACTGGCGATAATCTAGCCGCATTGAACGAATTTGTGGCTGACTTAAAGGCGCAAATGCGAGCATTTACTCATGTTGATGCGGTGAAAGTGGCGGCAGTGAGCTCACGTCTTGATGCATTAGTCATCGTTGCTGAGTCAGTTAACCAGCAGAAAGTAGCTCAGCCTGCGCTAATTAATGCCTGCGCGGTCGACTTTTTAGATGCCTTTGGTTACACCTTGTATGGTTTCTACTGGTTGGCTATGATCGATAAAGTGACGGTGCACGAAGATAAAGTCTTTGCCGAACAAAAAAACTACTTAGCTAAATTCTATTTCGACAAGCTATTACCTAAAGCGGATTATCATATCGCGCAAGTTCGTGCGGGTGGCACAAGCACGATGGCAATGCCAGCGGAGTTGTTTTAAATAATATATTTCGTTTAAGTAAATAAAAAGCACTGAATATTCAGTGCTTTTTATTGAAATTATTGCCGCTGTTTAAGCTGAAATATAAGCTAGTGTATTGCGATGTTAACCGCTTCAGTGGTCGGTGAGGGCTGTTGCAGTATTGAAATTAATTGTTGAAGAAATTCAGCACTAAAAGATATTTTATGCTGTTTTTTGACATCAGGACTCATGCCATTCTCAAGTATCACAAATAGCGTGTCGCTACGCTGCGGCAATCGAATAAACCCCGCTAAATTAGATACGCCTTGCATTGAACCCGTTTTGGCAAAAATTTGATGTTTAAGGGGGGGCTTATTGTAGCCTAAACGGTATTTTAAGGTACCGCTAACGCCTGCTTGCGGCAAACTGGCAATTAATGGACTAAAGCGACTATCTTGATGCATCAATGCAAGAACCGCTGCGAGTTGCTTAGCATTAAGTAGATTATAACGTGATAACCCCGAGCCATCGACAATCTTGGCATTGGTTAAATCAATACCTAAATCAGTTAAAATTCGGTTCATCGCCACCGCGCCATTGGTAAAGCTGCCTTGGGTATTAAAATAACTTTTACCCAATTGCTTAAACAGACTGTCGGCGATTAAGTTATCTGATTTAAGTAACATAATATTAAGTAATGCTGGTAGCGGTGCTGAACTATGGCTGGCAATGAGCTTCGCCTTTTTAGGTAAACTTGTCCCAGGTTGAACTTTACCTGCCAATGACATTTCCCCCTTGAGTTGAAAGGTCAGAGTATCTTGGGCAAACTTCAGTGGATCAGTCACTGCAATCGCTAATGGAATGGCTTCTGCACCTGGATAACAGCCACGTAGATGGTAGCTATTTTGGCCTAGTCGTATCAAATCGAGCTGGCAAAATTCGCGACTCGCTTTTTGATCAAACACGGCATCACTACTGATTTTTATACCGTAGCTTCCCGTTCGTAGACTCACCAGTGAGGGTTTATTGGCGCTGCTAGGGCTGAACTGACCATAAACACAATTCTGGTTAATAATGTAGCTCGATACTGGCGCAGCAAAGCAAATCCCTAAATCATCCCATACCCAGCCTGGAGCTTGTAATTGCTCCTGTTTATCGCCGAGCAAATACAGATGCCCATCAATACGGTTAATGCCTTGTTTAACTAAGCTGGCAAAAATGGCTTTGAGATCGGCCTGAGTGAGCGTTGGGTCGCCACTAAAACGCAGATAGACACTGCCAGCGATATGGCCTTTACGTATAGGAGCATCGCTCCATAATTCAGTGACATATCTAAAATCCGCACCAAGCTGAGCCATAGCGCTTACCGCCGTGAGCAGCTTTTGAGTACTGGCAGGAATAAACAGTGTTTCGGCCTGTTGGCTATAAATAACTTGATGATTAGCCATATCCATTGCAAGCAGTGCGACTTGAGAGTAGCGAGGGCTTAGCTCATTGACGGCTTGGCTCAGTGATTGTGCTGGTGCACTTTGAGTTTGTTCAGCATAGGCGAGATTATGGCTCACTGTTAACATGAGTCCTGCGCACAGCGTGTTTTTTAATAATATATCCATTTAACGAGTAACCCAATCAGTCCAAATCAACATTAAAAGGAACTGAGTAGTGATATAGCCATGAACTGGGCTAATCCTCATTATTATCCTTTTCCATTAAGCGGTATAAACGTAAGGTAACAAATAATACCAGTCCAATAAACAGTGGCAGGATGAATAATCCCAGTTGGGCTTTAAAGTGAAAAATACCCCAAGCAAATAACAATGTTAGCGCTAGGGTGAGTAAGATTTTCTTATTCATTTTCAGTCTCTTTTATGGAAGTGATTTAATCAGCAAAAGTCACTTTAGTTTACGTTAAATCACCTTGCTCAGGGTCAAAAGCAAGTATTTTAAAGGAGTATTTTGTGATTTAACTACCAGGTTATCAGTATTTCAGTGGCATATTACATCATTAATAGGGAGTCAATACGGTGATAAAAAAGCAAAAGAGTCCGCTCCGTAGACTGAATAAGTCTCTTTTTGAGCGGACAGGCCTAAAGATACTATTCGGGTATATTTTGCCTAAATGTGTCCAATTTGCTGACATAAAATCGTCCAAGGTCAAATTACCAGCAAAACCGCGAGGTTTAAGGGGACTTTTGGGAGAAAAGTCTTGCCGAGACGGGGTGAAGTCGGTAATTTCTAATCCTT
The DNA here is from genome assembly GCF_050848685.1 of Shewanella sp. MF08487. Classification (NCBI taxonomy): domain Bacteria; kingdom Pseudomonadati; phylum Pseudomonadota; class Gammaproteobacteria; order Alteromonadales; family Shewanellaceae; genus Shewanella; species Shewanella sp. MF08487. Next base: position 71,032 of record NZ_JBOZPB010000009.1, read on the forward strand.
ACGATTTTAGGTTCTTAGGTAACAACTAAACATGCCACATATTAGTATGCGCGGCCTACCACAAACGGTCGTTGCAGCGTTCAGCCAAACATTACTGCAGTCATTGGCGGATATATGTAAAGGTAATGTAGAGAGTTTCACATTAGATTGGATCCCAAGCATCAGTTTTCGAAATGGAAAAATTGATCAACGCTTCGTCCAAGTTGAATTACTCTGGTTTCCTAAGGATCCTGATATCCATCTAAAAGTCGAACAAACGATCAGGCTGGCAGTTATAGATGCCTATCCAGAATTAACTCATATTGCGGTGATGTTTTTATCACTCAACCCCAGTACTTCCTATCGGGGTGGTCAGCATGTTTAAAGGAGGATGCCTTGCTAGATAAGCTTGGTGGAATAGCCGTTCAACCCGAGGCTTTAACGTGGTTGCTCACGCCATGCCGCTTCAAGGCAGAATTGCTTGCTCGCATTGCAAGCGCCAAGCAGAGTATTTATATTGCGGCGCTGTATTTAGAAGATGACGAAGCTGGCCGTGAGATATTACAAGCGCTGATGGCTGCCAAAGCCGCCAATCCTGCACTCGATATTAAAGTGTTGGTCGATTTTCATCGTGCTAGGCGTGGTCTGATTGGTCATAAAGGCGATAGCGGTAACTATTTGATGTACCGTAGGGTAATGGCTGAAGCTGAACATCCTATTGATATTTTAGGCGTGCCGGTTAAGTCGCGCGAATTTATGGGCGTACTGCATCTTAAGGGTTTTATTATCGATGATGCGGTGATCTATAGCGGTGCGAGTCTTAACAATATTTATTTACAGCAACATGATAAGTATCGATTCGATCGCTATCATTTGATTGAATCGGCGGAATTAGCCCGCAGTATGCGCGCTATGATCCAGACGAATATTATTGCTGATCCTGCGGTGTGTTCGCTCACGCAAGAAGCGGCAGAAGAAGTGCTCCCCCCTAAAGCGGATATGCGTAGCTTTAAGTTGAGATTATCTGACGTTGAGTACCAATTTAAAGAAACCCATGAAGGTAATCGAATTACCCCGTTACTGGGTTTAGGGCGGAAGAAAAATCTGCTCAATAAAGTGGTGGTGGCTTTAGTCGAGGAATCTAAGAAGTCGCTGTTTATCTGCACTCCTTACTTTAACCCACCTTACATTTTAGTTCGTGCTTTATCTAAGCACTTACGTAATGGCAAACGTATCGATATCGTAGTCGGTGACAAAACCGCGAATGATTTTTATATCCCGCCTGAACAAGACTTCTCTACGATAGGTGCGCTGCCTTATATGTATGAGCAATCCCTGCGTAAGTTTGCTAAACGCCAACAATGGGCGATTGATAATGGCCAGTTGAATATCCATCTGTGGAAGCATGGCATCAACAGTTATCACCTCAAGGGTATCAGTGCTGACGGTAATAAGCATTTGATCACGGGTTCTAATTTGAACCCAAGAGCTTGGGCGCTGGATTTAGAGAATGGTTTATTGATCCAAGATGAAACCGGCTGCTGGAAAACTCAGTTTGAAGCAGAGCAAACCCATATTTTGGAACACACACAGCGGTTATATCACTACAGCCAAGTAGATACGTTACAGAGCTATCCTGCGCCAGTGAAAAAGATCATGACCCGAATTCGTCGCCTTAAAGCCGACTTTTTACTGCGTCGTATTTTATAGTTTTTTAAGCGGAACACAGTTATTGATGAACCCAAAAGCCACAGAAATGTGGCTTTTTATTTTCGATGAATTGCACCTTTTACCAGCAAGAGCTAAACTGCGGCGCTGCGATTGAAATAGCTTAACCTCTAAATCGTTACCCCTATTTGGTTTTAACAGAGAATTGGTTTTTATGGCTTTAGCCCCCCATGCCGTACATCGTTTATATCAGTACCGTAAATCAATCTCGACTAAGCCTTTTGGTGCCCGTGGTAAAAGCCTAATCCGTTGTCCATTATGCCTATTGGGCGAGCAGTTTTGTACTTGTGCGCTACGTCGCCAGTTACAGACTCAAGCCAGTTTCTTGCTGATTATGTATAACGACGAAGTATTAAAACCGACCAATAGCGGCCGCTTAATTGCCGATTTAATCCCTGATACCCATGCTTTTCTTTGGTCAAGACTCGCCCCAGAGCCAGAGTTATTGGCACTATTAGCATCACCACAATATCAACCATTTTTGGTATTTCCAGCCCAGTATGCAGAACCAGGACAAACGGTTTTGAGCCAAGTCTCGCCGTCGATGCTATCACAAGGTAAGCGGCCACTACTTATCATGCTCGATGGCAGTTGGCGAGAAGCGATTAAGATGTTTCGTAAGAGTCCTTACTTACACGCGTTGCCGCTGTTGTCCTTCGATCCTGACACGCTGGCAACTTATGCATTGCGTAAAGGCAGCCATGATTTTCAACTTGGCACCGCTGAGGTCGCTTCATTAGCATTAGGCGCAATGGGAGAGGCGGCCAATGCTAAGGCCTTAAGTACATGGTTTGATTTATTTGTTGAGTCATCTTTATTGGGGCGTAATCGCCGTTGTCGTGAAGATTTACTGCCCATTACAAACTTCACTGATGCGTTTGAGCAAGCCTTTGAACAGGCAAATAGCAGCCATAATTAACCATTATGTGATGTTAATGCGCTCGTTACTGTGCTGATAAATCGCCATAAAAATAAAAAGCTGCTCATAGTGAGCAGCTTTTTATATATAATTTTTAGCTTTAATTAAGTTTCTAAAATTAAGTACTTATGATTGAAATTGATTAACAAGATTATTGTTTATACGGCGACTTCTTTACCATCTAACTTACGGATCACCACAGTGGCAGCGCGTGGGCGTAATTTTGTCCCAGTGGGTGTTGGCTCTGCGGCATTAGATGAGTAAGGCCAGTTACCTGGGTGTTGAATATTGGCAAATATGGAGGTGTAATCAGGGCTAATCGCAAAACCTGTGACTTCACAATCATTGGGGCCAACGAAAAAACGTTTTAATTCCATTTGGTTATCTGCTGTTACACCAAGCTGCTTTTCTTGGCTATCCGTAAGTGTTGATGGCACGATAGCGAGCATTTGATCGTTAGTATCTTCAGCGACTTCCTTTGCTCCATTATCAGTTTGAACCCACAAAATACCACGTTGATCGAAAGCTAAACCATCTGGACTGGCAAATTGATTAAGATCTGTTAAACCCGACAAGTTAGTGTCGGCATTCGCATCACTAGAAGCGCCGAATATAAAGATATCCCATGTAAATTCAGTGTCTTTCTCACCTTCATCCCAACGAATAATATGGCCAAAATTATTTTTTAATCTTGGGTTTGCAGGATTCGCCTCGGTACGTTTTGAGTTATTCGTCAAGGTTAAATAAATAGAACCGGTAAACGGGTCAACCGCGCACCACTCAGGGCGATCCATCGGTGTTGCACCGACTAAATCTGCAGCACCAGCAGTATTTAAAATCATGTCGGCTAAGCTTGCGAAAGTATTGCTTAAGGTTTTGCCGTCTGTAGTTTGGCTATCTAATGTTAACGGTAACCAAGTACCACCGCCATTTTCATTGAATTTGGCGACATATAAAATCCCTTCATCCATATACTTATCACCGGTTTGTAGGCGATTAGTGCTATTGGCATCTTGTTCATCCCAAACTGCCGCGGAGACAAATTTATATAAGTATTCAAATTGTGAATCGTGCCCAGAATAAAAGATAACCGGCTTGCCTACGATTAATTTACCAAAGGTACAACCTTCATGGCGGAACCGACCAAGTGCCGTTCGTTTGACCGCGCGCGATGTCGCATTATAAGGATCGATTTCAACGATATAACCATGACCGTTCGCTTCATTACGGTAGTCGTCTTGGGCACTTAAGCCCTTTGGCGTTACATCGAAACGGGCAAATTCATCCAAACGTTCTTCATCGTGGCCAGCAAGATCATCCCAGCCATAACGAGTACTGGTTTTGCTGATCCCAATACGGCTTTGATCGGCCGTTAAGCTGCTACGATTAGCAAAATAACCAGGCCAATTTTCTTCGCAGGTAAGATAAGTGCCCCAAGGCGTATAACCATTGCCACAGTTGTTTAAGGTGCCACGTGTTTGACTACCATCGGGAGAATAGCGGGTTTCGAGTAGGGAAGAGTAGGCCAGTGGACCACTGACATCCATCACAGTCGCGCCGGTGAAGCGGCGGTTATGGTTATCATTGTTGACCACTTCCCACTGATTATTCATCAGCTTAATTCGTACAACTGATACACCGTGAGCGTTAATTTCTTTGCGTACCTCATCGACAATGGTACGTAAGCCAGAAGCGGGATCGAATGTTTGCCCGTTAGGGTGTAATGCATCTTCATCAATATATTCGTGATTAATGCAAAGCAAACCATCATCACCCGCTTCATTTAAAGGGAAAAAATGCATACCATCATGGTGCATTCCAACTGAGTTGGCTTGATCATCGGCAGTGTTACTACCATCACTTTTCCATGGCGCCGCTTTGGCGTTTAATGGCGTCCCCCAAGGGGCTAAAACTTGCGCCATGTAGCCTTCTGGAACAACAACCGCATCTAAGCGAGAACCCGCAACTGAGGTGAAATTCAGTTTAGCGCTACTTTTAGTTGGCAGTAATGGCGTGACAGGAGTGATAGGTTTTGGACTTGATGCGCTATCGGAGCCACAAGCGGTTAAGCCAACACTCGCAAAAGCGGTCATAGCACTGAGGCCTAAACCACTTTTGACAAAATTCCGACGAGATAAGTGTTTATCCAACACTTGATTAAATGGGATATTATTACTCTTATTATACAGTGTGGGGTCAAAGGTAGCCTTGCTCATATTTACTCCGCTTAAGACAATAAAATAACTTTCGTGCTTAAGGTTAAAGTATCAATATGACAAAAATAATGAATTTACATTTCAAAAATGTTACGTGTTGAATGCCATTAAGTTCCGACTATACATGATGGAATGTAGTAAATGATGAGCGTCATTGAAGTTGACATTGCTAGGTAAGGAAGAATGAATATATGATATATACATCTATATTAACTTAATCGTTTATGATTTAACCCACTACTTTTTTATCATAAAAATATTATTCAAATATAAATATAATCTTAATGACGTATAAGTGATTATTTCTTTTTAAGCAGTAAATTATATGCTTGAAAAATAGAAGATAGAAAAAACTAATAACTTGATGGGTGATTTTTATCTTATAAGTATCAACATTTAGTCCCTCGGTTTTAAATAATGACGTAATGAACGAGGATCTGTGTGTCCGGTTCTTGCCATGATATACAAATGATCTCTATTATTTTCATGAAGTTGCGTAACACAACCACTACGTAAACTATGAGCACCATAAAACCTTGCGGGTAATCCTGCTTTAGTACAATACTTTTTGATAATACGATAAATATCATCACCGGTGAGGAAACCACTATTTTTATTTAAGGTTGAGTTTGCATCTAAATTACGCTCGACAATCTGATATGGGCGTAAATCTTTACCATCACGGGATATCGAACGAAATAAATGTCCATCTTTAATATTGGTTAACGCTAACCAATATTTAACAGCATCAAATGCGGCAAAGGGTTCATGATCTGGAAGATCTTTCCATTCTTTTTGACCTTGCTGATTACTCTTAGAATAAGGGAGGCGTACTTTCAATTTGTTTCGCAAAAAACTGACATACTGTACTTTTATATCTGCAAGTTCAGAACGACGAAATCCGCCCTGCAATCCTAATTGAATAATGGCTTTATCTCGCGCACGTGTTAAAGGATGCACTTGTTCATCGATTGCCTGAATTAACATTTCCACTTCATCATACATGATGGGTTGTTGATCATAATCACTGACATGACGAGATTGGTTTCTGCTTAAGCCGCGCATCACTCGGATCACCAAAGGGTGCTCGGTTGGAGAATGGAATCCGGCTTGAATATGATAATAACGAATCGCTGCCAATCTTGTCGTAAGAGTCTGCTTTGATAGTTGTACGCCCGTGTTTTCTTGAATTAATTCTTTTTGATGACCGATAAATGAAATCACACTACGGGGATCGGCTGGCAGGGACTGAAGTTTATGTTCTGCACAATAACGGCTAAACAAACTAAAGCTCGTGTTATAGACACGGCGAGTATTAGCTGAAATTTCATATTCCGTTTCTTCGGCGGCGCTTAAATAGTCATTACGTACAGATTGTGGAAGATATGATTCCTCAAAAAAATGCGGGTTTTCGGTGTGATTATTCTCTAATCCAGTTAGTTTTTCATTTGATATATTGTGGTTATTTTGACCAGATGAATTTACACGGATCATTTTAGACATACTGCTCGTATTACCTGATATCGAATAATAAGGCGTAATTATACGCAAATCATAGCAATATCTACCAGCGATAATCGTCATTATCACTGGTAGATATGCTATTTGATTAAAAAGTATTCTTTTATTGAGCGGGGTGTTTTAAATGCTTAAAAAGAACACACAGTTTAAGCGCTTTAATAATGTTCGATAATAAGTCAAAAATATAATAGAAGAGAGCAGTTGCATTAAAATTATACACAGTATGGGTTCGCGCTTTAGTTAAGTTAGCCGAACACTCTTCATTTTAAAAGAATGGTTTAACCATTCTATCTGATGTCTATATGACTAACATTGAACGAGAGAGTAAGTTTGAATAATTTTTAACCAATGAGTTACAGTAAGTTATCTGACTCTTATCTTGTTTATTCCGCATAAAAATACCTAAAGCAGCATTTTAGCGTTTCCAACCCTATAAAATGGTTTAACCATATATTAATGATTGACGATTTGTACTAGTATTGGGTGTCATTTAATTACATATATTAATGATTGACGATTTGTACTAGTATTGGGTGTCATTTAATTAATAACATCTTAGATATAAAAAGTATTTATGGCAGCACAAGCTTGGAAGTATCATGAGAGTAAGCCAACAGCAGGCAGAAAATTATTGTTGCTTGAGGAGAGTGAGTTAATCTTTGCTTTACCTTTAATTTATCGACTTATAAACCCTGACGCTACAACCTCGAAAGCAACGTGGTTTTATAATCTAAACTCTTACCTTGAGTTGGTCACTCTGTTAAATGAAGTGGTCCGTTTACGCAAAAAAGGGCAGCTACTCGATAACGAACTCACCAAAGCAAATAATATGCTTAATCAATATTTCACTGATTTTGGTTGGCGTATGGTTCGCAAAGAATTATCTCAAATAAAAAAACGCCAAAAAAAATCTCATATTGAGGTTAGTAGGGATATTATTCAAAGGTTGAAGCACTATATGGAAACTCAAAAATTAGACAGCTTTGATCAGGCGATAGATACCTTGTTATCAGAGCATAATGAAATATCAGCATTAGATATTTTCAAGCCGGCAACATAATTGACTAAGTAATAAAAAACTATTATTAGCGATACTAATTTGCGGTTTTTTATATTTATGCGTATCGGCATTGAAAATAATGGTTAAGCTTAACGCGATATGTTAAGTTTTTACGGTATCACATTGAGGGCTAAAGATGAGTGTAAGTATTGTTAGCGAGCGACAAATTGCAGTATTGTGCCGCATTGAACCTGGCTGTCTTGGCCCCAATGGCTTGGCACATATTGAAGCTTTTTGTGCTTTAGCCCAAAAGGCGATGCAAAACTTTGACGTCAATGTCGGCACTTGGGTACTGACCCCAAGGTATAATAAAAGCCTTGAAGAGATGCAGTACAGTGTTGCTAATAAATTACTTTCATATGAACAAGCAACCAGATATTTCCAATTAATTGGGCGCGATATTGAGAGTTTTGAAGAAAGATTTCAAGATAAACTGACCGCTTTAATTAATCTCTATTTAGCGAGGAAATCATAAATTATCAATAATTTATAAAAGCACTGGTTATAGCAATAAGCTCACCATTATTTATAAATAATGGTAGGTTTCGCTAATCTCTTCATTAAGCAAACTTATTTAGTTATTAGCATTTTATTATTGACTAAAAGGTCACGTTAATTCTTCTTTTATCAATCAGTTAATGACTATCAATTCATGATGTCCTCCTGCTTTTTTATCAGCTCACTTGCGGTTTTAAATGCGCTTGTGAGTAATTAACTCCATAAAGTATCTTAAAATTTGCTAAACTAGGCGATTAATTAAATGCTAAATCTTTTTCTTGCACTAGGTCTTAACATTTAGGCGGGTAAGAATGAGTGTAAAGGACGCTTGATGCTTAATCCTATTCTAGAGACCAACCCATATGAAAGTTTATTGCAACAAGGGTTTGGTTTCTCTGAATTTCGTCCTGGGCAAGTGCAAACTATAGCGCAACTATTGAGTGGACAGTCGAGTTTAGCTATCTTCCCAACGGGCTCGGGTAAATCCCTTTGCTATCAATTTACGGCATTGCAGTTACCTCATTTGACACTAGTGATTTCACCATTACTGGCTTTGATGAAAGATCAGCTGGAATTTTTGCAATCTAAAGGCATTAATGCTGCAAGCATTGACTCCACATTGAGTGCCGAACAAAGTCAAAAAGTGATGGTAGATGCACGTTCTGGTACACTTAAGATTTTAATGGTGTCGGTAGAACGTTTTAAAAATGAGCGTTTTAGACAATTTATTCAATCGGTTACTTTGTCTATGTTAGTAGTTGATGAGGCACATTGTATTTCAGAATGGGGGCACAACTTTCGTCCTGATTATCTTAAATTGCCTGATTATCGCCGTGATTTACAAATCCCATTAGTATTGTTGTTAACCGCTACGGCGACACGCAAAGTTAAGCTGGATATGGCAAAACGGTTTGATATCGCGCCTGAGCACATAGTGCAAACGGGTTTTTATCGACCTAACTTAGATTTGACAGTACTGCCTATCTCCACACAAGAAAAAGATGACTTGCTTGTTAAGCAAATCGCCTCATTTTCTGGCGCCGGTATTGTGTATGTGACGTTACAGCAAACTGCTGAAACGGTAGCGCGCTTATTAAGCCAACATGGGATTATTGCCAGCGCATACCACGCTGGATTTGAAGATGAAAAGCGTCAACAAATCCAAAATGACTTTATGCAAGATAAGTTACAAGTCGTTGTGGCTACTATCGCCTTTGGCATGGGGATCGATAAGAGTAATATTCGTTTTGTGATCCATTATGATTTACCTAAATCGATAGAGAATTACAGCCAAGAAATAGGTCGAGCAGGGCGTGATGGTGCGCTATCTCACTGCGTGACTTTAGCGAATCTTGATGGATTAAATACCGTTGAAAATTTTGTCTATGGTGACACTCCTGAGCAGGATGGTATCGCACAAGTAGTTGACACTATTAGACTTGAGCAGCATTTAGGTCAATGGGAATGCCAGTTAAATGGACTCTCCACCGTGAGTAATATTCGCCAGTTGCCCTTGAAAACCTTGCTCGTTCAACTAGAAATATTGGGGATAGTAAAGCCGTTGTTTGCTTACTACGCTGATGTAAACTATAAATTTCTAGTAGATAAGCAAGCCATTTTGGATCGATTTAATCCAGAGCGGCAGGCATTTTTGACGCAGATTTTTAATCATACGCAGATGAAAAAAATATGGGGCGCATTGGATTTTGATGCCCTATACAGTGCCACGGGCCATGAGCGCAGTCGCGTGTTACTAGCACTGGAATATTTAGCTGAACATCAGTTAATTGAGTTAGAAACTAAACGTATAACAGATGTGTATCAGGTAGATGTGAACGCATTGGCGCAAGCGGATTTGATTGATGTGCTTTATCATTATTTTAACGATAAAGAACAGAAAGAAATTGCACGAATAGCACAATTAGTGCGCTTTTTTGAGCTTGAAACATGTTTAAGCCATAATTTATCGCGTTATTTTGATGACAATCAGGCACCCACTTTGTGTGGTCATTGTAGTGTTTGCCGTGGAAATATTGCTCAGTTACGCTATTCAACAGAGCCCGTTTGGCCTACTGAACAGCAAATATTGCTTGATTTGATTGAGTTAAAAACGCATTTAACCGCCAAAGGTATTAATGCTATATCCCCTGATACTTACTGTCGTTGTCTTGCAGGTATGGCAGTTCCCTTGGTCAGTCGCTTTCAAGTGCGCAAGTTAAGTGGCTTCGGTCGCTGTGAAAAATTGAGATATGCTGAAATTAAACAGAAAGTTGCGTCGCAGTTGTCGCAACTAGATGAGAAAAGAGTTGAACATGAATAAGGCCGTAAAAAAGATGTTAGCTACCCATGAGCATTTGGTTCACTCTGAAGGTGTGACTGTGGTTTCTCACATGCAAAGAGAAAAAGCTGACTGGGTACAACATACCGTGATGATTGAAGATTGTGATGTGCCGTTTAAATTTCGCCGCGTCAAAAAGTATAAAAATTTGCAAGGGCAAAAAATCAACGTTATCTATTATCCAGAAACAGAGACTGTTGCTGGCTTTGAAATAGAGATTATGCAAGTTGTTAGAATTAAAAGATTTTGATTAATGTGCTTCGAGCCTTTGCTCGTGATGATAAGCAAAGACTCGAAGCGCATTGGAACTATTTTTACTTAGAATATTGATATGTTGAGTCTACTTTCCAGGTTCTAACGCGTATTTCTGTTCCCTCAGGAAGATAAAAAACGTTAGGTAAGCGGCTGTCATAGCGCAGTATAAGTTCGTCTGGGATTTTGATAAAAGCACTTTGTTTTGCTGTATCAGAACAAGCCATCATAGTGCTTGGACCTGCCGATATTTCATCTACTTGATAATAGTTATAGCCCCAGCCTTCGACTGTGCGCTCTTTTAACTCGCCATTTAATCCATGTTTATTGCAATCAACCATTTTCGTCTGACCAATTTGAATTTCGATCATATAGTCATCTTCATTTTCTAGCTTAGGCAATGTCAAAATATGTTGCACCATCCCTGCCGAAGGCGCGGGAAACATCTTAGTCACTTCCTGTGGGCTGTAATCTGTTTGACCAAAACGTTGAATGCTGATCATGGGGGTATCGAGTCCTATTAACTGGGGTGAGCTTATTGCTATGGCGTTAAATGAGCTAATGGAAAGTGCTAAGGACAGGGCTACAGCACTTAATAACGTATTCAATTTCATCTTATTTCTCCTAATCGAACTCGCTTTTATCGGCAGCGTTGCCGATGTGTTGTCCCTACAAACGCAGAATATTCAACAAAGGGTTAAATAATATTATAAAAAAACTATGAACCGTATTTGTTATTGCCTCAGCAAAAAGTGATTCATGTTATTGCCATCAATTTATGGGCTGAAGATGAGATTTCAAGTTAAGCCATTACTCATCATTAAAGTATGAATTTGTCATCTTAACCTTTGTCATTTTAACCATAGTCTCATTAAAATTTATGGTTTTTATACCCTCGATTCTGACATGCAAATACATAATTTAATTGATTTTATTTTTCAATACTTTGCTTGTGCTAAAGGTCAGTTGTTAAGGTTTATCATCAATCGGCGGATAAGATAGTATCACTGCCGTTATGAATGATAATGTTTGAGGTCAAAATAGCTTGATAGTCATTATTTTTGACTTTGATGTATTTCGTTATTCATGTATTTTGGTTTTCAAACTATAATCCCAGTATTAATCATTGATAGTGCTGGAAAAGGATTACACGATGGAATCAACCACAAGCGAACAACATTTACATCATGCCGAAACGAGCCATGGGAAAGGGCACTCGCTCACGCCGTGGCAGCATTCCCATCAGTTTTCTAGCCTAAATAGAGAAGGTGAAAAAAATACGCGTTATGTACTGTATTTGACTATTGTGACTATGGTGGCTGAAATTGCCGCCGGAACCATTTACGGTTCTATGGCGCTGCTGGCCGACGGTTGGCATATGGGCACCCATGCCGCGGCCTTTATGATCACTTTATTCGCTTATTCCTATGCCCGTAAACACGCTAACGATCCTGCTTTTGCTTTTGGTACGGGCAAGGTAAGTGTACTTGGCGGTTACACCAGTGCGATTGCTTTAGGTTTAGTCGCATTGGTGATGGTGATTGAATCGGCAATGCGGTTGATTAGTCCTGAGCAAATTCATTTCAACGAAGCTATTTTTGTGGCGGTGATAGGTTTAAGCGTTAATGTGCTGAGTGTGTTTTTACTTAAAGATCATCATACCCACGACCATGGGCATCACAACGGGCACGGACATAGTCACGATAATGACCATCAAGATGATCATGAAGACGAACATGCTTATACAGCGCATTCACATGATACGAATTCGCACCATGACTCACATGAACAGGACCACCAACATGCTGCTGAGCATGAGCATAAGAGCCAGAAGGTCCAAGGTGGCCATGATCACAATCTTCGCGCCGCCTATTTTCACGTGCTAGCCGATGCGTTAACGTCAGTGCTCGCCATCGCTGCCTTGTTGTTTGGTAAATACATGGGACTGACTTGGCTCGACCCAGTTATGGGGATTGTGGGGGCGGTGATTATCAGCCGTTGGTCATGGGGGCTTATTCAGCAAACGAGTCCTATCTTGCTCGATGGTGGTGTTAAAGCGTCATTGCAGCGTAAAGTGGCAGAAACCATCGAGGCTGTACCCGATCATCAAATCGCCGATTTACATCTTTGGCGAGTGAGCGCCGATCACCATGCTATTATGGTATCTATCGTGTCCCATTCACCAAAAGATGCCAGCTATTTTAATCAGTTACTGTCACAATTTCCTGAGTTGTCCCATATCACTATTGAACTCCATACTTGTCGTCAGCGCGAGTGTATGGCTAAGGAAGCCTAATGACTGTTGCACATCATCATTTATCAAACTTGCATGAAAGTGACTCTGATTCGACTGCTGCTGATTCAACAGCCTCACATTCAACAGATCATGCATTAAATCATGTGATTATTGAGTTTTACGAAAAACTGTCATCTTGGGAGCACTCCATAGTACGTGATAAAGGCTTTAGTCTATCGCAAGTGCATACTATTGAGTTGCTTGGCGTGCACGGTGCCATGCGGATGAAAGAACTGGCGGATAAAATTGGTGTCACGACCGGCACGTTGACAGTGCAAATTGATAAAATGGTAGAGGCACAGTGGGTCGTACGTCGTCCCCATGAAACCGATCGCCGTTCTATTTTGGTGGAATTAACTGACAAGGGACAAACTTTGTTCCTTGAGCATGATGCACTACATCTACAGCTCACCACAGATCTCACCGCAAAAATGAGCCGTGAGGAACGAGTCGTGTTGGTTAATTTACTGTCACGCATGAATAACGAGTTTTAATGTAGCCTATTTTTTTTACTAAAAAGCGTCCCTCGTGGGTAATGCCGTTCACTTAAGAGTGAACGGCATTTTTATTTGGTCTAATTGGATACTTGTTTTGCTCATTTTAATCGCTCTTGGATAAGCCAGTTACTGTTACCATCCAACTTAAATTGTCTTGTATTGCGTTCTATATCCAATACATCTCTCGTGACATTCCCCGGCTTTTGTGATAGTAGTTGTGTCAGCTTAAGGCGCTTTTTTATAGTAATAAATCTTTAAAAACGCGATTCATTCTAGATTAATCATCTTCTATTATTATCCCTTGCACTCTGTTGCATTATTACTGAGTTAATCGTTGAGCTAGCGATTAATTAAGCTAATCAGCATGAGTGGTCAGCTTCACGCAGAAGAAGATAAATATATTTGTGATATGTTTAGATTAAATAAGTTGCTAGCGGGTGCTAGCTGGATGGGCGAATATGGTAACCCAGATATTCCAGAGGAATGGGCGTACATTAAAAGCTACTCGCCTTATCATCATCTGCATAAAGACGTGCATTATCCAAAAGTCTTTTCACCACCTCTACCCGTGACGACCGGGTTCACTCAGGTCACGCTCGTAAGATGGTAGTTAAGATGAAAGACATGGGGATTGATGTGTTGTACTACGAAATGAAGGTGGCCACGCTGGCGCTGCAGATAATAATCAAGCTGCGGAACTTAATTCAATGGCGTTTGCCTACTTAATTACAGCAGTTACGATAATTGCCACCGAATTTACATACTTTAACAAATTAGCCACAAATTAGTGGCGAACCGAGCAAGTCCCTAATAGGTTGGGGAACAAAAAAACGGTCGAACTTCTTGGGGTTCGGCCGTTTTCTATTTTGCTCTTGCTGCAGGTTGTTGCATTTATGTTTTCATTATGTTGTTTTTTTACTGAGCGATTTGAGCCATATGCAAGAGTTTGTTATCATAGGTTAAATTTAAGTCGTAAGACTATCTTAAGATAAATAAGTTAGCTTCGATAAATTATCAATTTGAGAGAGTTATAGCAGTGTTAGCAAGATTTAAAACTCTATCAGTGAATCAATTCACTTTTATCATCGCGTTATATTTCGTCTGTATTTTCAATATTCCATTATTTGGCATCATTAAAAAAGGCTTGGAAAAACAAACTGATGTAGATCCCATCTTTATCGCGACTATGCCGCTATTTTTAACGTTTGCACTCAGTTTTGTATTTTCATTATTTACGACAAAATATCTGCTGAAGCCATTTTTCATCATACTCACGTTATTGTCATCGAGCGTTTTTTTTGCCGCGTATGAATACAACGTCGTGTTTGATTACGGCATGATTGAAAACACCTTTCAAACTAATCCTGCCGAAGCGTTAATGTATGTGAATTTCGCTTCAATCATGAACATGTTACTAACAGGGATTCTACCTGCGTACCTTATCTATAAAGTGGATATTCAATATAAGCCTTTCTTAAAGGAGCTGCTACATAAGGTGCTGTTTATGCTAACCATGTTGGCAGGTCTTGGTGTAATTGCTTTCTTCTATTTTCAAGATTATGCCTCCTTTGGCCGTAATCATGACGAGTTGAAACGCTATGTCGTACCGACCTATTTTATTGGCGCCGCATCTAAATATATTAATGTGCGTTATTTACAAACACCGATGCAGTATGAACAACTGGGGCTGGATGCTAAAAATGTCAGCGCTAACCCCAACGGTAAACCTAACTTATTAGTTTTGGTGGTGGGTGAAACCGCGCGCTCGATGAACCATCAATATTATGGCTATGACAAACCAACTAACGCCCATACCCAAGATCAAGGGCTTACCGTATTTAAAGATACCAGCTCATGTGGCACGGCGACTGCGGTGTCTCTGCCTTGTATGTTTTCACGCATGGGGCGAGAGGATTACGATGCTCGCCGCGCCTATGCCCAAGATACTGCGGTGGATGTACTTGATCATGCTGCCATTAAAGTACAATGGTTTGATAATGACTCTGGCTGTAAAGGTGTGTGTGACCAAGTCGAAAATATCACCATTAATTTAAAAAGCGATCCTAAATTATGTTCTGGAGACTATTGTTTTGATCAAGTGTTACTCAATAAGTTAGATGAAGCGTTAGCCAACGCAGAGCGCAAAGATACTGTGATTGTCTTGCATATCATCGGCAGTCACGGGCCAACTTATTTTTTACGCTATCCGCCAGAGCACCGTAAATTTACGCCCGATTGTCAACGCAGTGATATTCAAAACTGTAGTGCCACTGAGCTAATGAACACTTACGACAACACCATTTTATATACTGATTACATCATCAGTGAGGTGGTTAAAAAATTACAACATCAGCAAGATAAATTTGACTCTGCCATGTTGTATCTGAGCGATCACGGTGAGTCTTTAGGTGAAAAGGGTATGTATTTGCATGGTGCGCCTTACCGTATTGCCCCCGTTGAACAGACGAGTATTCCTATGCTTGCTTGGATATCAAAGGATTTTAGCCAGGATAATCATTTAGATATGGCTTGTTTAGCGCAGCATGCAGCCAAAGGCGGGTTTTCCCATGACAATTTATTTGACAGTCTATTAGGCCTAATGAATGTTAAAACAGCAGTGTATAAGCCAGAGTTAGATATCTTTGCCCGTTGCCGTGGCTAAAGCATCAATGGTTTATTGCTGGGCTTATGTTATAGCGTTTGGTTAATCGCAATTATTACTGTGAAAGAGGGTGGTAATATCCTCTTTTCTTTTACTTCTCATGATAATAATTCATTTCCCCCATATCCAAATTGAAGCAGTTGAGTTAACTTAAGGCATACAAAAATATAACATTTATATGGTTTACGATTTATGCCTCCTACTGCAGAAAATAAAGAACTTGATTCTGCCGCGCACATTTTGCGTTTGGCGGTACCGCGAATGTCAGCCCTTGAAATTCCGGTCACGCCTGAAAACTACACCGTTTGGTATGAGTATTTTTCTGGAACAAATCTTGATTTAAACCGTGCGATTGATGGTTTTTTGGCTAATTCTGTTTCTTTTACCAAGGAGGTAAATACCAGCCTGTATAAGAACTTTATTCAAGAGCAATCACCCGAAGTCATTGAAAATGTGCAGATCGAAACGCAAATTCTGATCAACAGTCTGATGACTAAAATCAGTCAACTCAATCAAGGCACCACTGCGTTCTCTGGCTCATTAGCCGAGTTTGGTTTGCTTCTTCAAACTAAGCCCGATATTCATACCTTAAATGAGCTGGTTGATGGTGTTGTCGATGAGATGCAAATGCTGCTTATCAACACTCGTGATATGGAGCAAAGCTTACGCACTATGGGTCAAGAAGTGCAAAGTCTTAAATCGGAAATGGAAAACCTGAGTCTAGCGGCGATGACAGACCAATTAACGTCGCTGCACAATCGCCGCGCTTATGAGTTGAGTATTCAGGACCAAATTCACCATGCTGAAGATCACCATACCCGCTGTAGCCTGTTGTTGATTGATATTGATAATTTTAAAGCGTTTAACGATACCTATGGTCATTTAACCGGCGATAAAGTGTTGGCCTATGTTGCATTAGCCTTAAAACAATGTGTGCGTGGTGATGACTTTGTGGCACGTTATGGCGGCGAAGAATTTGTGGTGGTGTTACCCAATACGCATTTTCATGATGCACTACAAGTGGCTGAAAACCTGCGAGAACGTATTTCTGAGCGCCACTTAACTATAGGCAAGGACAAAAAACTGTCCCTCGGCGCGATTACCGTGTCTATTGGATTGGCCTCATTACAGCAGGATGACGATGCTGAAACCTTATTCAGCCGTGCTGATACAGCGCTTTATCAAGCTAAAGCAGAAGGCCGTAACTGCGTTAGAGGTTGAACTGCTGTCAATGTAAGTGACTGTGCTGTATGCATTTATATGTAAAGACAAAAAATCCCAATCATATTTCACCAAGAAATAACCTTAAATAACACAACGCCGCAATAATTTGCGGCGTTGTGGTCTGTAGTTTACAAAACAATAAGTGCGTTACGAATAGCTGCTATTTATCACTGGGCGGCGTTAAATCCATGTGCATTTTGATTAAATGCTCCTCCATATCGAAGGTGACTTTAAAGCCTAAACTTTTAGCTAAACTTGCCATATTACGATTTTCAAACATGGTAAACCCTGCAAGCACAGGAGTGTTATTGGCTTGATAATACTTAATCAGCTTTTCCAGTAATAACTTACCTAAACCTATACCTTGGTGATCGCCGCGCACTGCCATGGCAAATTCGGCCTCTGTATTATCAGGATCAATTGAAGCGCGCACTGCGCCAAGCGTAATATCATCGCCATCAGGCCCTTTGGCTGTAGCGATAAAAGCCATTTCGCGGGCATAGTCGATTTGGGTTAACACCGCCATTTCTTCATGGGTCATTTTTGAGCGCACGCCAAAATAACGCTTGTATCTGTCTTCATCGGATAGCGAGTTATCAAAGGCTAAATGCTTTGGTTCATCCTCCGGTAAAATCGGTCGCAGCATGACCTTAAGCCCATTTTTAAGCACCGCAAATTCTTCTAACTCTTTCGGATACGGCATGATGGCCATACGAGTAGAATTGTCAGCATTCGCCTCATGCAAACGGATATTCACATCAAGCAGGGTGATGTTTTCACCTGCGGCTAACACAGGATTTAAATCTAACGAGGAGATTTCAGGACAATCGATGATGATGTGCGATATTTGCGTGAGCATTACGCACAGGGCATTCATATCGAGTCCCAACGGTAAATGTCGGTCTTTTAATTTATGGGTCTTTAATGCTTGGATCACCATATACCGTGCCAGTGCCATATTCAGTGGCGGCAGTGCCACGGCGGCATCATTAGTCGGATCCCATTCTGAACCGCCTTCACCTAAACAAATCGCAGGGCCAAACACGGGATCGCTTATCACTGCAACGCGAATTTCTTGCGCGCCTGCGGTTAAGGCCATTTTCTGCACTATCATGCCTTCAATAATCGCTTCAGGATTGGCTTGATGCACCCTTTGAGTAATCGCATTTGCGGCGTGACGGATATCTTCGGCCGAGGTTAAATTGAGCATCACCCCATGGACATCGGATTTATGCAAAATATTGGGGGATTGCACTTTTAAGGCTAAGGGATAGCCCGCTTCGTTCGCAATGGCTACGGCTTCATCGGCATCTTTGACAAACCAAGTGTCGATAGTATTAAGCCCATAGGCACGCAAAATAGGGCTGGCCTCGTGAGTTTCTAATACGGATTTACCTTTAGCTTGAGCCGCTTGCAGTAATTTGCGTGCCGTTTGGCTATCGGTAGGGATATTATCGGGAATCGATTGCGGTACTTCTTGCAGCAGCTTTTGGTTGCGGCGGTATTCCACCATGTGCATAAAAGCACCCACTGCCCCTTCGGGCGTACGATAGGTTGCAATGCCACCTTTGGTAAAGCGTTTACGAGCTTGATAAGCTGAATCTTCACCGCTCCAGTTAGTGAGAATATTTAAACGATTCTTTTTAGGATGCGCATGAATGGTTTTAATTAATGCATCGGCTATTTCAACACTTTCACCCAATGCTGATGGAGAGTGCATCACTAAAATGGCATCTAATTCATTGCTATCCATCAAAATATTTAACGCTTTAGCATAACGTTCTGCGTTAGCATCGCCAATAATATCCAGTGGGTTTTGTTTTGACCATATATTGGGTAACACGCCATCAAGTAGTGCAATCGTGCCATCGGTAAGCTCGGCAAGTTTACCGCCGCGCATAATGAGCTCATCGACCGCAAGCACCGCTGGGCCGCCACCATTACTGATGATACCTAAACGCTCACCTTGCAGCGGATTAGAATGCGCGAGGCTTTCTACCGCAGCAAATAATTCAATTAAATCGTTAACCCGCAGCATACCAGCACGGCGAAACGCCGCTTCGTACACCGCATCGTTTCCGCCAACGCCGCCCGTGTGCAGTTTTGCTGCACGCGCCCCCTCAGGACTTCGACCTGATTTAATCACTAAGATAGGTTTATTGCGTGAAGCTGCGCGCGCTGCAGAGAGAAAATGGCGCTTTTCATTGACTGAATCGATATAAAGCATAATCGCACTGGTACGGCTGTCGCGGCCAAGGTAATCCAGTAACTCATCAAAACTAATATCGGTAGCATCACCAAGGGAAATAAAAGAAGAAAAACCAATGCCTTTATTATTTGCCCAATCAAGCACTGTGGTACAAATTGCCGCAGACTGTGACACAAAGGCGATTTTACCAGGAAGGGCACCAGCATGGGCTAAACTGGCGTTCAACCCCAGCGTTGGTAATAATATCCCTAAACTATTTGGCCCAAGAATACGCATGCCGTAACGTTTAGCATGTTGCATGGTCAGTTCAAGCAAACTCACGCCTTCTTCGTTAAATTCCTGCGCCATACCAGAGGCCATAATAATGGCGACTTTACAGCCAAACTGAGCAAGAGTTTCAACAATGGCGGGGACTCGACAAGCACGGGTACAAATAACCGCTAAATCGGGCTTAATCGGTAAAGCCTGAATATTGGGATAAGCGAGCACGCCCATCACCGCCCGATATTTAGGTGTGACTGGCATGATTGGCCCAGAAAAACCCGCGGATAGCAGATTTTTCATCAGCACGTTACCGGCACGCTTTTCAGTATTGGATGCGCCAATAATGGCCACCGAGGTGGGTTTAAATAAGGAGTGTAACGTACGTTGGCTCATAAGCGGTTCCATCCCAGTCAATGACATAGCCAGTGTAACCTAGGGGTTTAAGGACTGCACCGTTAAGTTTTTGTATTGGTGAGATATGTAAGCGAGTAGATCCTTAATTTGTTAAAAAGAGCGTTTTATCCTTCGCCGCTTAGAGACAGATATTAATGTTTGAAATGATACTAAGGTAAGCGTTTTAACCGGTCGAATTAATGCAATGTGGATGCGTTTATTACCTGTTAATACCATAGATAACTTTATAGGAGATTGTTTTACTCGTAATAAAAAAGTCGTCATTGGATACCAATGACGACTCTTAAATGCGATAACGCTGGGTTAATCGATACGAGTTAGCCGAGCAATATTACGCGCTTTTTCTCGCTTCCATTTCAGCTTGGCTTGAAAGATATTCTTCGAAAGTGCCTTGGAAGTTTGTTATCTTTTTATCTTTAATATCAATGATACGTGTTGCTAATGACGATACAAACTCTCGGTCATGGCTAACAAATATCAAAGTACCTTCAAAATCTTTCAAAGCATTATTTAATGCTTCAATCGCTTCCATATCCATGTGGTTAGTCGGTTCGTCCATGATCAACACGTTGATGTCTTGCATCATTAACTTGCCGAATAACAAGCGGTTTTTCTCACCACCAGAACAGTTACGGGCTTTTTTGTTGGCATCATCTTCGGTAAACAGCAAGCGACCTAACATGGCGCGCACCATTAAATCGTTATGCTTAGGTAAGCGCCATTGGCTCATCCAATCCATCAGTGTGTAGTCATTATCAAACTCGCTGCTGCTGTCTTGTGGACAGTAACCGATTGATGCGTTTTCTGACCACTTGACCACGCCTTTGTTGTGCTCTAAATCGTTGACTAAACAGCGTAAAAAGGTCGTTTTACCTACACCGTTTTCGCCGATAATAGCCAGTTTAGCGCCAGCTTCGAGGATTAAATCACCACCTTCGAATAACACTTCGCCATCAAATCCGTGGGCTAAATCTTCTAAAATCAATGCTTGGCGATGCATTTTTTTGCCCGCGTCAAAGCGAATAGAAGGGTGGATACGGCTAGATGATTTCACATCATCCAGTTTAATTTTGTCCATTTTCTTTGCGCGTGAGCTAGCTTGTTTAGCTTTAGAAGCGTTAGCACCAAAGCGGTTAACGAAGTCTTGTAATTCTTCGATTTCAGCACTTTTCTTAGCATTGCCTGATAATAATTGCTCACGGATCAAGGCTGATTGGGCAAGGAAGTATTCGTAGTTACCTGGGTAAATGCGCAGTTCACCGTAATCGATATCGGCCATGTGGGTGCAAACGGCATTCAAAAAATGCCTATCATGGGAAATGATAATCATGGTGCATTTACGTTTGTTCAACTCGGCTTCCAACCAGGTGATGGTATGGATATCCAAGTTGTTGGTCGGCTCGTCGAGTAGCAAAATATCTGGGTTAGCAAACAGTGCTTGTGCTAGCAAGACGCGTAATTTCCAACCCGGTGCGACTTGTTGCATTAAACCGTAGTGGAAGGATTCTTCAATCCCCGCTTCTAGCAGAATTTCACCGGCACGGCTTTCGGCGCTGTAACCATCCATTTCGGCAAATTCGCTTTCTAAGTCACCTACACGCATGCCATCGTCTTCAGTCATGTCAGGTTTAGCGTAAATAGCATCGCGTTCTTGTTTGACTTTCCACAGGGCAACGTCACCCATGATCACCGCATCAATGACACTATATTGCTCAAACGCAAATTGATCTTGGCTCAGAGTACCGACTTTTAAGCCGGGTGTGATGGACACATTACCTGAGGTTGGTGCTAAAGCACCGCTGAGGATCTTCATAAAGGTCGATTTGCCGCAGCCATTTGCGCCAATCAAACCATAACGGTGACCATTGCCAAATTTAGCTGAAATGTTTTCAAACAATGGCTCAGGGCCAAATTGCATCGTGATGTTCGCGGTAGAGATCAAAGGAGCTTTCCTAGGTATTTGCTAACGGGGAGGGTGACAAACAAGCCTCAAAATGAAACATGCGCTGTACCAACACCAGCCAAACATTTAAGTTTGCGCTAAAGTTGAGATAATAAGGTCGCGGAGTATACAGACTAAGGCTCAAAGATGCGAGCAAGTATGTGAGCCACGCTATAAATCGGTTGATTTAACTGCTATTAGGGAGGCGTTATAATGCACTTTGTCGCCGTGTTATCAGTAGGGGGCGATAATAGGGTAAATAAGTGTTAAGCCTTTGGCACGATAGCAGTTACGCCATCATATACACTGTTAACGGTAAATATTTTACGATAGTTGCTAGTCGTTTTATGTGGATTAAATACGGCTGTAGGCTCACTTAGCCCAATACTCACGTAAATAAAAGGAGGCGTTTAGCGTATTTACCGTTATTATTCCTCCAGTTTTGCCCTGTTCGTCTAAAGGGCATTCACCTAATAGACAACATACTTACAGTAAACTAATACAGTAAAATCAGCCAATTGGGCTGGATTTGGAATTCCCATGATTGAAGAGCAACAAAATAATCCATTACACGGCCTTAAACTCGAGACCATGATCACCGAGTTAGTCGACTTTTATGGCTGGAAAATTTTATATGCAGCATTGAAATTAGGCTGCTTTAATACCAATCCTACCGTTGAGGCATGTATTACTTTTCTCAAAAAAACGGAGTGGGCGCGGGAGAAAGTTGAAAACTTTTACCTATATCGCTTTAAGCGTATGCCTAAGGCTATTGGTGAGCAGTTTGAGCTCAAGCCACGTGAAAGAGGATTTGCTGCGGGTTTAGCGCCGCGTAAACCGATGGAATTGACGATAGAATCCATCGCCAAAATGCAGGCCCAAGCCAGTGCAGAATACGAAGCGGGTAACCGGCATCCAAATGCGGGTAAAAAACCCATGGGTGGACGTGGCGTAAACTCAGGCGCACATCAACGTAGCAAAAGCGCTTCAGGTTCTTCCTATGGCAGTTCAGATAACGGTTATACGCAGCGTCGAGACAGGTCAGAACCGAGAACAACGGAACGTTCTGGGCCGAGTCCATCAACGGATGATAGCGATCCGTGGGGCACCAAACGCGGCTAGTGCAGTGCGAGTGTCACGCTTGAGCAAAGCGTACCTCTAGCTACCAAGCTGCTGGGTGTGTTGGTTAGGAGCGGGTAGCTGACGGCATGGTTGTGTTAACAGTATCTAAATGTTAACTCCAGAACCCATTGTTAAGTTCACGTTAGCCGCAAGACAGGGCTAACGTGGTTTAAATTGAATATAAATTCATTCATTTGCATTTTGGTTAAAAAATTCTCGGGGCTATATTTTTAAAACTGCATATTTTAGAATAAGTATGCGTGCCTGCTATCTTTGTAACCTGTCTATTATGCCGTTGCTATTTTCTCTAAAATATCCCTGTAAACGCTATTATTAATCATCCATCGTGCGCGATAAAGCTCAAAGGTAAGCCGTGTTAATCAATCAGCAATATACTCGCCACGGGCCAGATTATCGATTTGGCGAACAGGTGACTTTTTTGGATATCAAACAGACCTTTGGTTTTAGCCATGTGCGCGTTGGCCGCTGGGTTACGCGGGAAGAATCACGTATTGCGGCGAATTTGGTGTTTGATTCGCTCGCCGATCTGGCTTTTATCTTAAAATTGCCCCCTTTGACTTTAGGACTGCGTCAAACAGTGAGTTTGGCCTTTGGCCATGGTGGACAAAAGGGCGTACAAGCCCATTATGCACCCTCCACTCGAGAATTAGCATTAGCTAAAAATGCGGGTGCAGGTGCATTAGCCCATGAGTTTTGGCATGCGTTTGACCATTACATTGCAGAAAAATCCTTCCAATCTTCAACTAAACGTTTTCAATGTGCGAGCGACCTTTGGTTAGCCGATTTACCCATTATCGAACATCCACTTAACGCACGGTTATCTGACATCTTTAAGATGACATTTTTAACTGGCAATAACGATGAACCCCACGATTATGTGCGCCGAGCGATAGCGTTAGACAAAAAATACCAAATGCAGTATTTCTCGCGTCCGACAGAGATGATGGCGCGGGCATTTGAAGCGTGTATTGAGTCTTATACTGAAATTTCAAACCCCTATTTGGTATCGGGTACGTGTTTTTCTGCATTAGCAAAGGAAGGCGGTTATCCGGATGAAAGCCACCGACAACGCATTTTTCAAGTATTGATTAATTACTTTGAACCGTTAGGTATCGCATTAGGTAAAACGTCGCAGTAATAATCTGATTCAATAGCGGTCAATTTTACTGGTTTGAAAGTGCTTTAAAATCTGTCTTTGGGCGGGTTAAATCTACATATCGTTATAGCGACTATTATTACGTAAATGTGTGCATTGCCAATATGATTAATGTTACGCAGGGTTTGCTGTTAGTGTGAGCATAGGTTTTATAATGGCAAGGGACGAGATAGTGTCTATATAGGACTGAAGGTCAAACTCAAAAAGTTGATTATTTGGATCTTTGTCGGATGATGTTCCATATATGCTAGCTATGCATCACGCATGCCGCGCACAGTAAAGTTATGCGCGGCACTTTACGATAGTGACAATCAGTAATCTGGTTAAAAGTTGTAGCTCAGGCTGAGCTCGACATTACTCGGTTCGCCAAAGAAACCTTGATCGTAAAAATCGATACTTGAATAATACTTTTCATCAAACAAGTTACGAATATTCAGCCGCACAATTGCCGCGTCAGTGAATTGATAACTGGCCATGAGGTTGGCAATAAAATAACTGTTTTGCTGTGAACGCTCACCGTTAGGACCTGTATTCTCTACATAAATCTGGCTCTGCCAGCTTATGTTGCCGCCGAGAGTGAAATCTTCCAATGCGCCATTAAAATGATAGAGCGAAGATAAACGCACTAAGTTTTCAGGTAAATGGGTACTAAAAGCCGTGCCATCGGCTTTCTCAGACTCACTATAGGTGTAACTAAAATACAGATCCCAATCCTCCGAGGGTCTTCCGGTGAGTTCCATTTCAAAACCACGGTTACTGGTGCCATCCACTGCACGCATTGGGAAACTGCCATCGGGTAATGGGTCTTTATTGTTAGGATCTCTTTCTGCCACATTTTCTTTTTGCACTTTAAACACTGCAATGCTGGCGGTGAGTTTTTCGTCGAAGAAGTCGGCCTTACTACCCAGCTCAATATTATTACCTGTTGTCGGATCTAAGCGTTTGTTATTAAAATCTTTTGCGTCTTGCGGCTGAAAAATCTCGGTGTAACTGGTATAAATCGACACGCTGTCAGTAATGTCGTACACCAGCCCTGCATAGGGAGTGATAACGTCATTGTGCTCATAGCCTGGATCGATTTTGTACTGGCTGATTCGGCTGCCGAGTAGCAGCATCACTTGGTCATGCAGATTCAGTTGGGTGGCAATATAGGCGCCTTTTTGGATTTCTTCCGTTTTTTCTGTTGAGGGTGTGGATGGATAATTAGGTTCTGTTATCAAGCCATCCCACTCAAAGAAATTACCCACGTTTAACGTATCTGTTGTGTAATAAGAATCAGCAGTCACATCTTGTTTTGAATATAACAAACCCGTTGTGAGTTGATGTTCTCGACCAAATAATTCAAATGGACCCGAAGCAAAAAATCGCGCCGCATCTTGTTTACGGGAGGATTGATAAATCATCGGTGATGCCCCCATGCCCAAGCCCGTGGTTTTATCGGGGGAGCCATACAAAAATAACAAATGGCCATCCATTTTATCTTCACGATGCTCAATGTCGAATTTGAGTTCCCAGTCATTCTCAAAGCGATGATCTACAGTAGAAAAAACGTTAGTGCCATGACGCTTCCAACTCGACCAAGTTGCGGCAGTGGTCGTCGAGCGGGGTAGATCATTAGCTAGACTGCCATCGGCATAAAATAGTGGTAACGCCCCCCAAGTTGAACCTTTAGGATCGCGATCACTGTGATCTGCTCCTACAGTCAATAATGTGTTGTCACCTAATCTGGCGGTAACAACACCATAAACTTGTAGGTTTTCATCTTCTGCTAGATCGGTAAAACTGTTCGATTTTTTATAGGCTGCGGCAAATCGCGCTTGAACATCACTGTCTGCAGTGATGTCAACTGAGCTATCACCCTCAACACGGTAACTGTCCCATGACCCCGCCTTTGCACTGAGGTAACCACCAGGGGATGACTTTGGACGTTTACGGATAAGATTAATGGCGGCTGAGGGTTCCCCGGCCCCTGTTAATAATCCCGTTGCTCCCCGAACCACTTCAACACGGTCGAATATGACGGTATCAGTTGATGCATCATTGAAAAAACTGGAGTAATTAACCGGTACACCGTCAAATTGAAAATTCGTAATCGGATTACCACGTGCGCTAAAGAAGTAACGATTAGTTTCTATTTTCTGTGCTGAAATGCCCGGCGTTAAAAACATTAAGTCCGCAACATTATTCAGCGAAAAACTTTGAATAAACTCTTGATCTATAATGGTGACCGACTGCGGTGTTTCCCTGAGCGTCAAAGGTAAGCCCGTTGCTGTTGCCGCTTTATCTAAACGACTTCCTTTAATACTGATAACTTCTATATTGGTGTCTGGTTGAGTTTGTGCGGCGTACAAATTTGGCGTAAGCAACATGCTCGAAATGAGCGTAGCTAGTAAGGTTTTATGCATCATAATTCCCATCATCGTTTTCTGTGTTTGGCATTCTAATTGAAAATAATAACCAGTCCACCGTATTGATAACAATTCGTATTACCTTTACAATGCCAAGATTAAAGAAGTATTAGGAAAGTCATCAATGGCAAAGGTCAGTAACCGGTTCTGGTTTATGTTGCATGGTTGGGTATCACTCCCAATATGGTTATTATTTTGTTTTATCTGTTTGACGGGCACGATTGCAGTATTGAGCCATGAGATAACCTGGCTAACTAACCCTGCGTCTAGGGCGTTAAACCCCGATAATTTAGCTGCGAAACCCGTTAGTGAGTTAATGACCATTGTTGAGCAGGCGCATCCAACGGCGGCGGTTACCGGTGCGATGACTTTTGAACCTTATCTGGTGAATGCAATCATGTTGACTGACGTGGATAAACCCTACGCCATTGCTTACGTCAACCAATATACTGGCGAGATCCAACAGATTAATGAGGGCATGACGTTTATTGGCTTTATGCGCTCCTTACACTCTTGGTTATTATTCCCTTGGCATGGCAGTTATAGCGTTGGTTATTACCTCGTTTGTTCGATGGCACTATTTATGTTGGCGTCGCTTGTCACTGGGTTGATTGTTTACAAGCGTTTTTGGCGGAATTTTTTTGCGCCTAAATTACGTGTCAATCAAGGTAAAAAAACACTGTTAGCCGATTTACATAAACTATCCGGTGTTTGGTCAATATGGTTTATTGCCATTATGTCGCTGACAGGATTATGGTATTTAGTGCAAGCAATTTTTTGGCATGCAGATATTGATATCGAGCCCCATGCACCATTAATTGCCGTTGAGCAATTACCCTTTAGCCCGAAAGGTGACAATAGCTCACCCATAACCAGCGTTTCATTTGCACAGGCGTTAACATTAGCGCAAACACGCTTCCCTGATTTTCAGCCCAGTTATGTGATGAAACCTGAACATCATCGCGACATGTACCATTTGAGCGGTGGCGGCGATTATATATTTTACGACAAAAACGTTTATAACCTCAGTATTAATCCTTGGACGGGGGAGGTGGAAAGTGCCTCATCACCTGAAACAATGACAGCAATGCAAACCATCATGCACCTTGCTGATCCACTGCATTACGGCACATTAGGCGGGATTTGGACAAAAATGATTTGGTTCATTTTTGGACTGATATTATCGGGTATGTCGATCACTGGGTTTATGATGTGGGGATTACGTCATGTGCGTGCATTTAAGAGCCAAAAGTCAGATGACTTGGCCGCAGAAATATTAGAAGAGGTTCGATAATGACAATGAATGACTCGCTTTTTTGGCAAAAAAATAAATATAAGCTCAATGGGCTCATTCTATTATTGCCGTTGTTGTTTCTTTATCAATCCTTAACGCCCACGTTTCCCCCCGCATGGCTATCGCAGCAAGTCGGTGAGTTTAAAATTGCTCCAATGCCATTAGATCTCAACACACCCTATACACATCATGATGATTATGTGAAAGATTTCATGTTGATATTTGAGCAAGGGGACATAGGTAATATACGTCAAGGTTATGTCAATATTGGCCCCGAAGCATTACCACTGGATATTTTACAACGCAGTGAGAATGGTATTTTACATGGGAATAAACATGGCCAGCATGTGCATGCTATTGCCGCAAAAAGTTTAACCGCCACAGATAAGCTGTGGGTCTCAATAGAGAATTGGCAAGGTGAATGGCAGGTCGCAAAGTGGCCTTTGCCTAACGAGCTACTCGCGCCATAACACTCAGTCAACTTTAACCGAGGCAGAGGATAGGCCTAACAGCGCTCTAAAGAAATATAGCAAGGGGCGCTATTGGGATGAACAATCCCTGCCGCGCTCGTCAGAAATCCCGCTAAAAAGATAGTTTCGTATTACCAAAAACATTTTATCTCGCAAAGCGTACCGTTAAGTATCAATTATTTTAATCATAATAAGTAATTTGTTACCCAAATCACCAAAATACAAATGAAACTGATTCGTAATAGTGTTACCGTATGCATACTTTACATAAACTACCGAAAAGACTATGCGATTTAATTTACTTCCTCTTGCAGCCGCGATTACTTTGGCATTAAACCCTTTAGTGGTTTTAGCCGAGGAACAATCAACGACTGATACCAATACTCAAAACATCGAAAAAATCTCCGTAAAAGGTAAGTACACCGTCAGTAAGACCATAGATACGGCGACGGGCCTTGGATTATCACTGATGGAAACCCCACAGTCAGTATCGATTTTAACGGCTGAGCGCATTCAGGATCAGGCACTCAATACCGTAGTTGATGTCGTTAATAACGCAATAGGATTATCTTCATCTAAAACGGACAACGTCCGTAATGGCTTTAGTGCTCGCGGGTTTTCAGTGCAAAACTATCAGATTGATGGCGTACCATTATCTTGGAGCCTAGGCGGCGATGCGGGCGAGACAGTATCTGATGTGTCACTGTATGAGCGCGTTGAAGTGGTGCGTGGTGCGACAGGTTTACTCACGGGTGCGGGCGATCCGTCAGCTTCAATCAATTTGGTGCGTAAACATGCCGATAGCACTGAACTTCAGGGCTATGTTGATGTTGCCACTGGCAGTTGGGATAAAAAGCAGATCACTGCTGATGTCTCTAATGGGCTGAATGACAGTGGCAGTGTGCGTGGTCGCATGGTGGCTAAATATGTTAATAGCGACTCATATCAAGATCTCTATCAAGATCGTAAGACCATTCTTTACGGTGTAATCGATACCGATATTACAGATAACACTATGTTACGCGTGGGTGGCAGTTACAACAACAATAATCCTAAAGGCGCCATGTGGGGCGCATTACCTGCGGTATTTAGTGACGGTACGGCTACAGATTGGGATGTATCGACGACTACAGCAGCAGACTGGAGCCGCTGGGAAACGACCAACATCAACTATTTTGCTAACTTGAATCATTACTTCAGCAATGGTTGGCAATTGGTGGCCAACTATAATCGCATGGAGTATGAAACAACTAACAAGATGATCTATATGTCTGGTTTGCTTGATAAAGAAACTGGTACCGGATTAAGTGGCCAGCGTTACCATAGCCATGGTGAGAGCAATTCTGATAATGTCGATTTTCAGCTCAAAGGGGATTATGAACTGTTTAATCTTCAGCATGAAGTGGTCGTTGGTGCCCTATACAGCAAACAAAAATCCTATGCAGATACCTTTGATCCTATTCGCGAAGATATGTCCGGTTGGGACAGTAAGCCGGTAGATAATTTCTTTGACTGGGAAAACACGGCATTTACAGAGCCACAGTGGTCAACTGATGCTAATCGTCAGATGGACATGGAAACTGAGCAAAAAGGTTTTTATGCGGCAACGCGATTGACGATAACTGATGACTTAAAGTTAATTGCTGGTGGCCGTATTTCAAGCTGGAACCGTGAAGGTGTTAGCTATGGCACAGTAACTGACTTTGGTGATGACGGCGTATTTGTACCCTATATTGGTGCCTTGTATGACCTTACCGACCAACATCGTATTTATGCCAGTTATACCGAAATTTTCAACCCACAAAACTATAAAGACATTAACGGTGATTTTCTCGATGCACTCGAAGGTCAAGCCTATGAGATTGGTCTGAAAAGCACCTATTTGGATGATCGTCTGCACACCACTGTGGCGCTGTTTCAGATTGAACAGGATAATCTTGCTACCGCAGCAGGCACGATTGTCATTGATGGTATGCCGACGACTTACTATAAGCCTGCTCAAGGAACTGAGAGTAAAGGCTTTGAGTTAGAAGCTGTGGGTGAACCTGTCGATGGTTGGAACATCACCGCAGGATATTCGCAATTTAAAGCAGAAGATGCTGACGGTGAACGCGTTGCGACAACGAGCCCCAGTAAGCAGTTTAAATTATTTACCACCTATCAGTTTGTTGATCTATTACCTGAGTTAACCGTCGGTGGTGGCGTTAACTGGCAGAGTGATAGTTATTCTGAAAGTGCTGTGACAATCAAACAAGATGCTTACTCGTTAGTCAACTTGATGGCGCGTTACGACTTGGCCGACAATATGGATCTACAACTTAACGTAGAGAATCTGTTAGATGAAAAATATTATGCTTATATGTCAGCTTCTTCTGCAGCATATAGTGTCTACCACTATGGTACACCGCGTAATATGACCGTAAGCTTTAATTATCGTTTCTAAGTTGTTTGCTAGCATAACGTCGTGGCAGTTTTACTTGCTACGACGTTATGTTACACATTTAAAAGATGCCCCGCTGAATTAATTATGTAATTACATTTTCTTAATTAGCCTACGACTCATCGCGCTGACACAATAGCCCCACATTAGCGCTTTACATCCGTCTTTACCGATCATCTCTGGCCGTTATATTGATAACCACGGTTACCGCTCCAATATTGCTGTATTAGTAGGCCTGCTTATACATGTATTATCAGGAAGTGCCAGTATTCCTCAGAAAATTGTGAACCAAAATGTTCATTTGCTTGGATAAGTTTGGTGACCTATCACACTTAAACTTGGATTATCTTTGTATAGTGACAAGTGCTAATAAACCTCTGCTTGTTGATATCCGTTTCGGGTATCTTGTTGATGCACCTAAAAGAACCTGTAAAATAATGACAGGACATTCAGTAAAACCCTATAGTGTTTCGATTCACCTAATTGATAGGACAGTGATCCCCATGACAACTAAAATTATATTAGACACAGATCCCGGTATTGATGATGTATTTGCGATTCTATTTGCAGAAGCGCATCCAGATATTGAACTTAAGGCGATTACCACGGTTTATGGTAACGTGACCATCAAAGATGCGACACATAATGCCCTTTACCTTAAACAGAAATACCAACTGAATGCCGATATCGTCACTGGCGCGAGTAAGCCTCTTATTCGTCCTCCTGTTGGCCCAACGGTGGTTGTTCACGGTGAAGGTGGCTTTGGTGATGTAAAAGTGCCTGCTGAGGTAGAAGGTCAAGCCGATCCTCGTCCTGCATATCAATACATTATCGATGCAGTGAAAGCTGAGCCAGGTGAAATAACCTTGGTCGCCATCGGCCCGTTAACCAACCTTGCCCTAGCACTTCAAGCCGATCCGACGATTGTGGATTTGGTGAAAGAAGTCGTCATTATGGGCGGCGCTTTTGGTGAGAATGATCACCGCGGCAATGTCACGCCGTTTGCTGAGGCAAATATTCATGACGATCCCCATGCTGCAGATATAGTCCTGACGGCCTCGTGGCCTGTGGTCGTTATTGGTTTAGATGTTACAGAGCAAAGTTTCTTTACACGTGAATATCTTGATCAACTGCGTGATGATGCGGGTGAAGTAGGGCAGTTTATTTGGGATGTTAGCCGTTATTATTTAAAGTTTTATAGTGAAAAAGTGGGCCTAGAAGGTTGTCATGTACATGATCCATCGGCGATTGCCTATGTGATTAATCCCGCGCTATTTACGCTTAGAGAAGGCCCAATACGGGTTGTTACCGACGGTGTTGCAGAAGGCATGACCATTCAAAAATTTGATGGCCGCGTTTATTTACATGATGAATGGATGAATAAAGCCTCGCAAAAGGTCGGTGTTGCGGTAAAAGATGCTGAGCTATTAGCACTCTACCGTAACAGCATTATCGATTATGCAGCCCGTTTGAAATAAGCGCTTAGAGCAGATTGATAGTAAAAAAGCCAGTCAGTTAATCACTGACTGGCTTTTTTATCTATTAATTTGTAGCCGCAATATCGTGAGCACTAATGTCATGGGGATAAAAGTACACAATACATTAAGCATTTTGAAGCATTTTGATGCATCTACACCTTAGGCATTGAGTCTTGCAGCAACAAGCGAAGCATCGGGCATATTTGCGGCGCCAAGGCGCTCGACAGCTAATGATGCATAAGCATTGGCATATTTAGCCGCTTGATGCAGCGTTCTGCCTTTAGCAAGCTCAGCAACTAGCGCCCCGTTGAATGCATCTCCAGCGCCCGTAGTGTCGACCACTGCACTTTTTAATGCATCAACTTGTGTAAACTGACCGTTTTCATAGAGTAAAACGCCATCACCGCCTCGCGTTATCACCACCGAGGTAACGCCTAATGCATTGATCGCAATAGCGGCCTGTTTGGCACTGTCTAAATCGGTCACTTCTATCCCCGTCATTAATGATGCTTCGGTTTCATTCGGGGTGAGCATATCCACCAAAGGCAGTAATTCTGGGGTTCTATTGTGATAGGGAGCCGGGTTGAGGATCACTTTGGCACCATACTCTTTGGCAATATCCATAGCTAACTTGATGGCATCAAAATTGGTTTCAAGCTGAGTTAAAAATAATTCCGCACTAATAATGTGTGGTTTAGCCAAATATATGTCCTCGGCGGTCATCGTCATATTGGCGCCTTCATTCACCGCAATCATATTTTCACCAGCCTGTTCACTCACATAAATCAGGGCCGTGCCTGTTGGGCTGGTAGATGATTCAATAATAATCGTATTGTCTATACCGGTACTGTTTAAGTGTTGGCGCGCAAATTGGCTAAATTGGTCGGTACCTATTTTGGTCATAAAGGTGATATTTGCACCATTTTTAGCCGCTGCATAAGCTTGATTAGCCCCTTTACCGCCGGCACCAATGCTACTGCTGCTTGAATGCATGGTTTCACCTGGTTGGGGGAAACGCTCTAAATTAGCAACGATATCAACATTGAATGAGCCAAGTACAAATACATTATGTTTCATCTTTTTTAATTTACCTTGGTTTGAATCGAACTCTACACTGCTAGATAGCGAATGGTGTTGTATCAACTCCGCTAACATGGCATCAAAGCTGTACCTTGTGATATCCAATCCCGCAGATAACGTGACACCGCCATGAATGCGTTTTACTAGCGCGTCTTCTTCTAGTTGAACAAGATCACAACGAACCGTTTTGGTGGTCACAGCCAGTAAGTTGGAAAGCTGTTGATTTGACAATTGTTTATGTGTACTAAGCAACTTGAGAATAACAGCCCGTCTTTCGTTTCGACTTAGTTTATTCATAATAGAATATAGCGCTTCTGCTGAAAAAGTTGTGATGAATATGATAGCCTAACATGCCAAACGAACGACTTGGTTCGTTTAGTGACATTGTTATCGCTTTTAGATTCTATGGGGTTTTGTGAGCTAATGTGCGCGGTTTGGAGCTAAGTGAATTACATAAGATAAGTAAATACCGTATAAAAACCATCAACATCATAAATCTTTGATTTTACTTATTAATGAGCCCTCAGTGTGATGGGTAATCTTGGCCTAAAAACCAATCACATAGAGGACTTTTATTGCAATGTTTGTCTAAGTTTACGTTAACGAGGATTAATCATCGTTGCCTATACCCATAAGGTGTAATAGTGCGATGAAGAGGTTTAAAAAGTCCAAATATAGCGAGATAGTCGCGCGGATGTAGTTTGTCTCACCGCCGTTTACAATCCGGCTAGTATCAAACAGGATAAAACCTGTCATTAATAATGCTAAACCTGCGTTAATTGCCATAAAGGCAACGCTATTACCCATAAAGATATTAATCACAGCGGCGGCAATCACCACGATTAAGCCCGCGAATAAGAATCCACGTAGGAAAGAGAAATCTTTCTTAGTGGTTACCGCATAGGCGGATAGCGCGATAAAAATCACTGAAGTTAATCCCAGTGCCTGCATAATCAGCTGTGGACCATTTGCCATACCAGCATAATGATTCAGCATATAGCCCAGTGACGCGCCTTCCATACCCGTAAAGGCAAATACCCAGAAGATCCCCGCAGCAGATTCAGCTTTACGCAAAGTCACAAACAATAACACCAAGCCACCAATCGATAAACCAATCGAGACGAGTGGACTGATATTTAACGCCATTGCCAATCCCGCGCACAGTGCAGAGAAGGCTAATGTCATAGACAATAACATGTAAGTATTTTTAAGAAGCTTGTTCACTTCCAATGTTGACGCACTTGTCGAATATAGGGTTTCTTGTCTCATGTTGTTCTCCGTTAACATATTTCCTAACTGAATATTTGGATTTTTTACAGTGAATTAAGTTCCCGTAAAATCCTAAAATGAATCGAGTGGGTATACCGTACCTGAGGTACGGGTGAAAGTCATCGTGCTTAGCTCACTACAACAGCATACTGAGTGTAAATCAAACTTAAGCTAACCACTCTTTATGTAATTTTTCTGTATCACCTAAATACTCAAGCACCCAAGCCAGAGCCGGTGACATTTTGTCCGCATTCCACGCAAGGCAGCAAGGGCTTATTTGCCTAGGGTTTTCAAGCTGTTTCTCGATTAAGGCGCCCGCTTTAATAAATACACTCGCCAAATGCACGGGCATATAACCAATACCTAAACCCTCGCGGAAACAATTAATGGCGCGGATCCAATCTGGCACCACTAATCTACGTTGATTATCCAGCAGCCAAGTCATCCGCTTAGGGATTTCTCGTGAAGTATCTTCTAAACAAATCGAGGGGAAAGGGCGTAACTCATCGTCAGTTAAGGGGCGATCAATATTAGCTAAAGGATGATTTTTGCTGACAAGAAACGCCCACTCTATTTGGCCCATATCTTTATATTGATAAACACCACCGACCGGAATAGCCGTAGTCGCGCCAATCGCAATATCACTGCGGCCTGTAGCCAGCGCTTCCCATACACCGTTAAATACTTCGATGCGTATAATTAATTCAATATCATGGAAATGACGATAAAAGTCAGCGATCAGTACACTTATCCTGTCAGCTCGCACAATATTATCAAGCGCAATAGATAAAGTCGGTTGCCAACCATTAGCCACGCGTTGAGTTCCGCGTTTCATCTCATCCATCTGCGTGAGTAACGTTCGAGCATATTTAACAAAATGCTCACCCGCAGGGGTTAACGTCACGCTACGATGGTGGCGTTCGAAGAGAATAACGCCCAGTTCTTCCTCTATTTGCTTAACTGCGTAACTCACGGCAGAGGGCACCTTATGCAGCCGATGCGCCGCCGCGGTGAAACTTCCTACATGAGCCACAATGTCAATGAGTTCTAGCGTTTGTTCTGAAAGCATAACCGGGCGCCCATTCCAATGAAAATTATTGATAACATATGTCAAAAATAAACGTTTCCCATGGATTTAACAAGCGATTAGACTGCCAGTTTTAGTCAATCTGACACGATTATTTTATGAAAACGTCTAGTAACACCTTTGCAAACATTAAATTCTTTATGTTTCTTTTCTATTTAGCCATGTTGAGTATGCTGGGTTTCATTGCCACTGACATGTATCTTCCTGCGTTCAAAGCAATTGAAGGTTCATTTAATAGTACACCATCACAAGTTGCCATGTCGTTGACATGTTTTCTTGCTGGTCTTGCGCTGGGACAATTACTCTACGGGCCTTTAGTCAACAAAATAGGCAAACGTTGGGCACTCATCTTTGGTCTGGTGGTCTTTGCCATTGCCAGCATCTTTATTGCCAACAGTGACTCTATTTTAATGCTCAATACTGCGCGTTTCTTCCAAGCGATTGGCGCTTGTAGTGCAGGGGTTATTTGGCAAGCCATTGTCGTTGAACAATATGATGCAGATAAAGCCCAAGGCATTTTCAGTAATATTATGCCACTGGTCGCGTTATCACCGGCACTTGCACCTATTCTTGGCGCATTTATTCTGAGTGAGCTAGGTTGGCGTGCGATCTTTATCTCTTTGTGTATTATCGCGTTTTTATTGCTTTTAATGACGTTATATTTTGTCCCAGGTAAGACTCAACATCAACACAGCGAGCACACTGCCGTATCTTATTGGCATATTTTGAAAAACACCCGTTATGTCGGTAACGTTGTGATTTTTGGTGCCTGTTCGGGTGCATTCTTTGCCTATTTAACCGTTTGGCCGATTGTTATGGAGCAGCATGGTTATCTGGCAAAAGAAATTGGTTTAAGCTTCATTCCGCAAACCATAATGTTTATTGTTGGCGGTTATGCGAGTAAGTTGCTAATAAAACGTATTGGTGCTAATCAAACGCTAAATATTTTGCTATCGGTATTTGGCGCATGTGTAATCTCTATTGCATTGTTTACGTTAGTATTCCCAGCGAGTACTATTTTCCCGCTGTTAATATCGTTCTCGATTTTAGCCGCAGCCAATGGTGCAATTTATCCTATCGTGGTGAACAGCGCACTGCAGCAATTTAGTCAGAACGCCGCTAAAGCTGCAGGACTACAGAACTTCTTGCAGATCAGTATCGCTTTTGGTGCATCTAGCTTAGTGGCCGTGTGGGCAAGCCTTGGCGAAGTCGCAATTGGCTGGGGAATTTTAAGCTGCGCTGTCTTAGTGATAGCGGGCTACATTCTTAAGAGTCAGCAAGAATGGGGCGATTTTGCTAAACATTTCACCAAGCCTGATACTGCTCGCGTAGGCATAACGCCAAATGTGAAACAAAATCCAGCAGATTGAATGTAATACCAGCACTTGATGCATAATGTTGAGTTAGTGCTTTACAGCTAATAAACTAACTTATATTATGCGTCTCGTTCGGAGGGGTGGCAGAGTGGTTTAATGCACCGGTCTTGAAAACCGGCGTGGGTTTATAGCCCACCTAGGGTTCAAATCCCTACTCCTCCGCCATATTCTAAAGTGAAAAAGCCATTGATAATCAATGGCTTTTTTGCTTTCTGGCATTTGAAAAATCCTATTCTCAGACCCAAAACGGATGACTGAGACATATGTACTTATTCAGAGCCACAAATTGTACCTATTACACTCGCATGGTGTTGCCTGTTTATCTGCGTGATAAAGGCTTTTCTGCCGACATTAAAATATCCTTACTGACTAAGCAGCGCTCAATCGCCATAGGTCGCAATCTTATTGTGGCGGGAGTCTTACGACAATTAATCAGTAACTTAACCCCACAATCAATGCCTGATGCGTTTAAAGCACACGTTAATCAATTGATTAATGATGCCCGAGCAGGCTTTGTTGGGGTTACCGATACGCTGGATGACAAGGCTAAGCCAGTTCGAGAAGTGACAGCGTTTATTCCCATACGGCCTATCCAATTTACTTCGGCAGATGACAATCCATCCCCACAAACAACGTTGGCATTATCAAATAATGCTGATAGTAAAAACCAAACAAAATCAGTGGGTAATATTACTTTGCAGGATGCACTGAGTAAGTTTATTACCTCCAAGCAGAAGCAGTCCATCTCAGCCTTAACAGTAAAGCAGCTTAATCAACGTATTAGCCATTTTATTGAGCGAACCCACTTAGAGGATGTCGTCGACATAACCAGCGCAGAGGCAATGGAATACAAGGATTGCTTGCTAGAGGAGGGCAGAAGCCACAAGAGTAACAAAGACTATCTCGCTGCCGTGTCACAGTTCTTTAAATGGAGCCGATTGATGCAGTACACCAGTGCCAATCCGTTTGATGAAGTCACACTATCAAAGCCTTCAAATCTGGCTGGGCAGGATTTAGCGCGTCAGCGCTGGCAACCACATCAACTTAAACAGGTACTGCAATCGCAAGACTTTATCGATAAACATCCCGACTTTAAATGGATAACGCTGTTGATGCTCTATCATGGCCTACGTCCATCCGAGGCTTGTCAGCTCCATAGCCATGATATAACCGACATAGACGGCTTAGCCGTCATCCACGTCACCAATGAGGGCATCACTCAACAGCTCAAGACGGCGCATTCCAAGCGCACCGTTCCATTGCACAAAAAGCTAATTGAATTGGGCTTTATTGATTTCGTCAAAAGCGTTACTGACCGAACATCAAAAAACAAGCCTTTGTTTGGCTACCCACCCAGCAGTGACGGTGTTTGGTCGCACAAGTTCTGCCGTGAATTTTGTAAACTACTCGGCCAGCTCAACTTCATTGCCGGTAAACGGCCAACCGCATATTCATTTCGGCACACCTTTATAGATGAACTCAAACAGCTGCAAATCGAAGAATCAGTGGTGGCGCAAATTGTCGGACACGCTTATCACAACATCACCTATGGACGATACGGTAAACAATATGATGTAAAAACACTCAAACCTGTGGTGGATAAAGTCGAGTACGCGCTGAACTTGTCCCAGACAATATAGAAAGTGGCATTGTATGAGAGGATGTTTACTGAAAATGTTAACCGTAGAGTGCCATCATAACCGCGCTCAGCAAATCCTGAGTGCATTTACACGCCAAAATTTGCTCTCACAGCACCCGCAATCAGCCTGAGAAAGCACATTTTGATGTTTAAACAGCCATTTTAAATCGTTTCGCACTCGGTGAGTGCGAAATAAAACTCACAAATAAAACGCTAGTTTAAAACATAAACTAACTAGCTCAACAGTCTTAAATACGCTGCAACCCACAGGGCACAGGCTATAGCGTAAATCGAAAAAAAGGCTTCGCTCTCAGTGAGTGCGAAAAAGTATCGCGTAATCGTTAAAAAACTAAGCGTAACACTACATGACTTATGCAAGCACAGACGAACACCTTAAAAGTCACATTGGCACACATCAAATAAGACTATCGACACTGTTTCTATACTATTTGAACAATCGAACAATCAATTTGAATGATTAATCAGTCTCACGCCCTCGAATAGGCCTCTTAATCGGGTAATTTGTCCTAAGTTGCGGCCACAGAGTGTGAATAATGACAATCGTTAGCAAAGTAACGGCAAAATTCACGCTCACAGCGCCAATAGTTAGTCTGAGAAATGAGAGAGCTTACCCGTCACATCATTTCTCAGCCGCAAAACTGGCTCCTACAAGCGCAAATCAATTAAATATTTTGCTGATAAAACGCATTTTCACGTTAATAGTGCAATTTTAAATCGCCCCGCACTCGGTGAGTGCGAAGCCAAAGTAGCCCACTAAATAAGTGGGGTACAGCGTAACCCGGTACGTTTATCTCCCACTTTTTGTGCCAAAAAGATGGGAGATAAACTCGGGCAAGGGGAGTGCCCCTTTGAACCCCAAGGGCACATGCTGCGCATGTGAAAAAATCAAAATAGTTAAAGATAAAATCAGCATGAACGCTGTCATTTATCACATTATCGATTTACGATAAAAATCGATTGGATATCGTTATTTAGTTGTATCGCTTTAAAAATAGAGAAACCGTAATAATCTGATTTTGTTGTCTTTAATTTTTAGTACAGTGACCACAAACTCTATTTTACGCGCAAGATCGGTTTGTTTTTGTCTGTTAGGCACAATTAATTGCTTTACTTCAATAAGATAGCAAATGTAGGATGATATTAATCAATAACTTAAACCACTGGCTTTATTTGGCCGTCCAATAAGCAGTTAGGGCACTGACCAATCCATAGAACGTTATCGTAGATTCGGAAAGTACGACTTTAGGGACTAGAATGAAAATTGATGTTGCATGTAAGAAAGGCAGTAGCAATAAAGCAAAAGGAGATCTTCTAGAGGAACTAGCGAAGAAACTTCTATTGGCGCAGAATTATGATGTTATCGAAGAAATAAGAATTGTTGGTGCTGAATTAGATCTTCTTTGCAAACACAGAGTTAATGGAAAAGTAATTTATGTGGAGTGCAAGGCTCAAAAAGATAATATTTCTGCACCTATATTAAGGCAGCTATGGGGCACTGTAGATTGTGAAGATTATTCTGAAGGATGGTTAATTTCGACATCTGAATTTACCAAAGATGCGAAAGGGTTTATTGAAAACTGGAAGTTGAAGCCTAAAGAAAAATCC
Source organism: Shewanella sp. MF08487 (assembly GCF_050848685.1). Taxonomy (NCBI): domain Bacteria; kingdom Pseudomonadati; phylum Pseudomonadota; class Gammaproteobacteria; order Alteromonadales; family Shewanellaceae; genus Shewanella; species Shewanella sp. MF08487. The sequence goes on from NZ_JBOZPB010000009.1 coordinate 111,517, forward strand.
GAGAGGTTAAGTTTTTACCAACCATCTGTAATTGTTGACGCTTTGAAAAGTTCATTAATTATTGGTGAACCACCAAAATATTCAGCGGAGCAATTTATTGGTGACCCAGAAGAGCTTGGTGATTGGACTCTATTACTGTCTGACTTCGGTATGTACTGGTGCGTTTATACGTTGAAGGGTGGAGCTCCTTATGGGGTCTTGGTTTATAACGCTTCAAGCGGAAAACATATTCGTGACAAGGATACCATTTTAAATTTAGCTACTTTAGAAACAACTATCGCAGATTATGACCTTAGAGTTGGTATACACGAAGAAAAGGCTACAGTTAGAGCTGTATCAAAAAAATTACCACCTGTCGTACAGGTTCAAATTGGCGAGTCATGGGATGATTACCGTCCTGCTCGCCCAGAAGACTTTGTAGGGCGTGATACTACCCAAAAAAGAAATATTAAATTTCTTAAGTTCAGCAATAGAAAATTCAGGAACAAGAATATTCGCTATAACCGGGAACTCAGGACTTGGAAAAAGTTCTCTGATTGCAAAGCTTAGAGATAGATCTAAAAACAAACATTACAAAAATAAATACTTTGTATATGCGGTAGATATCCGTGGAGCTCGTGAGCCTTCGTATATCCCAGCTTCATTGGTTGCTTCTTTAAGGGAGGCTCAAAAAGCTGGCTTTGGCGACGAAATTGAAATAAGCCTTACAGATCCGAGCTCCCCACTAAATTCTAATAGTATTCAAAGCTACTTAGAGTCGTTAGGGCGAAAAGATCAGGTTGTATGTTTGGTATTTGATCAGTTTGAAGAGCTTTATTCAAAGTCTGAGTTATTCGGGATATTCAATGCAGCAAAAGATCTAATGCTTGATGTTGCAAGCAGTCAAAGTAATTTGGTCCTAGGGTTTGCATGGAAGACAGATAGTACTACGCAACAGGACCATCCTGCCTATCATTTATGGCATGAGCTGGCTGACCATAGGAAAGAGTTTCGTTTAGATGTTTTTGAAAGTGGTGAGATTTCAAATTCAATTACAAAATTCGAAAAGGAAATTAATAAAAAAATATCTGCAGAAATTAGACATCAAATTTCTGAGATTAGCCAGGGCTTTCCATGGCTGTTAAAAAAGCTATGTATTAATTTATTTGAAGGTATGGCAAAGGGTGAAAAAGCTGATGCGGTACTTCTTGATTTAGATGTTGAGCGCCTCTTTGAAGCAGACTTAAATATTCTATCACCTCAAGAATTAGTATGTTTAAAACTTATTGCTCAGAAAGCTCCTGCTGATTGGAGTGAAATTATTGAAATTTCTGGTGCAACAGTTTTGAATAATTTAGTCCATAAACGATTAGTAATAAAGAGTGGTGATCGACTTAATGTGTATTGGGATATTTTTAAAGATTATCTCTTGACAGGAAAAGTTCCTGTAGTGCCCTACAACTACATACCAACATCAGACCCATCCTCGATTCTAAATATATGTACCAAATTAAAAGCTAATGAGTTCACTGACTCTGCAAATATAGGGAGCATGGTAGGGCTAGGTGAGAAGACCATCTGGAATATTGGTGCTGATTTAGCAATGTTTGGTTTGGCAGAAAGAGATGGAACATCCTTTAAGATAAGTAGAAAACTTGGGGCAAGTGACGAAAGATCTATATTGAATCAATTACGTGAGACCCTTGGGAAGCACTCCCTAAAAGTATCTTTATATAAGAATTATTCTGGAAAGACGATAACCCAAAATACTGTACGTGAAGCTTTTAAAGAGTGTATACCAAAAGCAAAATTTGGAGTGAAGACTTGGAATACCTATGCTAATAGACTAACTAATTACTTTATTTATACCGGATACCTATTAAGAGCTGGAAATGATTTAGTTGTGCAAGACTCTGGCGCAGCTATTCTAGACAGAACTGACCTTGCGCGGCGTGGGAAGCAGCGAGGAAAGGTTTTCTCAGTTTCAGTTTCTCCTTTTGCAGCATTTACCACCTTAAGTGCTATGCCAAGATCTGGATCAAAAGTTGATACAATTAAGCGAAATGAGCTTTCTGTTTTAAAAAGATTCGAATTGGTGACGATTAAAGATTATGGGGTGTTTCCAAATTCAGAATCAATTGAAAAATCCGGTGGTGTTAAAGAAGCTATATGGGCCGCTGCAAAAAATGAAGGTTCGCTGTTGCGATGCGTTGATATTTTGCAAGATGATCCAAATATTTTTGCTAAAGATATGGCTGCTAAAATTTCTGATGAAAATAACTTAAAGTGGTCAGAAGGTTCAAAAATAAGAAACGGTGGAATATTAAAACAGTGGTCTTTATGGATTAAAGAAGGTTTAGAAATGCCTGAGATACCTGCGCCTCCTGGACGCCTTAACAAGTCAAAGCACACGGACGAAAAAATCAGCGTCGGTGTTTGAGGCGTTAATCATTGACAACCTAACCGATAAATATTTAAATGTCATATATCGACTACGAATGTTCACTTTCTGAGATGTGATTTTTCGATTAGTTGTTGATTATAATGAATTTTAATTTTATTTTGTGGCTGATTTCTTGGGTTCAAATCCCTACTCCTCCGCCATATTAAATACGAAAGAAGCCGTTGATTATCAACGGCTTTTTTGTTTCTGGCGTTTGAGAGACTCTCCATGAGGATTGACTCAGACAATGTATCCCACGTTTATCATGTAAGTGAGCCCCCAACAACGTGTACTTCACACGTATCTGTTTAGCCAAATCCTTACGCGATATCGGCTATCCTTTCGATGTTAAAGTCTCATTATTAACTCGTGACCGCTCTGAAGCGGTTATTCGTAACATTGATGTCGCTGGAACCCTTAAAAAACTGCTTAAATCGATTGATGAACACTACACTTTTGAGTGTGAGCAAAAATCATAAACTTAGAAAAATTTTCGCATTAATAAACGTCAAATACTCAAAATTTATGACTTTAAGCGCTTGTTTCTCAAATATTTGGAGTTTAAGCGCAGAGCAGATAAAAAGGTCATCATCGGAGAGTAAAGTTTTTGATTAATATTTTTACAAGTCAGTAAGTTTTTTAAAAGTGTCATGATTATCTGTGGATTACAGGCTTGAACTGAGTCATCTTGACTAGCTACAAAGTTCAGCTGAAAGCTGATATTACGATCTAGACAATAGACTGGTTTAATTACGCCCCATATTTTGACGTGATGTACGGTTTTTTTTACGTATGCTCTCAAGTCGAGACATGGCTGTAATGATATAAGAGCTCTTTTGAAGATCATTCATTTCAGCACCAATTTGTTGCTGACTTATTTTGTTGGCAAAATAAACCGCAATAGATAAAATTAATTGCTCTGCTTGGGTCAATGTGTGATATTCTATTTCTTTTATAAAAAGTAAATAGAAGCATTGAAAAAAATAATCAAACACTTGATTTCGATCTATTTTAAAGTCTTTATTGTTTATCTCCGCAGGTAATTCAACCATAGCGGCAATGAGAGTACAGATCGTGGTTCTATTTGTTACTCCCACAAAAAAATCATTAATGGCGCTATCTTGGCTTAAGTATATCTCTAATTTATGAGCAAACTCTGCCTTGTTCCATTGTGCAGCAACTGACCGAATCACACTCATATAATATACCTTATTTTAACGAAATAGACGCATCGGCATAGGCACTACATTCATAGTGTGGGCAAGGACTGATTCAAAATCTTGGGCAAGAAGAGCGATCGCCCTATAAAAATCCGTTTGTGCATGTTTAATAGCGAGTTCATGACAACGTCCAGACCATGGCAACATATGTTGTTGTAGCAAAATGATGAGTGTATCTTTAGCTAATGTGTTATTAGGCTCATCTAATAACTGTTGCAATAGTAAATCAATAGCGGAATAAAATAATGCTATATGGTCTAATGGCTGGTTATATTTCAACTCAAATTTAATACCTACTTTTTTATAGAAGTTAATGAGCTGAATAGTCGATTGGTCATTTAAAATTTGTTGTTCACCTAAATATACCGAGCCCCAAGGCATAGCACTGGGTTCGCCGGGTCCAAAATACAACTGACCGTAATCGAGCTTAATGTCGTTAATTTGTTCAGCTTGCCATGTTGATAGAAATTTATTTAATAGGATCTTACCTTGTGTATTAGATTCTGAACTTATCAATATTGGCCAACTTTGATCTAGCTGGTTGTCATTGAAATACTGTATAGATTCTACGGTGGGATAATCTAAAAAAACATTATGTAATAAACGTGCGATAGCATGTAGTTCAAGATATATATCAGTCGTTTTATTGGTCATTATGGTTTCCTGTATTTAAATAGATGCCCAGAAGGGCATCTATTTAATGAGTCGTGTTAAACTTCAGAATAATTCAACACTTCACCTTGGCGGCCACCATTCTTGTTCGCTTTAATGATCAAGTTTGGTGAGGTAATACTTTCTGGTGGTAGTGGTGCCGTATGTCCATCGCCATTACCATATTTAGCACGTAAGTTTACCATTGTATCAAAATCCAGTGCTCGTAATGGGCATGAACCGACACAAATAGGTTGCTTTCCTTCTGCTAATCGATCGTAGCAACCATCACATTTTGTCATCACTTTTCGCTGTGGATCCAATTGTGGTGCGTCATACGGGCAAGCTTCAGCGCAGCTACTACAACCAATACATAAATCCGTGTGAACAAGGACTAATCCATCTTCACGGCGTTTATGCATCGCACCAGTGGGGCAAGCTTTAACGCATACTGGTTCGTTACAATGGTTGCAACCAATAGAGGTGTAATAGGCGAAAATATTTTGCTCGAAACTACCATCCGCATTTGTTGACCAGCTACCGCCTCCATATTCATAAACTCGACGCCAGTTAATACCTTCTAATGCAGGAACCCCTTGTTCGATAGGGTTAGTTTTGCGGATAATATCACCTTGTCTGTCTTTACAAGAGATATGACACGCTTTACAGCCAGTGCACTTGGTGGTATCTAAATAAAAACCATATTGAGTTTGTTCTGTCATTTTTAATTACTCCATCAAGCGCTAGCAATTTGTACACGGTTTGTGTGTTGTGGGTTACCTTTGGCAAAAGGACTTGGCTGGTAACGAGTCAGAGTATTGATACATCCACCAATATCGATGATATGACCTGACGGACCGACTCTTCCTGAAGGGTCGGGTGTATACCAAGCTCCTTGGCCAAGGGCAAGCACACCGGGTGCTACACGTGGGGTGACCCTGACTGGTAACTCTATTGTGCCGCGTTTACTCCAGATAAGGACTTTTGCTCCTTGAGTAAACCCTTTTTTGTTGGCGTCGCCAGGATTCATCCACACAGCATCCTCAACAGCTTCACGTAACCAAGGGACGTTGTGATAACTTGAGTGTGTACGGCCTTTAGTGTGATATCCCATTAATTGGAATGGATAATCTTCAGATGTTTCATCATCCTCATAACCTTCCCAAGTCGCTTGGTACATCGGAATACTAGAGATGTAATCGCCTTTGACTTCATCATTAAATTCCCATTCGGCGCCTTTTTGCGCCATTTGTAATGAGAAAATTTCGATTTTTCCTGATGGGGTATTTACCTTACCAGTCCCATTAATGTAGCTCTCTAATGCTACTGTCGCTTTACCATCAAATGCGCGGAATACCCCTTGTTTTTGCGCTTCTTCGTATGTGCTAGGAAGCGGTGGGATTGCGTTAGCATTGTTACTATTTGTGCGCGTTTTTTCGTAAAGCTCAGCTAGCCATCCCGCCTCATCTTTACCTTCGGTGTACTCACCAAGCTTACCCATTTTGTCTGCAATTAATGCACACATATCGTACATTGATTTACATTCCCAAAGCGGGTCAATAGCGGCTTTCATTGCCACTAAATAGCCCATAATACCCGAGGCATAGCTGTCATTTACTAAGTCGTTTGACTCTAGCCACGAAGTATCTGGCAAGAGGATGTCAGCAAATTTAGCCGATGGTGTCATCCAGCAATCACACACAACGATGAATTCACACTTGGTATCATCTTCAAGTATTTTAGCGATGCCGTTTGAATCTGAATGCTGATTAATAAGCGCATTTGAGTTAAGGGCAAAGATAGCTTTTAGATCAGCACCGAGTGGCGTATCTAAGTCAGCAGTGCCTCTAATTCCATCTTTTCTAGCAGTCATTTCATGACCACGCTCAATCGCATCGGGGAAAGTAAAGAACGAGATAGATTCTTTTACTGGGTTAGATAAACCCGACATTCCGCTATTACTGAGGCTTCCTTGACTTGGAAGTGCACCATTACTCACACCTGGCTGGCCGACTTTACCAGTCAAGAAAGACAGCATGTAGCAAGAACGCATTGCTTGCTCGCCATTTGCGTGTCGGTTTACTCCCGCGCCAGTGATAATGAAAGGGGCACGTGCATTCATTATTTTGCTAGCGATTTTCTTAATATTGGTTTCGGATATACCACATACTTTAGCTGCCCAGCTTGGTGTTCTAGGACCTTTTGTAGAGAATGTTCCTTCGCCTAAAATATAATCTTTGTAGTTATCATCAGGATTAATATAGGGCACATAGGCTAGTTTCTTTGGATCATCAGAGCGTTCGAACTCTGCTTTTAATTTAATCAACGAGTCTTTGTCATAACCAACACAAAACTTATCTAAAAAGTTTTTTGAATTACTGTCAACCCAACCTGAGCTTATCATTTCATAGGCAATACCTTCTGCTAATGCAGCATCAGTACCCGGGCGGATAGGGAACCAGTTGTCCTCTTTTCCGGCCATTGAGTCGGTATAACGAGGATCAATCATGATGATTTCAAGTGCATCGTTTGCCTTGATAGCTTGCAAGAAATCATAGCCTTCACCTGATCCAGATTGGCGCATTTCACTGGGGTTGTAACCCAAACCAATAAATAAATCACTGTCTTTTAATGACAGTAAATTAGAACCTGAAGTACTACCAAAGCCGGTTGCAGCAGCGGCCTCATTTTGTTGCGCCCAAGAATAGTTACCATAAATATTAAGGAAACCACCATTAAGGTTTAAGATACGGTTAAAACAGTTTGAACTAGAGAACCCATAGTAGGCACCGGTTCCATACAGTTTTAATATTGATTTATTGCTATATTGACTGGCAATACGTTGTAGCTCGCTTGCTACTGTCGATGCGGCTTCATCCCAGCTAATCGGAACAAATTTTCCTTCACCGCGTTTACCAACCCGTTTCATTGGCGTTTTTAGACGATCTGGCGCATAAGTGCGTTGTCGTAAAGAGCGACCGCGTGCACAAGCACGGATTTGATGGTTGACCCCATATTCATCAGTAGTTTCGTTATCCGCCTCAACACGCGTGATAATCCCATCGCTACTAAACACTTTTACAGGGCAGTTTGAGCCACAGTTAACTAAACAAGCTGACCAACTGATACTCTCATCCGCTACCGGTGGTGGCGTAGGTGTGACATTGGCATCATCAGAGCCGGTTTTACAACCCGTAAGAGAAGCGGCACAGCTTAATGCGGCACTGGCTTTTAAAAAACTTCTACGTTCCATAGATATATCCTCTCGTAGCATAAACGATGCGTCTTAGCGCAATTTGTAGGTAAACGACAGCATCACTTGGTGTGCGTTGTAGTTATGGTTGATATCGCCCAAGGTAATCATCCCCGGAATATCATTAACCCCTACGTTGGCTGCATCGGTATCGAAATAGCGTTCATAGCGGTAAGTTAATTTGAGTGCCATTTCTTCACTCAGGGCATAATCTGCATACATGCTGGCACTGTGGTTGTATGAGTAATAATCACCATAAGTGCTAAACGTATCTGCATTGCCCACATTGTTATAAAGTAGGGTGTCACTAATAGAATTACTGAATAAGTAATCTATCCCCAGTGTCAAACTGTCTTGCATTAACCCGCTGTAGCTTAAGCCTGCACCTAGATTGATAAATTCATCTTCAATATCGTCCTGCCAATCGGGAGAACTAAAGCTTTGACTACCTACTTGATGAGAGTTAATCCACTGTTGGCTCCCATACACATAACCATCGACATACTGATTAAATTGGATATTTAAATTAGCGTCATAGCCATAATCTTCTGATTCGGTTAATCCTATCTTGGTGTTGTCATATTCGTCTTTGGCATAACGCGTTGTAACGTCAAGGCTCATCCAGTCAGTGGGGGTGTGGATGACTTTGAGTTCAAATGCATTACGGTCACGATCAGCGAGGTAATACTTACGTAATAAGCTGTTATTTTCTGATGAGGTGAGCGTACTCGCTTCGTATAGAGATCCACTGCGGTTGGCATGTTCTACTTTGAAGTTGACGTTGAAGTTGTCGACAGCACGAACATTGAACTTCATCCATAAATTATCGTCATTCGTTTGTTCTCGGTCGCTAAAAGTACGCTCGACTTCTTTGCGATCGTAGCCAGTTTGTAAGCGATAACCACTGGCAATACGGTAGCTTGCGTTGACTTTATAAGTATTACGCTCTAAATCGCGAGGGGTGTTTTGTCTAAAGGCTCCGGTTAAGCTATTAAAGTTGTATTGAGCAAACTCGGCGCTAGAGCTTTGGTTATCACGTTTACTGTAATCAATGCTGCCACCTAAACGTAAACGGTTAGTGAGCATTGAAGTCAACGCAAAGCGGCCGTCTAACGTATCGACTTGACCATCCCAGTTTTGCAGTGGATTACCGCTCATTTGGATTAGATTTTCATCTTGAATCATACGACCACTGACAATACGTCCATTCATTACTGTACGGTCGAGTTGGTATTGGCCAGATAACGATACTTGATGAGCTTGATTATCTGGTGCAGCCGAATACACATCATTAACATATGGAAGGCTTAAATTATCGATATTGTTTTCATAATAGCTGCCAAAATAGCTCAACTCAGTTAACCAGTTATCACCTAATAAGTGCAGCCCGGCATCTAATTGTTGAGTCGTTGAGTCTATTGGTAAGCCAAAATTTATAGGGTTAGGAGATACGAGGCTACTGGACTGATATCCTGTTTTATCTTCTTGATTATATTTAACAAACATGCCATAAGAATCTTGACCATATTTAAATCCTAAACCAACTTTTTCACGTTGTTTATTTAAGTCAAATTCATTAATACTGTTATAAGGCGTCAACAGGCCATTATTATGCCAAAGTGAACTTTGAACATCGCCAGCCTTATAGGTATTAATAGAATCAATATCTACATTAATTTTATACAAACCCGCTTGACCACCTGATAAGTGAACAAAACCATTGTCCATACCCAACTGGTAGGCTTGAATATTCGCGCGATAACCTGACTCACCTTGATATTTAATATCGCCGCTCACTGTTGCAATAGCACCATTGCTTGCTGTGCCAAAAGCGTTACCAGCATGAATATCATCAACGTCGTTATAACCCACAGCAAACGCAACTTCACCTTGGTATCCAGCAGAAGTCGTACAGCGATTACATTCGTAATTTTTTGTATTCACAGACTCCATATTGGCATTACCCACTGCGAAGTTAGCCGCCATAATAGGTGATGACATAGCTATCATGGATAAGGTGATTAAATTCAATTTAAATAACATAAACTTGCTCTCCATTAACGTTGCAACAAACTGCCCGCTGGATGATTCGAACCATGAATTTTGCTGTGACAATTTAAGCAACTATTACCACCGCCAAATGCATCCATACCCGGTTCTGGAACAACACGACTGGCGTGACCGTCATCGGCATGACATTGTTGACATAACTGTGGTGCACGGCTTTCAAGCATATTTTCATTTACACTGCCATGGGGGTTATGACACGAGACGCAGTTTTCTGTTACAGGAGCATGTTCCCACAAGAAGGGGCCACGTTTTTCAGCATGACAGCTGTAGCAAGTATCATTAACTGTGGGTTGGATCAGTGCACTTTCACTCATTGAACCATGAGGAGAGTGGCAATCGATGCAAGTCATCTGATTCCATTTCATTGGATGTGATGACCGCTTATTCATGTCAGCTTTTTCTTGGGTATGACATGAGGTACAAGTATCATTTACACTCAGCTTATCCAGTGCGGGATCTTTAGCTGCATGAATTGTGTGACAATCGCTACAAGCGATTTCTTCTAAGTTATGGGTACTGGTATGCCACGCCATCTGTTTTGGGTCATTATGGCACCCTTGGCAAACGGTATTTTGGGTGGGAGCGGATAATTTACTGTCTTTCCCAAAGGCAATCATCGGTTCTTTACCACCACGATTATGATTACCTTGTGGGCCGTGACATGCTTCGCACTGTAAGCCCGCCATAGGCGATTTATTGTGATTAGTTTGACCATGTACACCGTCAAATAGGCCCATCACTTTTTCATTCTTGCGGTGACAGACTAAACAACTATCCGCACCTTTAGGAGAATATTTTCCTTCGGAAAATTTCTCATTTAGTTGCAATTCAAGTTGTTCTGAGCTGAGATTGTCCCACGGAGCTGCAATTGCATTAAATGCACATCCGTAAACTATGAGTGAAAGCATAAACATGATCTGCTTACATACGTTCATAGTATTACCTGCCTTATTAATAATGAGTACCTAATAAGTAGTAGTTTATTGGTAAGCAGTTTATTATTCCAATAATAAAATTTTGAATAATAACAATTGTGATCGAGATCTATGGTTTAAATATAAGGAATAAAACATTGACCCAGATCAATGTTAATTTATTTTAAACGCTATTTATTAAATTAATTTATAACTGTGATTTATATAACAACAATATCTAGTGATATTGTGCATTTAATTTTTAACCATATAGTAAAATACAGGCTTATTGAGAATAGATATTATTACCCAATATTTATGCTTGGTAATAATGAGGTGCGTTTCTAACTTAAAAATCTCTCCACAAACATTCGGGGAGAAGTATAGTGTTTTATCAGCAAGCTACTTTATATCTTTAATCCAAAATAAAGGTGAGATAGGTATAAAAAATTACTTCGAAGAGTGTTTGATATTCTATTTATAGTTAATTTCCACGTTTCCAGTGCGCAGCTCAAGCGTCTGTTAAAATAATTCGTTAACTGAGTAAAATTCAGTGATGAAACTAATATTATCTAATTAGGTTAGGGGAGTCATAACTAAGCATCAAGACATGTAAAACTAACACCTCGAGCAAACGCTAATGATTGTGAACATACCATAAAAAAATCAGAGTCGCGAAGTGAGAAAAAGTCATTTGAAATGAGAACCACACTTTTACAATTAATCGTTGCTGTGATTCATTGCGTAATATTGATTTTTTACACATTCAACAGTAAAGTCAATCGCAGTAAGCGATTGCAAGATTTCTCATGGGGAATTAGACGCAACAAATTGAAAATAAAAGATTATTTAATTCAAGAGTTTGGATTCAAACGCCTACTCCTTCGCCATATTCGAAAGCAAAAAAGCCATTGATTATCAATGGCTTTTTTGCTTCTGGCATTTGAAAAATCATTTTCTCAGACCCAAAACGGATGACTGAGACATATGTACTTATTTCGCGCTACAAATTGCAGATAACTAATCATACGGAGACGTCGCATGCTCTTTATTTATCTGCTGACATCAAAATATCCTTGCTCATAATAAGCAGCGAGTTAAGGCCACAGGCAGCACCTTAGTTTTACTAGCAGTTATTCAAACTAGCATGCTTACTCATCAAGCTGGCGGATTAGTAAACACCCTGTGCCAACATGGCATCAGCGACTTTGACAAAACCAGCAATATTAGCGCCATCCTCGTAGTTCACATGGCCTTCTTCGTCCATGCCGTAATTCACACAGGTTGCGTGAATACTTTGCATTATCTTCTTTAGACGAGTATCAACTTTTTCTCGACTCCAAGAGAGACGCTGAGCATTCTGACTCATTTCTAACCCAGAAGTTGCTACTCCACCAGCATTGGCGGCTTTACCTGGCGCAAATAACACCTTGGCTGCGTGGAAGGCTTTTATTGCTTCGGCGCTGCTCGGCATATTTGCCCCTTCGGCTACCATTAGTACGCCATTGGCAATGAGCGCGACGGCATCTTCTTCCAATAATTCGTTTTGGGTGGCACAAGGCAGCGCGACTTGAGTAGGCAGATGCCAAGGCGTGCGATCACTAAAGTATTCAAATCCCATCTCGAAGGCGTAATCAGCTACACGCTTACGCTGCTCATTTTTTAACTCCATGAGTCTGGCGAGTTTCTCAGGGGTAAAACCTGACGGATCGTAGACAGTGCCATCCGAGTCTGAGGCGGTGATGACACAAGCCCCCAATTCCATCGCCTTTTCAATAGCGTATTGTGCCACGTTACCGGATCCCGATACTGAGACCGTCATGCCAGCCAGTGACTGAGCCTGATTAGCTAACATGGCCTCGACAAAATAAAGTAGGCCATAACCCGTGGCCTCCGGGCGTACCAAGCTGCCGCCAAAGGAAAGTCCCTTACCAGTGAATACACATTCGGCGCTGTTGGTAAGCTTTTTCATCATACCGGCCATGTAGCCCACTTCGCGCCCACCAACGCCGATATCGCCAGCGGGTACATCAGTGTTGGCGCCTAAATGACGATAGAGTTCCAACATCAGTGCTTGGCAGAAGCGCATCACTTCACCCTCACTTTTACCTTTGGGATTGAAATCGCTGCCACCTTTGCCTCCGCCCATGGGCAGGGTCGTTAGGGCATTCTTCAAGGTTTGCTCGAAAGCAAGAAATTTGAGCACAGAGAGATCTACCGAAGGGTGAAAGCGCATACCACCTTTGATGGGGCCGATGGCCGAACTGTGTTGGATGCGATAACCGCGATTTACTTGTACCTGACCTAGGTCATTGACCCAACTCACTCTAAACTGGACAAGTCGCTCAGGCTCAACCAAACGTTCTAGCAGCCCATGCTGCAGGTAACCAGGATTTTGTGCCAAAAATGGCCAGATAGAAGTAATAACCTCATTTACGGCTTGAATGAACTCTGGTTGGTTAGGGTTGCGCTGGGCCACTTGGGCGATAAAACTCTCTTTAGAAAGGGAATGACTCATCGATAACTCCTACTAGTAAATTACATCGGCTTTATGCCAGATAATGGCCATGCCCTATATCGACCTAAGTGCTACATGTTTGGTTTGCCTGACAGTCGGCTTACGAAAGAAGCCGTCTCATTTGTACCGTGACACCAATACATTAAACACCTAAAAGCGTCTTTTTATGCATTTAATTAACATAAATAGCAATATTTAGTTTTGTGTTAACTTCGGCAAAAATCACTAAATCCATATATTTTAAAAAATAAGCATTATAATATAGTAAGTTAACTATATTGTTGAGGGTGTGAGATGATGAAAAATAAATACTCAAGCAGCGTGTTTAAAGGTGTTGTTATATGCAGTGCCAGAATGAGGCACTTTTTAGATATTGAACCTAATCAGGAAGGGCAGGCAGAACTCTTAAAATAACAAGGTGCGCTTAGATTGTATTGATAATGCTATTGTTCATGATGGTTTAGATAATAATGTTTAAATTGTGGCCGAGTATGCAGAGCAGTATCACGGTTGTGCATTAACTAACAAACCAAACGTATATAAATGCAGTAGATGGATAGCTAACGTTTAGTCTTTGTCATTAATTGATTTTCAACGCACATACGCTAACAGCTTATTTGCTGACCTATTTCATTCTGAGCACGCACAACAAATCAGTAACGATGCAGCCATGTTGGCTGAAGTTCTATATATCGGTATATGATCCGTATTTGTTACATTTTTCACCAATTCACAATATCATCTATTCTCTAAGATTATCACTCTTGCAAATTTGATTAACCTGTTGATGTTGGCTCACCTTACCGAACGTAGCCTAGCCAAGTTCAATGCCTAAAATATTGATATAGTTAATATATTTATACTATTTTCATCACATACATCCTCCTTCTCATCTTAAAAGTGTATCGATACAAATCACTCTAGACACAACCATCATTTGTTGAATTAGTTTCTGATGTTAAAAAAATTATCATTCTTTGATAAAAATAATATTGTAATACCATTAAGCTATAGTAGTATTGTAGTACTAAATGATATTCACAATATTTGTGATCACATGGCTGATTGCAGAGTTCAATGTACGGGGATGCTAATGTCTAATGTTTTAGGGTCTTACGCGTTAGGGCTGGATTACGGCTCTGATTCTGTTCGCGCGTTATTGGTTGATACACAAAGCGGCGCTGAAGTTGCTACCAATGTGGTGTACTACCCACGCTGGAAAAAGGGACTGTATTGCGTCCCAGCTAAAAATCAATTCAGGCAACATCCTTTAGATTACATTGAAAGTTTAATTGAGGTTGTACAAGGACTTTGGGCTAAAGCACCCGCAGGCGCAGCGGCAAACGTTTGTGGCCTAAGCTTTGACACGACAGGCTCAACACCGATTGCTGTTGATGAAGCTGGCGTGGCATTAGCGCTAAAAGAAGAATTTACGTCTAATCCTAATGCGATGTTTTTACTGTGGAAAGACCATAGCGCGATTCTTGAAGCCCAGCAAATTACCGCTGCGTCTAAAGTCGCCAAAGAGAATTACCTTAAATATGAAGGTGGGATCTACTCATCTGAGTGGTTCTGGGCCAAAGCCTTATACGTACTGCGCCATGACACTGAAGTGAGACAAGCAGCTTACAGCTGGGTCGAGCACTGTGATTGGATCACAGCATTAATGACAGGCACCACTCACCCTAAGGTATACAAGGCGGGTCGCTGCGCATCAGGCCATAAAGTCATGTGGCACGAGTCGTGGAACGGTTATCCGCCCAATGAATTCTTTGTTGCTATCGATCCATTACTGGACGGAATTCGTGATCGCTTACCCGTTGAAACCTGCACCTCAGATAAAGTCTGCGGCACCTTAACCCCCGAGTGGGCAGCCAATCTTGGACTATCAACCGACGTTATCGTGTCGTTCGGCGCGTTCGATTGTCACGCGGGTGCGGTGGGTGCCAATGTGAAGGAGGGCGTACTTACCAAAGTGATGGGCACGTCGACTTGCGATATCACAGTTGCCAGTTATGAAGACATTGGCGAGCGCTGTATTAAAGGCATTTGTGGTCAAGTCGATGGCTCAGTCATGCCAGGTTTAATTGGTCTTGAAGCAGGGCAGTCAGCCTTTGGCGATCTTTACGCTTGGTTTAAAGACCTCACCACTTGGCCGATCAAACATATCAATACTTCTGCGTTATTTGACGAGGAAGTGAAAGCCAAACTGATTGCACAGCTCGAGGATGAGACTTTAACTGAGCTGGGTAATGCTGCAGCAACTATTCCCGTGGGTGACACTGGCATAGTCGCGCTCGACTGGATTAACGGTCGCCGTACCCCCGATGCAGACCAATCTGTGTCTATGGCGATAAGCGGCTTAACCATGGGCAGCCATGCACCGCAAGTGTTTAAAGCATTAGTCGAAGCCAGTGCCTACGGCGCCAGAGCCATCATCGAACGCTTTAAGGAAGAGGGCGTGCGAATCGATCAAGTCGTCACGATTGGCGGTATCTCTAAAAAGTCAGATTTCATTATGCAAACCTGCGCTGACGTGTGGAATTGCAACATCGACGTACTGGAAAGCGAGCAGAGCTGTGCCTTGGGCGCTGCAATTTATGCTGCAACCGCTGCAGGCGTGTATCCCGATGTGTTAAGTGCGCAAGCCGTGATGGCCTCGAATGTTGCCAAAACTTATGCACCCAATCCTGCCAATGCTGAAAAATACCAAGCGCTTTATCAAGCGTATTTAGCCCTAGGGCATTATGTTGATGGAGCGAAATAACATGTCATATCTTGAACTGAAACGCGAAGTTTATGAAGCCAATATGGAGCTTGAGAAGCGCAATTTAGTGACTTACACCTTTGGTAATGTGTCGCAAGTTGATCGCAGGCTCGGTGTAATTGGCATTAAGCCGAGCGGTGTGCCCTATGAGGATCTCAAGGCCGAAGATATCGTTATTGTCGATCTTGAAAACCAAATTGTCCAAGGGCGTTTACGTCCATCATCCGACACCAAAACGCACACTTATTTATACCGTCAATGGCAGAGTATTGGCGGCATCACCCACACACATTCGACTTATGCAACTGCATGGGCGCAGGCGCAAATCGCCATTCCTTGTTTGGGTACCACACAAGCCGATTATGTTTACGGCGAGATCCCATGCACAGCTGTGATGCGTGATGACCAAATCAGCCGCAATTACGAAGAAGAAACAGGCGTACAAATTCTCGATTGCTTCGCCGACAGAAATCCAAGCGAGTCACCTATGGTAATCGTAGCGGGGCATGCGCCATTCACTTGGGGAGACAGCGCGGCAAAGTCGGTTTATCACGCTGTACTACTCGAAGAAATCGCGCGAATGGCTTATCTGACCAAAACCTTGTCGCCAAGTATCACGCCATTAAAACAAGAGCTTATTGATAAACATTACTTACGTAAGCACGGTAAAGACGCCTATTACGGCCAAAACAATGTTCAGAGTAAATAGTGCCCAAAATCAATCAGCTTCACGTTACCAGCATCATCAAATTTATAGGGTAGAGAGCAATATGAAAGCATTCAAACAAAAGCAAGTGTGGTTTGTGACCGGTTCGCAGGATTTATACGGGCCTAAAGTGTTGGAGCAAGTGGCAAAAAATAGTGAGCAAATTGTCCACGGTTTTAATCAGTCAGACGCAATTTCAATGGAAGTCGTCTATAAACCTACGGTTAAATCACCCCGCGAAATCTATGCTGTTTGCCAAGCGGCCAACAGTGATGAAAACTGTGTAGGCGTTATCCTGTGGATGCACACTTTCTCGCCTGCTAAAATGTGGATCGCGGGTTTGAATGAACTCAGCAAACCTTTTATGCATTTGCATACTCAGTTTAATGCCGAGCTGCCTTGGGCCGACATTAACATGCACTACATGAACACCCATCAAAGTGCCCACGGTTGCCGCGAGTTTGGTTATATCGGCACCCGCATGCGCAAAGAGCGCAAAGTGGTAGTAGGCCATTGGCAAACAAACGATGTACAAGCCCAAGTGGACGATTGGTGCCGTGCTGCGGCTGGTTGGAACGAAAGCCAAAATCTTCGTATTGCACGCTTTGGCGACAATATGCGCCAAGTCGCAGTGACCGAAGGCGATAAAGTAGCGGCGCAGATTCAATTCGGTTACGAAGTGCATGCCTACAGTTTAGGTGAGCTAAATGATGCAATTAATGCCATTAGCGAAAATGATATCACGGCTCAAATCGACCGCTACGCGAGTGAATATGTCATTAGTAATGAATTGTTTAACGATGAATACCAACTTGACCGCTTAAGAAAAGAAGCGCAAATCGAACTGGGCTTAACCCAATTCTTAAAAGATGGCGAGTTTGGTGCCTTTACTAACTGCTTTGAAAACTTAACTGGCATGACAGGTTTACCAGGGCTAGCGACACAACGTTTGATGGCAAACGGAATCGGTTATGGCGGCGAAGGCGATTGGAAAACCGCCGCTATGGTACGCATCATGAAAGTCATGGGCCAAGGCCGCACCGGTGGCACTTCTTTTATGGAAGATTACACCTATAACTTTGGCGTGACAGACCAAGTGCTCGGCGCGCACATGCTTGAAGTGTGTCCGTCTATTGCCGCTGCTAAACCACGTTTAGAAGTACACCGTCATACGATTGGTGTGCGCTGCGATATACCGCGGCTGCTGTTTACTGGTAAAGCAGGACCTGCCATCAACGTATCGACTATCGATCTTGGTAACCGCTTCCGTATTATTCTCAATGAATTAGATACAGTGACACCGCCACAGGAATTGCCAAATCTGCCCGTTGCCTCGGCACTGTGGGAGCCGCGTCCAAATCTGTCTATTGCTGCAGCAGCTTGGATACACGCGGGCGGCGCGCATCACTCAGCCTATAGCCAAGCCATCAGCACTGACAACATAGTCGACTTTGCAGAAATGGCGGGGGCTGAACTGGTGATCATCGATGCTGATACTCGTATTCGTCAGTTTAAAAATGAGCTTCGCCAGAATTCCGTATATTACGGTCTAGCAAGAGGACTATAATCTCAAGCTAATAGTGCAAAGCCGCCTCAGGGCGGCTTTTCAATTTATGCACGTTAATGTGTGAGCGTCAGACGAGTTGAGCTGGTCAATTTATTTCAGTCTTAAAGGTTGGGAAAGCAGTATGTACGCAGATTTTGATGGCATTATTTTCGATATGGACGGCACCTTGGTCGATAGTGGCCAGCTGCATGAACAGGCGTGGCGAAAAACATTAACCCACTTTGGGATCCCTATTGATGGCGCATTAATGCGATCCTTAGCAGGCGTGCCGACAATTGGCACCCTTGAAATCTTAATTGCCCATTTTGGTGTAACACCGACCGCAACATGTGAAGCAATGAATGACTATAAAGAAGCCTTGGTTCGTGAAACCATGCACCTCTATGTTAAGCCAACCCGTTTAGCCGAATTTGCCAAGCAAAATAAGGGCAAGCGCCCTATGGCAGTAGGTACAGGCGCATATACTGAGGAAGCGGTTGAGATTTTAACCCTGTGCGGCTTACTCGAGCTAGTCGATTATGTGGTTGGTGCCGACCAAGTCGTCGCGCCCAAACCTGCACCAGATACATTTTTGCGCTGCGCCGAGTTGATGGGGATTGCCCCTGAGCGTTGTATCGTGTTTGAAGATGCGAAAGCAGGTATTCAAGCAGCACAATCAGCGGGCATGTTTGTGGTCGATGTCTTGATCGATTTTGATATTAAAAACGATTATTTCCTAACGGAGTCATCTCGCTGAAACCTGTCGAATATAGGCATAAAATGAGCCGTAACAGGTAAATTAACCCTGTCCCTAGCAGCCTTACAGTGTAAAGAAAAGCGTGAGAGTGGGGTGACGGCGAAAGGATGAATTAGCGCGAAACCCTCATAAATTCTTGGCTTTATGAAAATTACCTGTTACGTTTTTAAGGAAAGGTAGTATCATAACATTTGATCAATTTCGGCTTTTTTAGCGAGTTATTTTAGATTCTGTTCGGCTATATCGGGACATAAGAGGGCGCAATGGCAAATCAGGCAAACAACCGACCGCAGAATATCCACAACTGGGTGGCCAGCGAACTTGGCTCGCGTATTGTTGGCGGATTTTATGCTCCTGGTGAATATATTCCCAATGAGAACACCATTTGTGAAGAACTTGAGGTGTCTCGCACTTCGCTCAGAGAAGCCTTTAAAGTGCTGACCGCAAAGGGCTTAATTGAATCGCGTCCCAAACTGGGCACCCGTATTCGTGAGCGCCGCCATTGGAATATGTTCGATCCCGTGATTTTAAATTGGTTTTCTCAATCTAAACCCTCGCCTGAATTTTACACGTCGCTGTATGAAATCCGTGAGGTGTTTGAGCCCGCTGCTGCCGAACTTGCCGCGAAAAAACGTACCCCAGCGCAACTTGAAATCATAGCGGCAGCCTATGCCAAGATGGAAGCGGCGCAAGTGGGCACAGATGAGGTCTATACCTCGGATATTGATTTCCACATGGCGATTTTAGATGCAACCAACAATGAGTTTATGGTCTCTTTAGGCGTATCAATTCAGTCAGCTTTACTCGAAATTTTTAGATTAAGTAGTACCATCCAAGATGATTTCCTCGAATCACTGCCAGGCCACAAGGCCATTTATACTGCGATTGAAGCAGGGGACAGTGAACGTGCTAAAGCAGAAATGAATAAACTGCTCTCGACCTCCCAAGATACGCTAAAGAAGAATATCGAGCACAAATAGCATCACGCACATGCTTGGTGAACAACAAAAAGGTGAGCCGATATTCGGCTCACCTTTTTAGTTTCTACAACTGTCCTCGCACCATATTAGCCATCATCAGAGTATTACTGCGCCGAAGTAATGCCTTCCGTCGTCATCTGGATACGCTTAATCGTGCCATCTTCATTGTAATAAAGCGGGTCGATGGCAACGGTTCGTCTAAACTCGCCGCCACCATTTTGCGAGGCGCCGGTATGGTAGATAAAATAAGATTTGCCTTTAAATTCAATAATCGCTTGATGATTTGTTGGTGAGTTACCCGCCACTTCATTCAGTATGCCTTGGTACTTCCACGGGCCTTTTACATTATCGCTGGTCGCGTAGGCGATTTTTTCGGGGAAACCTGAGGCATAAGAAAGGTAATAGGTTTTATCCTTTTTATGCACCCATAGCGCTTCGGTGAAATTAGGCACATCAATAGCGTGAATCGGGCCATCGAGTTCGATCATATTAGGCTTTAGTTTGGCATAACGTGGCTTTGAGTTACCCCAAAAAATATAGGCCTGCTGATCATCATCAATAAATACCGCAGGGTCGATATCATCCCAGTCGATGTCTGTATCGGTTGTCATATCATTGGTGATCAGTGCCGTACCACGCGCATCCTTAAAAGGACCTAATGGGCTGTCTGCAACGGCCACACCAATCGCAAAGCCATTAATCTTGGCGTGTCTTGCTGTAACATACCAATAGAACTTACCTTCTTTTTCAATTATATGGCTTGCCCAAGCATCGCCTTTTGCCCACCTAAAATCCTTAACCGCTAACTTACTGCCGTGTTCAGTCCAATTCAGCATGTCCTTTGAACTAAAGACCAGCCAATCGTGCATCTCAAAGAAGGTTTTGTTGTCTTTGGCCACATCATGCCCAGTATAAAGGTACACAGTATCCCGATGGACCATAGCGGCAGGATCGGCAGTAAACACCTCGGGGAACACAGGATTAGCGGCAAATGCCGCCGAATTGAATACTAAACAAATACTCAAAAGTGCCTTTTTCATAATTCCTCTATTGTTTTTTGACATTTTAGTATTATAGTAATACCAATACTTTTACCCACTAGCAATCTTTAAAGCACAAATGATTAACGACTGCCTTTTTGCCACTTTGGGCGAGGGCAGAGCGGCATACAGTGGCGAGGTGAGTGTCAATGCGGTAACCGAGTGCATTCACTAAGGCACAGATTGTTATAACGAAGGTGTGAAAATGAATAATAAAAAAATAAAAGCACTTCGTTCGGCGAGTTGGTTTGGGAGTGATGACAAGAATGGCTTTATGTATCGCAGCTGGATGAAAAACCAAGGCATACCCGAGCATCATTTTCAAAATAAGCCTGTGATCGGCATTTGTAACACTTGGTCAGAACTCACACCCTGTAACGGCCATCTGCGCGATTTAGCACAAAGGGTCAAAAATGGTATACGTGAGGCAGGGGGAATACCGGTTGAATTCCCCGTATTTTCCAATGGCGAATCCAATTTACGCCCAAGCGCTATGCTGACACGTAATTTAGCGGCGATGGATACTGAAGAAGCGATTCGCGGTAATCCGATCGATGGTGTTGTCTTGTTGGTTGGCTGCGATAAAACCACACCCGCATTATTGATGGGCGCCGCCAGTTGTAACTTGCCGACAATAGTCGTCACTGGCGGACCTATGCTCAATGGCAAGCATAAAGGTAAAGATGTGGGCTCAGGCACTTTAGTCTGGGAACTGCACCAAGAATATAAAGCAGGCAATATCAGTCTGGCTGAGTTTATGAACGCCGAAGCCGATATGTCTCGCTCAACGGGTACCTGTAATACCATGGGCACAGCATCAACTATGGCTTGCATGGCGGAAAGTTTAGGTACAAGTTTACCCCAAAATGCCGCCATTCCTGCTGTAGATTCACGGCGTAATGTGTTGGCCCACATGTCTGGCATGCGTATTGTCGACATGGTGCATGAGGATTTAACGCTGTCGAAAGTATTGACCCGCGAGGCATTTATCAATGCGATAAAAACCAATGCGGCGATTGGCGGCTCGACCAACGCAGTGATCCATTTAAAAGCGATAGCAGGTCGTATCGGTGTTGAATTGTCATTGGACGATTGGTCACACGGCTACGATGTGCCCACCATAGTGAATCTAAAACCTTCAGGTCAGTACTTGATGGAAGACTTTTACTATGCAGGAGGTTTGCCAGCGGTGTTAAAGCAGCTGTTTAATCATGATTTATTGAGTAAAGACACCTTAACAGTGAACGGCCAAACCCTGTGGGCAAATGTAATGGATGCGCCTTGCTACAACGAAGAGGTCATCATGAACATCGATGCGCCCTTAGTGGTAAATGGCGGAATTCGGATATTAAGGGGAAATCTTGCTCCCCGTGGCGCAGTAATCAAGCCTTCGGCGGCCAGTCCTCATTTAATGAAACACAGTGGTAAAGCTGTGGTTTTTGAGAGTTTTGATGACTATAACGCTCGTATAAACTCTCCAGAATTGGATATTGATGAAACCAGTATTATGGTGCTCAAGAATTGCGGCCCCAAGGGATATCCGGGCATGGCGGAGGTAGGTAATATGGGATTGCCACCTAAGCTATTGAAAAAAGGCATTAAAGATATGGTCAGGATTTCCGATGCGCGCATGAGTGGCACCGCATTTGGCACTGTAGTCTTGCATGTTGCACCCGAAGCGCAGGATTTAGGTCCCTTAGCGGCGGTGCAAAATGGCGATATGATCACGCTTGATACCTTTGCGGGTATTCTGCAACTTGAGATCAGCGCTGACGAATTAGCAAATCGATTGGCTAAGTTAGCCTCGGTGAAACCCGCTCCCATCGGCACTGGATATTTGTCTCTTTTTAAAGAAAGAGTGCTGCAAGCGGACGAAGGTTGTGACTTTGATTTTCTAGTGGGATGTCGAGGTGCTGATATTCCGGCACATTCCCATTAAACATGGCGCCTTTTTCTTTTATAATGAAACCAAATAATTATTTTAAAAAAAGGTTGAGTTATGAAGTTGAGTAATCAGTACCCGAGCTTAAAAGGAAAGACCATTTTTATCAGTGGTGGCGGTACGGGTATTGGCGCCTGCTTAGTGAGATCTTTTTTAGAGCAGGGTGCAAAGGTTGCATTTGTAGACATTCTTGTGGATGAGTCAAATCAACTGGTTAACAGCTTATTGGCCAACCAAGCTGATGCAGTCTTAAAGTTTTATCCCTGCGATCTGATTGATATCGACGCACTAAAAACTGTGTTAGCAACAGTAGAACAAGAATTAGGGGCGATCTCAGTCTTAATCAATAACGCCGCCTGCGATCAACGTCATAGCATAGATGAAGTGACGCCCGAGTATTGGGATCACTGTATAAACACCAATTTACGGCATTACTTTTTTGCGGTTCAAGCTGTTAGGCAGCAAATGCAGCGCCTCGGTGGTGGTTCAGTGATCAACTTAGGCTCGATGAGTTGGCACAATCGTCAGTCTGGCATGGCGGGTTATACCGCTTCTAAAGCCGGCGCTATGGGATTGACCCGAGGACTCGCCGCAGATTTAGGTAAAGATAAAATTCGAATTAATACCCTAACGCCAGGCTGGGTGATGACTAAACGTCAATTAACCCACTGGGTAGATAAAGATACGGCAAAACATATCGAAGATAATCAATGTATCAAAGACTATGTGATGCCAGAAGATATCGCAGCCATGGCATTATTTTTGGCTTCAGATGATAGCAAACTCTGCACTGCACAAAACTTTATCGTTGATGGTGGTTGGATTTAGTCATTAACAATACCGTTTGTGGTTCATTAAGTCGTTATTTATTACGCGTGGATAGGCGAGGAGTGCTGCTGATAAAAATTTAAATACTAAAAGGTGACACTACCGTTATGCAACTCTCAATATCAACGCAAAAATTAACTCATGCCGCATTTCCTGGAGAGTTGCATTTAATCACCTTAACCAATAGCCATGGTTTGGAGGTATTATTATCTAATTATGGCGCGAGCATTTGGTCGGTTAAACTTCATGACAAAGAAGCACAACCGATTGATTTAAGTTTGAGTTACCAAAACATTCAAGATTGGGCAAAAAACCCTTATTATTTTGGTATTACTGCAGGCCGCGTTGCGAATCGAATAGGCGGTGCTCAATTCTCACTCAATGGCAAACACGTTCAATTAACGCCAAACGAAGGTAATAATCAACTTCATGGCGGCGCCCAAGGATTAAGCCATTGTCTCTGGCAATGTGAAACTCTGCGCTACCAAGATGCTGTCGCGGCAAGCTTCACCATAATCAGTCCTGATGGTGACCAAGGCTACCCAGGTGAGCTAGTGATAAAAGTTGAATACAGATTAAATGAAAACAATGAGTTAACTATTATCTATGAAGCAAAATCGGATCAAACAACGCCAGTTTGCTTAACTAATCATACTTATTGGAATCTAGCCTCCGATAAACAAAACGGAATACTAGGCCATTCTTTGCAACTCCAATCAAAACATATTTTAGCCTTAGATGCAGAGCAAATTCCTACGGGTGAATTAATCCAAGTAGAGAATACCGCCTTTGATTTTAGACAACCTAAAATGATTTTACGTGATATTCATACCTTAGATAATGGCTATGATCATTATTTTGTCATGGATAAAAAATACAGTAGCACATCAAATTTAAACGTCATTGCTAATTTGGTCGATCCTATTTCAGGACGTGAAATGGAAATAAGTACGACAGAACTAGGATTACAATTTTATAGCGGAAATTTTTTAGATGGCTCGCATTTCGATAATCACGGTCAGCCATTAATTCAATATCGCGGTTTATGTTTAGAAACCCATGGCTATCCAAACGCCGTTAATATTGATCATTTTCCGACTGTGATCCTAGAAGCCAATACCTTGTACAAACAAATTACGGTACACACATTTAAAAACATCTGAGCTTTATAAATTTTATAACCAGTAAATAACGAAACGTTTTAAGTTTGATCTTCTGAATTAAGAAGGTCTGGGGATTTTTGTCACTAAAATTTTGAAAGGGAATAATAATGAAAAATTTTAAACTAGTTTCAGCGTTCAGTTTATGGGTAGTTAGTGCCAGTTGCGCATTCGCGACAACTGTCGGGTTTTCACAGGTAGGGTCAGAAAGCGGTTGGCGAACTAGCTTCAGCGAGGCAGTAAAAGCAGAAGCCAAGCAAAGGGGCATTGACTTAAAATTTGCCGATGCACAGCAAAAACAAGAGAACCAAATCAAAGCCGTACGTAGCTTTATCGCCCAAGGCGTCGATGCCATTATTATTGCGCCAGTGGTCGAAACGGGTTGGAAACCGGTACTTAAAGAAGCCAAACGTGCCCACATTCCTGTTGTTATCGTTGACCGTAATATTAAGGTCGATGACGATTCATTATTCCTGACCCGCATTGCCTCTGACTTTACCGAAGAAGGCAGCAAAATCGCCCAATGGTTAATGGATAAAACCCAAGGAAAATGCGATATCGCCGAACTACAGGGCACTGTTGGTGCCACTGCCGCCATCGATCGTGCCGCCGGTTTTAATGCCGTTATCGCAAATTACCCCAATGCCAAGATTGTCCGCAGCCAAACGGGTGAATTTACCCGTGCTAAGGGTAAAGAAGTGATGGAAGGTTTCCTTAAAGCACAAAACGGCCAAGCACTGTGCGCCGTTTGGGCACATAACGACGAAATGGCACTTGGCGCCGTGCAAGCCATTAAAGAAGCTGGACTAAAACCGGGGACAGATATCTTGATTGTTTCGGTTGATGGCGTACCGGATTACTTCAAAGCCATGGCCTATGGGGAGGCCAATGCGACAGTAGAATTGAGCCCCTATTTAGGCGGACCAGCCTTTGATGTTATCGATGCATTCCTTAAGGGAAAAAAAGACCAATCTAAACTGATTAGCACTACGGGTGATGTTTATACCCAAGAAACCGCCGCCGCTGAATATGAAAAACGTCGCCTGCGTTAATCGACGATAACGCGTTTCTTGGGGAGACAAGCTATGAGCCTTATCTTAGAACTGCAGAATATCAGTAAGCATTACCCCGGCGTGAAAGCGCTAGAAGAGGTGAGTTTACGTTTATATTCAGGGGAAGTTCATGCCCTCTTGGGCGAAAACGGTGCGGGTAAGTCCACACTGGTGAAAGTGATGACAGGGGCACAATCCAAAGATGGCGGGGATATTGTTTTTCTGGGTGAAAAACAACATTTTTGTACGCCGATTGAGGCACAGAAAATCGGGATCAGCACGGTTTATCAAGAAGTGAATCTGGTTCCGAATCTTTCCGTGGCGCAGAATTTATTTCTGGGCCATGAGCCTAAACGTTTCGGGTTAATTCACTTTAACAAGATGTATGCCGATGCCCGCAGCGTGTTGACTCAGTTTAAGCTAGATATTGATGTCACCGCGCCCCTGTCGCAATACTCTATAGCCGTACAACAGCTTATCGCCATTGCCCGTGGCGTAGCCATCTCAGCCAAAGTGTTGGTATTAGATGAGCCAACGGCCAGCCTTGAT
The DNA here is from genome assembly GCF_050848685.1 of Shewanella sp. MF08487. Lineage (NCBI taxonomy): Bacteria > Pseudomonadati > Pseudomonadota > Gammaproteobacteria > Alteromonadales > Shewanellaceae > Shewanella > Shewanella sp. MF08487. The sequence continues at coordinate 137,892 of NZ_JBOZPB010000009.1, forward strand.
GCGGACGAAGTGCAAGTGCTGTTTGGCATTTTGAATCAACTTAAGCAAAAGGGTGTGGCCATAGTGTTTATCACCCATTTTCTCGATCAGGTTTATCAGATAAGTGACCGCATCACTGTACTGCGAAACGGTCGTTTTATTGGTGAATATCTCACAGCTGAGTTACCCCAATCCCAATTGATTGAAGCTATGCTCGGGCGTTCATTGCTAGAGCAACTGGTTGATAAAAAGATTGAAGATAATCCAGCAAAGGGTACTTCAGCGGTACTTCTTTCCCTTGAGGGCGTGTCCGTTAAAGGCTCCATTCAAGCCATGACGCTCACGGTACCTAAAGGTCAAGCAGTGGGTCTTGCTGGCTTGTTAGGTTCAGGGCGCAGTGAAGTTTGCAATGCAGTTTTTGGACTGGATTTGCTTGAAAGCGGCAGCATTCACTTAGCGGGTAAAAAACTAAACCTTTCACAACCTGTAGATGCCATTCATGCGGGGATCGCACTTTGTCCTGAAGATCGCAAAATTGACGGCATCATTGGGCCTTTATCCATTCGCGAGAACATCATTTTAGCCTTACAGGCGAGAGTAGGATGGTGGCGCTGTTTATCGAAAGCAAGGCAAGAGGAAATTGCCCAGTTCTTTATCGATAAATTGCAGATCGCCACGCCCGATGCCGACAAACCCATAGAGCAGCTCAGTGGCGGTAATCAGCAGAAAGTGATCTTAGCGCGCTGGCTTGCCATCGAACCGATTTTGTTAGTGCTCGATGAACCAACCCGCGGTATCGATATCGGCGCCCATGCCGAAATTATCAAACTGATTAGATCCCTGTGTGACGATGGTATGTCGCTGCTCGTTGCCTCCTCCGAATTAGATGAACTTGTCGCATTCTCCAACAAAGTCGTGGTGATGCGCGACCGTTATGCGGTGCGTGAATTAACGGGATCAGAACTCACCTCACAACACGTTATGCAAGCCATTGCGGAGGGATAAATGAAAAGCTCAGCAGAAATGATGTCGCCGGAGGCTTTACCTATGAATAGCCAGCAAACAATGACCAAAGAAAAAACAGACCGTTATCAAGCGGGTAAGTCAAAGTCCTTCGGTCGTTATCTTTGGCCTTTATTAGCGTTAGCCTTACTGCTGCTAGTTAACTTGTTTATCGACAGCAGTTTTTTCCATTTAACCTATCAAGATGACCGTCTTTATGGCTCCTTGATTGATATTTTAAACCGCAGTGCGCCGGTAGCGTTGCTCGCGATTGGCATGAGTTTAGTCATTGCCACAGGTGGGATTGACCTCTCTGTTGGTGCTGTGATGGCAATCGCAGGCGCGGTCTGCGCTAACCTTTTGCTGGTGCCGGATATTAGCTTAGTGACAGTGGTATTGGCGGGTTTGATGGTTGGCCTCGCGGCGGGTTGCATTAATGGTGCCTTGGTCAGTTTTTTAGGGATCCAACCTATTGTGGCGACTTTGCTGCTCATGGTTGCTGGGCGCGGCGTCGCTCAGCTAATCAATCAGGGGCAGATCATTACCTTTCAACATGAAGCATTTGCGGCAATCGGTGTTGGGCAGTTTTTAGGCTTACCTATGCCGATTTGGATTGTCATTGGCATGTTGCTACTGACCCAATTATTGCTGCGCAGAACCGCTTTGGGACTTTTTATTGAGGCCGTAGGTTGTAACGCCAAAGCGAGTCGTTACCTTGGGATTAATGATAAATCCATCAAGCTGTTCGTGTATGCCATTGCCGGATTATGCGCAGCGTTAGCCGGCATGATAAGCACTGCCGATATTCAAGGATCAGACGCTAATAATGCGGGCTTATGGCTTGAGCTCGACGCCATCTTAGCTGTAGTGATTGGTGGCGCAGCATTAACCGGTGGGCGTTTCTCACTCGTGTTGTCGATCATCGGCGCACTGATCATCCAAACCTTAGCCACTACGATTATCGTCAGCGGTTTACCTGCCAAATTTAACCTGTTGATCAAAGCAATAGTGGTCTTGAGTGTACTGTTACTGCAGTCTGAGAAATTCAGACGTCAGCTATCGGGATTATTCAAACTTCGCACCTTCAACAGTGACAAGGCTGGAGACAAAAAATGATCGCTAAACGTTTTATACCCCTATGGATCACCGCCTCCTTGCTGCTGGTGATGTTTTTGATAGGTTCAATGCAGTTTGAAGGCTTTGCCAGTGTCAGAGTCGTGACTAACTTATTCCGTGATAACGCTTTTTTACTGATCACCGCACTCGGGATGACATTAGTGATCATCTCTGGAGGCATCGATTTATCCGTAGGCTCAGTGATTGCCTTAAGTGGCGTGCTCACCAGTGTATTAATTACCGAATATCACTGGCATCCACTGCTCGCATTTGCACTGGTTTTGCCCCTTGGCACACTCTTTGGTGCCTTGATGGGCAGCATTATCCACGTTTATAAGCTTCAACCCTTTATTGTGACCTTGGCGGGGATGTTTTTAGCACGTGGCATGGCAACCACCATCAGTGAAGAATCAATCGCGATTGATCATCCGTTTTACGATGCCATTGCTGATTTGAGCATTGCCTTGCCCGGTCATGGTTCGCTTGATATCAGCTCACTGATTTTTATTCTGTTTTTCATCATTGTTGCCGTCATGATGCACTACAGCCGTTTCGGAACCAATGTGTACGCCCTTGGCGGTAATGCGCAATCGGCAGAGTTAATGGGGATTTCTATCGCGAAAACCACTATCAGTATTTATGCGCTCAGTAGTTTTCTCGCAACCTTGGCGGGAATTGTCTTCACCTTTTATACCTTTTCCGGTTATGCGCTCGGAGCGATTGGAGTCGAGCTCGATGCCATTGCCGCTGTGGTGATTGGCGGCACTTTACTTACCGGCGGTAGGGGCTTTGTGTTAGGTACTGTGCTTGGGGTGTTTTTAATGGGCGTGATCCAGACCTACATTACCTTCGATGGCACGCTCAGCAGTTGGTGGACCAAGATAGTGATTGGATTATTACTATTTTTCTTCATCGTGTTACAAAAACTCTTGAATGGACGTAAATCTAGCCATGGATAAGTTAACCTCAATGACTCGCTCTAAACCTATTAGCTATAAGCATGCTAGCTCCCAACATGGTAACGCTAATCAAATTCACCCTAAATCAAGCCGTTTTTCGGCACTGGCGGTGTCAATTGCGCTGTCGGTTTGTATGGCAGGCCCTGCGAATGCAGTGCCTGTACTTGAGCATAAAGCTGTCGTTCATCAGGCCATTACCGCACAAAATACCAAATCCACTGTTCAAAACGCGCCTTTTATTGCCCGCAGCGCCGATCCTTGGGTAATTAAAGCCGACGATGGCAGCTATTACTTTATCGCCTCTGTACCTGAATTTGATCGAATAGAACTGCGCCATGCTGCTACGATTCAGGCTCTGAGCCAAGCACAGCCTAAGATCATTTGGCGTAAGCATGAGTCTGGGCCCATGAGCATCGACATTTGGGCGCCCGAACTACATAAGATTGATGGCCATTGGTATATCTATTATGCCGCCAGTGATAAAGACCTGCGTTTTCATAACCGTATGTTTGTATTAGGCTTAAATGGTGATGATCCGATGGCGGGTGAGTGGCAGGAACTCGGACGCCTTAAGACAGCGCACGATGCATTTTCCTTAGATGCCACCAGCTTTCAAGTAGGCGAACAGCGTTATTTTATTTGGGCGCAGCAAGATGAGGCTAAAAGCTACAACACGGGATTGGTGATCGCCAAAATGGTGTCGCCGACACAGGCGTCAGCACAGGAAACCATCATCACCGAACCTTTGCTCAACTGGGAAAGATTAGGTTTTAAAGTCAACGAAGGCGCTGCCGTGCTCATTAAAAATGGCAAAGTCTTTGTGACCTATTCCGCTAGCGCCACAGATGATCGATACGCTATGGGCTTGCTGTGGGCGGATCAAACGGCCGATCTCCTCGATCCCAATAGCTGGCACAAAGCACCCACATCCGTATTTAGCAGTAATCCAGTGCTTAAACGTTTTGGCCCTGGGCACAACAGCTTTGTACTGGCAGAAGACGGTAAGACGGAGTTAATGTTCTACCACGCCCGCAATTACCTTGAACTACAAGGAACGCCACTCACCGACGGCAATCGCCACAGCTATTATCGCGCGATATCCTGGTCAACAGATGGCATGCCACAGTTTGATAATGAGCTCAGCGATGCGCAAACGTTTGCTAAGTGAACCTCAAAATTTTTATAACTTATAAAGCGGCATAAGCAGTAATAATCGGAGTTAAAATAACCTTGAGTGAGCACAGACTGATGCAGATATTAGAATTTTTGTGTTTAACTCATACAGGCTTTCCATGGTATCCACTCACCTATGTAGTGACCAACAAAATTTGGCCACTGTTTTAGAGATTGAAATCCATAATATTACATTCATGCTAGCGAGTGAATCAGACTACCGTAGAGTGATTCACTCGCTACTTCGAGTACTCACTTATCCCGTTTATTCTTCACCCACAACTAATTAATCAAGAAGCTATATTACAACTTCAACGATTCACCATCTTCAGGAATTAATACTTGTTTTTCTATACCGTTTTCTTTCACAAACTCCCTGAGCTCTTTACGAGTCAATGCTGCGTGATTGACCGTATCCATGTGTACAGCAACAATGTTAGCTTGAGGTGCATGTTTAATAGCCCGAAGTGTATCCTGTTCCCCCATGATAATAGAACCTTCAAGGCTGTCTAAACGAGCATCACCCGTGTTAAGAACAACGACTTCAGGCTTAAATTGACGTAACGTATCTTCTACTTCATTACGCCAAATGGTATCACCGACAAAATATACAGTACTGTAATTATCTGCTTGTAACACCACCCCCATAGCTTCTCCTAACAGTTTAGCTACCTCTGGGATTGCATACATTTCATCCGTGCCATGCTGCCCACCTGTTTTGGTTAAACTAATGCCATTGAACTGAGTTTTAATGCCTAACACGCGCACATCTTTAAAGCCTTGAGCGCGAATAGTATTTGCATCTTCTTCATTTTGAACAAATAAAGGCAGCGTTTTAGGAATTACACTTTGTGCTGCATCATCCCAATGATCAAGATGTGTGTGAGTAACAATAACGGCATCTACATTGTCAATTACAGCTTTAGCTGTCATGGGTAAATCGACCATCGGTATGCGTATTTCACTACGGTAAGTACCTGCAAAGCCTGGATAGGTATCTTTCTTTGACAACATAGGGTCGATCAAAAATGTGGTATTACCATATGTAATTTTTGATGTTGCATTTCGGATATGCTGAAAGTGTACCTGTTGTGATTCTGCATGCAGAACTGGAACCGATTCGGCTAATGCATTGGTACTATTAATGATAGATGCAAACCCTAAGGTGAGTAGTGTACTGATAGCTTTGCTTTTCATAGTGTATCTCTTTGGCTGTTGATTAATGTAGCCATTATCCTTGGTACTTATGAGTATAAACATTGACCCAAATGACAAACTTCGAAACAATTAGGCCAAATAGTGATATAACGTTTACAAGTGAGCACTTTGCATATGCAAACACCAATAGTAGCTTTAGTTCTCTACCCCCATTTCAGTGCGTTCAATGTTGCGGTACCTCAAGCCGTGTTTTCGATGATGCCAGATGGCCAACCTATTTTTGATTTAAAAATTGTGTCAGTTGATGGTGAGCAACAACATGCGGATAATTGGATAACGATACAACCAGATGGTGGGCTAGAGTTATTGGAATTGGCTGATATCGTTATCATTCCTGGATGGCATGAGCTAAACAGTGCACCAGCACCTAATTTATCTAAAGCACTGGTTCGAGCCCATGAGAGAGGGGCAATGGTAGTAGGGCTTTGCTATGGCGCTTATGCGTTAGCTTACTCAGGACTATTAGATGAAAAAGAAGCGGCGACTCACTGGATGGCAGAGGACGATTTTACCGTTCGCTTCCCAAATATAAAGCTAAATACAAATGCACTTTATGTTGAGAGTGACCATATAGTCACATCTGCTGGTACTGCTGCGGCTTTAGACTGTTGCTTGTATATTTTGAGGTCTTTCTATGGGACAAAAATAGCGAATAAAGTTGCACGTATCTTAGTTGTACCACCACACCGAGAAGGAGGTCAGGCGCAATTTATTGCACAACCTATCCCAAAATCAACTCAAGATGCTGAGATCAATCGGTTACTGGATTATTTACGTGAAAACCTCGACAAACAACATTCCATTGCAGATTTAGCAGAGCGATTATTTATGAGTCGCCGTACCTTTACTCGACATTTCAACAATGCTACCGGTATGTCATTTGGGAAATGGCTTATTAACGCTCGTCTACAACGAAGCATTGAACTTCTTGAAAGTACGTCACTTTCTATCGAAAAGGTATCTGAAATGATGGGTTTTCAAACCGCAACGTCATTCAGACAACATTTTAATCAACGTTTTCAAGTTAGCCCAAGTGCTTGGCGTAAAACGTTTGCGGGAAACTAACGATGTTAGGGCTATGTTGGAAGCAACTCTAAAATAAACTATAAACGCCGATTTTACTGAGTGTTCGATTTTTACAAGCACACTATTTATCGAAACCCCGTTTTGGGCAAAAACACGTTAGCCAAAAGCTAACGTGAAATGAGTGGGTTCAGCCCGTGAAGCAGACTAGGCAAGTCTGATCCACTGTAACGATTTGTGACATAGACTTTATTACTCTCACACTATTACAGATGTTCAGTGGACTGCAGTAATCTTACTTCATATAAACCACCTGCAATCGAGCCGGCTTTAGCGACAAACTTAACGGTAAAGGGCTGAGTGGGGGCGCTCAGCATTTCGTCGGGAATAGGGTAGTCTTGGCTATAAAAGTCTGCGCCTTTTTCTCCGCTCAATGTCACTGTTGTGAGTCTCTTGCCGTTAATGTGGATCTCAAACTCTCGGCCTGTATCTAAGCCGAAGTAGGTGAGCCTTAATATCGGTGCGGTTTCTCCTTTTGCATTCAACTGATAACTAAACCAATCGTGGGCGTGGCGCCAATGGCGGGTGCCATTGAGTCCAGCTTCACTCTTGGATGCCTTAAAGAAATGATCGGCTTCAGGTTGTTGCTCACCGGGCAAGACTAAATCGAGAGTTTGCGCCGCAAGCTTAGCTTCAAATTGAGATTTCATACTCAGGGCTTGCTGTCGCTGTTGCCACTCATTAGGCGCACTTTGCCCAAAATAAACCGTGTAACGACTGTCGTGGAGGCGAAAGAAGGGGATCAGCTCTAAGGGCTTAGCCTGATTCATCCGCGCCTTGCCGGTAGAAAACTTAAGTTCACTGAACGGCAAGCGGGTGATCTGCTGCAAAAATGCGGTGCCATCGCTAATAAAAATCGGCGCTTGGTCGGGTTCGCACATAGGGCCTTTGGCAATGTGGCCCATGCGGCTACTATCACCGATAAAGTTTAAGGATTCATTGGCAATCGGCTGTGTTTTGGCCGCCAGAACAATCGGCCCATACAGGACTGAGTAATAAGAGCTTTTATCGGGTATTTGTTCTAACGTCACAGTCATGGGTAAGGTGATACTAATCTTATCGCCCTTATGCCACTGACGTTTGAGCTTGATGTATTGGCCTGCAACGGCGTTAAACTTTTGCGCTTGACCATTAATACTCAGCGTCAGGTCATTATGTTGCACCCACTGCGGGTATCGCACATTAAGGGTAAACTGCGCATCCTTGTCTACATTGATTTCTGAAGTATTAGTATCTGGGAACGAGGTTTTCTGCGTCAGAGTGATGCCTTTTGCCTGCCAATGCACCTTGGAATCGACAAAAAGATTCACATAGAAATCATCGCCCTCGCTGGCGTAGATGAGTTCACCGTACTTAGCGTGATTTTCAATCCCAGAGCCGACACAACACCACATGCTTTGCTGGGCAGAGGAATAGACGCGGTAGTGATCGGGCCTCATCGGCGTAAAGTACACAAGGCCGCCGTTGTCAGGATGTTGAGACGACAGAATGTGATTATAAAGGGCGCGCTCGTAGTACTCGATATAAGCTAAATCGGCTTTATTTTCATCGAGTAGCTTGTTTTCATACAGTAGCTTGGACAGCTTTAGCATGTTGTACGTGTTACAGGTTTCGGGCCCTTCGGCCGACTCCAACATACTGCTGAAATCTTCACTGGGGTGAAAATGCTCCCGCACACTGTTACCGCCAATGGATACCGTGCGTTTATGCACAACTTGCTGCCAGAAGTAATCGGCACTGTCTAACCAGGCCTTGTTATGACTCAGTACGGCAATGCGGGCAACGCCGACGATTTTCGGAATTTGCGTATTGGCATGTAAGCCTGTGAGTTTATCTTGATGATGCAAAAGAGGTTGTAGCAAAGATTGTTCGGTATAGCGCTGAGCTAAAGTTAAGTACTTCTCTTGCCCTGTAATAGCGTAAACATCGGCTAAAGTTTCATTTAAACCACCGTATTCGGTGCGCAGCATAAGTTGCAGCTGCTCGTCGCTCAGCTTATTGCTTAAATGCAGCATCCAATCGGCGAAATTCACTAGCATTTTTTTAGCTGTGGGATTATGGGTGTACAGATAGGCATCCTTCAAGCCTGCAAACACTTTATGGACGTTATACCAAGGTACCCAAGCTTGGTTAAGGGTAAATAAATCCGCCTCTATCTTACCTTGCTCAATTTGCTGCCATAGCTGACGGCTATTAGGCACACCGCCAAGATAACCATTACCATGGGCTTGCTGACACTTTTCTAACTCTACCACCATGTAATTGAGTCTATCGAGTACCGCTTTATCGCCCGTTGCCGCGTACATCAGCGCGAGTGCTGAAAGATAATGCCCACCGATATGACCATCTAAACCCGTATCTTCCCAATTCGGATAATTCTCAGCCGTGGTCACTATACCCGCATCCTTACGATAGGGCGCTAATAACCGTTCGGGATCCATCGACATGATGTAGTGCAAGTCGGTTTGCTGGGCATGCAGAAAAGGGCCGGCGGTAATACGCACATCATTAAGTGGGATAGCACTTGGCGCTGCAAAGCCGAGTGGAGTGAATAAACAAAGGCTTAAGAGTAATGCGGATTTCATGTCAGTATCCTTTTATTTGAGCGTAAATTTACCGTCCTTATGTACCGAATAAGTCATAGCGATGGCGAAGACAACTATTGGTAAAGGTTAGCCATACTAAAAGCACGCTAATGCGGCAGTAACAAAAAGGCCCCGAAAATACCAAAGTTTGTTGGTACAGGAGCCTTAAATTTAAGTCTTTAAAAGACGCATTTATTCTTGGATTGAAGGCTTGCCAAATACTGGCATCCCCGCATCATCCCAACGCAACGCCTTCACATAGGTATGACGATTGGGATCCCATAAAGGGTCGCCTTCAATTTCAGTGTAAGTGCGGGCGTGATACACCAAAAGATCGGTTTCACCATCTTCAGCAAGCGTAAAACTGTTATGTCCTGCACCGTAAACACCGTGCTCATAACAACTTGTCATCACAGGTTCTGATGCTTTATGCCATTGAGCTGCATCGAGTAAATCTGCATTCTCATCAATAGACAGTAAACCCATGCAATAATTTTCATCGGTAGCACTGGCAGAATAAGTGATAAAGATTTTGCCATGACGTTTTAGCACGGACGGACCTTCGTTCACCCAAAAGCCTTTGATCTCCCATGGATATTCAGGCTTGGTTAACATCACAGGCGTTGAGCTTATCTTGTCTGGTGTGTCCATTTTGGCAATGTAAAGATTGCTGTTGCCTTGGATGTCTGGAGCTTTTTGCGCCCAAACATAGTACAGCTGACCACGGTGTTCAAAGGTTGTCGCATCAAGGCAGAAGGTGTCGATACCCGTATCGAGCTGGCCGATGAACTGCCATTCGCCTGTCAGAGGATTGGCATCATTACAACGCAGCACATACATGCGATGTTGAAACAGCGCATCTTTAATTTCTCGGCTCGGCGCAATTGCAACATAGAGATACCAAGCACCTTGATTAAAATGGATTTCCGGCGCCCATACTAAGTCAGAATAAGCACCCGACTCCGGTTTATGCCACACATCAACCGGAGTGGCATCGGCAAGACCATCAATCGTGGCGGCTCTGCGTAACTCAATACGGTCGTACTGCGGCACTGACGCGGTGAAATAATAAAAACCATCCGTGTGCTTATAAATAAAAGGGTCGGCACGTTGTTCAATTAAAGGGCTGAGCGTTAACATCTTTTACTCCAAACGATTCCAAAAACGGATTGCAAACAAATGAACTTGAAAAATTGACATCATTGATCCAAATAGCAGATCTTTCATTGAATCCACACAGCTACACCGAGACTTGTGGATCGCCATTGCCGCCTTGAGCTTTGCGCTTGGTTTCAGGTGCGGCCTCTTCATCAAGAATTTCCATATCGGGTAGTGCTTGCTTGATATCTTCATAAACACGGTCAGATATTTTGTACTTAAACATCAACAACCCCATCAGCGCGTGGAAGGCACCAGGAATGACAGTTAACATCAAGGAAATCCCTGTCAGGGTGAAACTGCTTTGTACTTGCCCAGGTTGATAGTTGAAATAAGTCAATAACATACCCACCACAAAACCCGCGGCGCCCATACCCGCTTTTTGGGCGAATGAGATACCACCAAAAGCTAAACCCGAAACCCTGTGACCTGTTTTAACCGTGCCGTAATCGACCGATTCAGAAATCACCGACCAAAATACAGGTGCATGTAAATCCACCACAAAGGAGATGGCAAAATAGAGCACAAAGGCAAGTACGATATCGCCTGGCTGCACAGTAAAGAACATCAGCACACTTAAAACACCAACGATGATTTGGCTATAACGGAACAGCTTAAGCTTGCAGTAACGCTTAGTGATCCAGGTTGAGGCCACCATCGCCAGAATCGCGGCGCCAACACCGGTTGAGAGAAATGCCGACAGCATTTTGGCGTCGCCACCGAGGTAATAGGTCGCGTAATAGGCGGCAACTGAGCCGCGAATAACGTAACCGACTGTGCCTATCACGCAGATAGAACACAGCACTAACCATTGATCGTTCTTTAATAGCAACTTCAATTGTGTGCCAATAGGCTTAGTTTCTACTTTGTAGGCCACGCGCTCTTTAGTGGTAAAAAAACAAAATAAAAATAGCAGTGTTGCCATTAATGCCATCACGCCCATGGCCTTCTGATAACCCGCAGCAATATTGTCTCCTCCCCAAGAGGCCGCCAGCATAGGCACAATAATGGTCACTAAAAACGCCGCTATTTTGGCGAAGAACAAACGATAGCCATTGGCGGACAAGCGCTCTTTGGGGTTATCCGTTAATACGCTAATAATGGATATATAAGGAATTGTGACTGTGGTGAAAATAATCGTCACCAGAATATAAGTAGAATAAGCCCAAATCAGTTTGGCATTGTAGTCCCAATCCGGTGTACTAAAGGTTAAAAAGACTGACAGCCCAAACGGCACCGCCATAAACAGGAAGTAAGGGCGATAACGACCCCAACGTGTGGTCACTTTATCGTTAATAATGCCCATGAGTGGATCGGTGATGGCATCGATTAAACGAACCAGCAAAAACAAAATCCCCACATCGGCGGGTTTTAGGCCAAATATGTCGGTATAAAAGAAGGTAATAATTAACATCATTGAAGACATCACCACGTTCACGGCCATATCCCCAGAGCCGTATCCGATCTTTTCAATGACCGACAGTTTATGAGAACTCATCAGAAATCCTTATTATATTTTTTATAAACAGTGAGTTAATGTATCAGCAACACGTTATACCGTATTCCCCCATGTTAATACATTCTCTAACTGTTAATTTTCCCACATTGGATTGTTACTTATTTGTCTTGATAGTATGATAACCTCAATCATCATACAATAGCATAATAGCTATTTTGTAATATTTGGATCTTGTTTCATTAAGGAGAATTGATGCCACCTATAACTGTTACATCTAGAAAATACCTTAAGCGACATGTGAAGTTGCTCAACTGTGCTTTGCTGCTTGCCCTTACTGGCACAATAAGTCATGTCAATGCGGAACAGGTGAGTATTCATGATCCCGTAATGGCACAAGAATCGGGTAACTATTATCTGTTTAGTACTGGTCCTGGTATTACTTATTATGCTTCAAAAGATAGAGTGCATTGGGAATTAGCGGGTAGGGTATTTGACACCGAACCTACATGGGCAAAGCAAGTCTCGCCAGATTTTGGTGGGCATCTTTGGGCACCAGATATCATTGAGCACGATGGACTTTTTTATCTTTATTACTCAGTGTCGGCCTTTGGTAAAAATACTTCGGCAATTGGCGTAACTGTTAATAAGACGCTCGATAAAAATTCAAAGGATTACCAGTGGGTTGATAAAGGCATTGTGCTGCAGTCTGTGCCTGATCGCGATGCATGGAATGCCATTGACCCCAATATTATTGTCGATGAACAAGGCACGCCTTGGATGAGTTTCGGTTCATTCTGGCAAGGGTTGAAGCTCGTTAAACTCAATAGTGACTTTATCTCGATTGCCGAGCCGCAGGAATGGCATACCTTAGCCAAGCTAGCACGTCCTGCACTGCTAGCAGAAACCGAACCCGGCCCAGCGCAAATTGAAGCCCCGTTTATTTATAAAAAAGCGGATTTTTACTATTTATTTGTCTCCTACGGTCTTTGCTGCCGTGGTGACGACAGTACCTATCATTTAGCGGTTGGACGCTCGAAATCAGTGACGGGCCCTTATCTTGATAAAGCCGGTAAAGACATGGCTCAAGGTGGCGGCTCCGTGTTTTTTAACGGTACTAAGGCATGGCCAGGATTGGGGCACAACAGCGTGTATCAATTTGATGGAAAAGATTATTTAGTCTTTCACGCCTACGAATCCGCCGATAATGGCTTACAAAAACTCAAAATTGCTGAACTGACATGGAACCAAGGTTGGCCAGTGGTCGACCCTAACGCGCTCACCCAATATCAAAGTGTATTAGTTGACTCAGTAGGAAATAAATAACAATGACTCATTCTCTGACTACATTATTCGCCGTAATGGCGCTGTCATCCTGCTTGGGGGCAGGTATGGTTCAAGCATCGCCCATATCAGCGGACGATAACCGCATCACCAGCGAAACCTTTGCCAACCCTTTGCTCCGAAATGGCGCCGATCCTTGGCTTGAATATTTTAATGGTAACTATTATCTGACCACCACCACGTGGACCTCTGAGTTAGTGATGCGTAAATCGCCCACGATTGCCGGGCTTGCCGATGCTCCGGCGCACAATATTTGGAGTGGCACCGATAAATCCCGTTGCTGTAATTTTTGGGCCTTTGAGTTTCATCCGCTGCAAACCGCTGACGGTTCGCGCTGGTATGTGATTTATACTTCAGGCGTGGCAGAAAACTTTGATGGTCAGCGCAATCATATTCTTGAGAGCGAGGGCAGCGACCCTATGGGGCCGTACCAATTTAAGGGGACGCCTATGCCGGATCATTGGAATATCGATGGCAGCTATTTGGAATATAAAGACCAGTTATACTTCCTTTGGTCCGAGTGGCATGGCAAAGATCAAGTCAACTTAATCGCCAAAATGAGCAATCCTTGGACAGTGGAAGGCGAGCACAAGGTCATCACTCAGCCTATTCATGACTGGGAAAAGTCCGGTTTAAATGTGAATGAAGGCCCAGAGATTATTCAGCACGAAGGACGTACTTTCTTGGTGCATTCGGCAAGCTTTTGTAATACAGAAGATTACTCACTTGGCGTGGTCGAGCTCACGGGCGCCGATCCTATGGATCCCGCAGCGTGGACTAAATACGACAAGCCTTTTTTCAGTAAAGGCAATGGCGTCTATGGCCCTGGCCATCACGGATTCTTTACCTCACCCGATGGCAGTGAAGATTGGTTGGTTTACCACGGCAACTCTTCACCCACAGATGGCTGCAGTGGCACACGTTCCGCTAGAGCCCAACCCTTTAAGTGGGATGACAAAGGCCTGCCTCACTTTGGTGAGCCACTGGCTGATAAGCAACAATTACCCGTTCCAAGTGGTGAGTTTGGGCCATTGAAAGCCCAAGTGGAAGGGGTGAAATACCGCATTGTTAATCGGAAAATTAATCAATGTTTGATCACTAATGCTAAAGGTGACGTCAGCGTGAGTCGTTGTGATGATAAAGCCAGCACTTGGGTGATTGATCAGGCCAATGATGGCTTATATCGATTTGCTAACGTTGCCGAAGGCACTTTTTTAACCCAAGAAAACTGTCAAGATAGTGCGACATCGGGCATCAATGCCACGCCTTGGGTCGCCTCTCGTTGTCAGCGTTGGTCGGTTGATGCGAGTCATGATGGTTGGTTCCGCTTTGCTAATGAGCGTTCGATTAAAAACCTGCAAGCTGCTAATTGCAGTATCAAAAAAGGCGCAACTGTTGTTGCTGGCGAAAATCGTATGAGCGAATGCACTGATTGGCGTATTGAGCCAGTGTCGAAATTTGCCATTGTGAATGCTCATAGTGGACGTGTGGTGTCAGCGCAGCAATGTGATGTTAACGCGAATGCTAATATCGTCCAACATGAGTACACAGCGAATGCCTGCCAACAATGGCAGGCAACACCCACAACTGACGGTTATTATCGTTTGCAATCAAGTCAGTTAACCGCTCAAAATCGAGCACAATGTGTTATCAGTGTGGCGGGTAATTTACAGCTTGGCAGTTGCGATAAAGATGATAGTGAATGGCGCACTGAATACATGCCAAATGGTTCATTACGTGTGGTGTCGCGTAAGGGAGGATCGTCGATGAAAGTTGCAGGCGAGTCCTATGCCAACGGTGACAACATTGTGGAAGATGTATGGAAGAGCACTATTTCACAACAATTCTATTTCAGGGAAGTCAACAACCAGACACAATAGCGACAAAAGGTTTGTAAAAGTTGTTTGAAATGTCGTTTGAGTTGAGGTCGCTTAACGACATCTTGGTTGAGCCAGCGTTGCTCGGCGCTAAGCAGTAACTGATTCAGTTACTGCTTTTTTTATGCCCCTACCACTGGCTAATCGCCTGCCAAATTAATCGAATGGCCAACAGCGTCAGTATAATGCTAAAAGCCGTTTGAAAATGTTTATCGGCGACGCGTTTCAGCATTTTAAACCCAATCCACGTGCCTACGGTGCCGCTTAAAATCATGCACACCAACAGCGGCCACCAATCCGCTAGCGAGACACCCATGCCTTCAAACACCACAATTTTAACCCCGTGTTGCAGTGACATCGCCATGGCAAAAGTGGCGACGGTGCGAAAACGATCAACTTCCAATTGTTTAATAAACGCCGCAACTAATGGCCCAGTAGCGCCTGCAAATAACGAGATAAACGTGGTTATGGCGCCTGCGGCAAGCGTCCCTAAAGTACCAAACACCATTTTGGGCAGTTTAGGACCCCAGCAGGAATAAAGAATAAATGCAGCAATGGTGAGATACATGACTGATGGCGGCAGCGCCACCAACACAACACTCCCCAATAATGCCCCTAATATTGCACCGGGGAAAAATGCCGCTATGAGTCGCCATTCGATATAGCGCCAACCCAGAGCAGCACGGCCACCGTTCGAGCCCAATTGCACCACGCCATGCAATGGAATAATCAGTTGCGGCGGTAATACTTGCGCCATCACACCTAAAAGCATAACGCCACCACCAATGCCAAAGCAGGCAGTAAAAAAAGAGGTAAATGCGGCGCTTAGGGTGAGTAGGGCAAATATATCAGCGGGGATCGCATCAAAGAAAAACCATGAAGAGTGCATAAGTCGTATTCGAAAAGTGTGAGGGTGCTAACAGTAGCAAAATCGCTTGAGGCTTTCAAAGCTCATAAGCTGTCACTTAGCACAGCCTTGAGTCATTTTATGAGATGAAAAAATAAAGCGGCTTTGATTTAATCAATCTGAGCCGCTTACGATTATCCATGAGGCTAAATCTATTAAAATGCTTCTTTAGAATCTTTGTTTAGCTGAGTGCTTGCGCTTAACTTTTAGGTGTAATACGAATGATAAACCCATCATTACCCTGAAGTTTAATTTCAGTTTTAGCGGATAAAACCACCTTTGGGGTTTGAAAACCCCGCTCGCCATCGCTGACAATCATCTCAATATTTCCATCAATCGTTTGTAAAAAACTGAGATCGAGTGTGATGGTTTTAGCTTCTGCTTCGCCATTAATACCCGCGACAAACCAAGTGTCACCAGCACGGCGAGCAAATACGGCTAATTTACCGGGATAACCTGCGATAAAGCGGGATTCATCCCAATGAGTCGGCAATTGCTGCATAACGCTTTTAACAAAGGGCGGCACGGTTTTCATTCCTGCCGGTGTCTCAACTATGTGCTGAATGCCACTCACAAACAAAATCGGCAAGGCCAATTCAAAGGCATTGGTCGTTTTACGCTTAATGTTAGGAATATCGTTAAAGGTAGTTGGGGTGAAATCCATGGGATCAAATAGGTTACGAGTAAAAGGTAACATGGCGCAGTGACTCGCTTCCTTATCTGCCGCCTCTTGGAAGAAAGTGATCATTTCAAAGCCCTTTACCGCCTCTGCACTCAATAGGTTAGGGTAAGTTCTGCTCAGGCCTCTTGGCAAAGTCGTGCCATGAAAATTAACTAATAACTCATACTTAGCCGCATCGTTGAGAATGTCGTGATAGTAGGCAATTATGGATTGACCGTCACCGGCAAAGAAATCGATTTTCACGCCTTTAACACCCATATTATGTAACTTAGCAAACTCCTGTTGGCGAGTTTCTGCGGTCAATAAGCGACTTTTAGGGCTGTATTTCGTGGTATTCCAAGCACCTGATGAATTGTACCAAACCCAAATGCCGACATTTTTATCAGCTGCATAATCAACAAGCTGCTTGAGTTTGTCGTCACCAATCTTTTGATCCCAATCTGCATCAATGAGTGTGTATTGCCAGTGCATGTCTGCGGCATGATCGATAAATTGCTGCTGCACGGAATAAATAGTGGCATCATCTTTCAATAATCCCCAGCTCCAAGAAGCTATCCCAGGCTTGATAAAGCGAGTGTCCATTGCTGAAGGCTCTGCGAGATCTGTCCCTAATGTGGAATCGGCTATGGTCGCAAGAGAGCCAATGGCAATCACGCGCCACGGTGTCTGCAAAGGTAAGGTGCCGTGACTCAGCAGTGCTTTGCCAGTAAACACCTCGGCAGGCATAGGTAAACCTATGGCATATTCACCTTTGGGAGATCGAGCTTGCAGACGCGAAGCGTGATCATTTGCCGTCACGCCAGCTTCTGTAATCGCCATCCAAGTGTTATCCGTCTTATTGCTTATCTTAAACAGTGCAGGGAAAACCCAGCCTGCAGGTGAAGGGGACGGCTGACCGACAGGGATATCCATTTGATAATGTTCTTCATAGGATGGGTTAGTATGCTCCCAACCTGTTTGCGCTTCGGCAATCGGTTGCAGCCAAGCGCGGCTCTGCTGCGGCAAATTAAAACGAGTATATTCCTCGACCACACTCACGGGTTTTGGCGATTCATTGACAATGCGTTTATCTTCAAGCGCGCGATAGCGAAATGCCACGCCATCGTTTGAGACTCTAAAGGTGATTTCCAACTGCTGCATTTTGTCATTGGTGAGCACAAACTGTTGTTGATTCGCGCGATAGTCAACTTGGCTTTGCTTGCCGCTGTAGAGCTGATAATGCTCATTAACTTGTATGATATCACTGGGTTTTATCGAGCGAATATTATTTAAAAACTGCCTGTCTGAAAGCGCTAAACCTAATCTTGAAGCTAATAACACGGGCTGTCTATCTTGGGATATTTGATATTGTGCTTGATCGTGCGCATCGATAAAAAGCGCGACACTAATACGCCTATCTGGACTCGTTAGCTGACGATTTTCAGCCATAGCATCAACACTGAACATGGCAGAAAGTATGCTAAAAAGCCCCGCAATCAAGATAACCTGACGCATAAAAACTCCTTTTGTAGTTTGTCATTGATGTGAAGAAAAAAAGCTAATCAGAGGATTAGCTTTTTTATCAATGTTGCTGGCGACACATCATACTTAGAATGAGTAGCGAACCCCAAGTGCAAACGTACGTGTGTAGATGTTGTTGGTACGATTAAATAGAGTGGAATCCTCGTAGTACTCCTGATACACATCATCCAGAATATTAGTGGCATCAAAGCTTACGACCAAATCATCGGTAATATTGTAGCTTAACTGGAAGTCCAATGATTGCTCTGGTTTACGGTAGAGCCCCCGTGGCATCGCAAAAAATGCTGCATCGTAAGAGTTTAAGAATTCACTGCGCCATGTATATGACATACGGGCACTGAAGAACTCTTTGTCATAAATCAATGTTGCGCTGTAGGACTCATCGGAAACACCAAACATATCTCGAGTTGTGGAACCGATTTGGTTACCTGTTTCGCTATCATATTCAGGAATATCCTGTGATGAATCAAGTAAAGTCGCACTGACCTGAGTCCCTAAACCGTCGAGTAAGCTCGGTAATCCTTCTGGAAAATACACAGCGCCAAATTCAAACCCAGTGAGCTTACCATTAGAGGTATTACCAGGGCGGTTCAAGATATAAGATTCATCTACGCCATCGTCGTCATAATCATATAAGGTTTTGGTTAACGAGCTATAGACTAAGCCCTCAATATCTCGGCGGAAATAAGTGCCATAGACAGAGTTACCATTACCGAAATAATATTCCAGAGAAATGTCGTAATTTTGAGACGTCACTGGGTCAAGATCAGGGTTACCGCCATTGGCTGAACCAAAACCTGTATCTGTTAAATCAGGGGTGTAATACGTAAAAGAATTTAAATCTGCAAAGGCTGGGGGACGAATCGTTTCTGTGTAAGCAAAACGTGCCACAAAATCATCCGTCAACCAATAGCGCATAACTAAACTCGGTAGCAATGTTGAGCTAGTGTTAGAAGCCGTACTTTCTGCCGTGATGGTATTACCGGCAGCATCTTTGGCTTCATTATCAAAGAAGGTCATATCGGATTTTGAACCTTCATAACGCACACCAACTTGACCATCAAAACGTTTACCTAAGATCTCAGTATCAAAATCTGACATGACATAGGCAGCCCAAGAGCCTTCATCAATATCAAAGGTTTTTTGTAATACTAATTCATCAGCACTAAATCCCCATAATGCCTCATATTGACTACGATTTTTATGTAAATTATAGCCATTGATGACAGCCCATGAGCTAGGTACATTGGCGCGGCCATCGAAGAAGCCAGTCGTATTCGTGATCATCGATGGATCTAAATCACTAAAGGCAATTTTATTCGCACCACTGGCGGTGCGATTAGAATTAATCGCACCTCGCTGTTCATAGCGCGCACCAAATTGCAGTTTAGTAAATATGCCAACGTCGATGTAGAGGCTGCCATCAACAGTCCACGAAAGTGAGTCGCCTTCATCTTTGCTGCCGTTATCATAAAAGTCAGCGGTTTCCCACATTGCCGCATTAGTTAAATCTGATTCATCAACACTGGTGTCGGGATTATCTAAATAAGTCCAGCTTGGGATACCATCATCGGCATTGTAATCAACATTGACACCGTACGCGGTGGTTTGACCACGCATAGCGATAAATTCATTTTCAAAAGTACTTTGTTGGAAAACCATTTCGGACTTTAATTGGAAGTCTTCGGTAATATCCCATTTACCACCGAGGGCAAACACGTAACTATCAGTACTGGCTTTGCTGTAATCACCACTAGTGAAGTTATAAGCGTTATAAGCTGTACGCGATTTAATCACGTTAGTACCATCGTAAACTTCAATACCATCACTAACGACTTGATTCCAATTAGTAGGTGAGTCAACGGTGCTAAATAACATAGAGTTAAAGCTATCATTACGGTAACCGTTATAGAAAGCTTCAAAGGTATATTCAGAGGTATCTGTGGGAGCCCATTGTAGCGAAATATTAAATGCAGGGCGTTCACGTTCACCCTCAAGGGAATTTCCAAACATAGCATCACGGGCAAGTAAATATTCTTTGCCATCAATTGTCGCGCCAGCGCTAGTATCAATGCCATGGGCCGAACCTACGTTCCAACCGCTATTGATACGAGTTCCATCTTCCACAAAAATAGGAAAAGAGGCGCCAGGTGATACGGTTTCATCTTTGTAATTAGTGCGGATATACGACAGGTTAACCAACGCACCTATTTCGCCTAAGTGAGTACTCCAGCGATCACTTGCTAATACGCTAAAATTAGGGTCAATTTTATCGGGTTGATCCGAGTAAATACCTTTTGCAGCGACGGAGACTTTACTGTCTTCAAAATCAAATGGTCTATGGGTTTTAATATCAATCTGACCCGCAATACCGCTGCCGATTTGCGCGGATGAGCGAGTTTTAAAAACTTCGACACTACCAAGTAGCGCTGCTGGGATATCAGCTATCGCCACCGAGCGACCCGTAGCCGTAAATATTTGGCGACCATTAACCGTAGTAGTGACGTCATTTAAGCCACGAATACTCACAGTATTAGTCTCACCACTTGCCCTGTCGGTCACTTGAACACCAGTAACACGTTGCAGGGCTTCGACGACGTTATTGTCAGGAAACTTACCCACATCCTCGGCCACAATAGCCTCAACAACTTGAATATTCTGGCGCTTAAGCTCAACAGCTTTGTTTAAACTACCTCGAATACCCTGGACTTGAATGACTTCCATCTCTTCATTTCTTACAGGCAGGTTTGCAACTGGAGCCTGTTGCTGAGATACGGTAGCCTCGGCTTCCGTTTGGCTCTGTTGTGCCACATTTTGATCTGCTGCATACGCAGCCTGACTGGTCAATGCAAAAATAATTGCACTGGCCAAATAAGTCTGTTTAAACATCTAGTTTATCTCCGGTAGTTATTATTTTTGATCCGGTAAGCCTCAGGCACGAACGGACATCCCGGTCTTGTGTATCCCACTTCAAAATCACGCATACCCCAGTGTGTTCTGAAAAGTTAAGAATTTGTTCATACTCTTTGCGGCGAATAGCGGGATATCCTCTAGCGTTGCAAAGTTAATCATGTGTGGCAATTGTTAAATCATATTGTATGACTAATGATGTGTCAACTAACGAAGATGTTCAATCTCTATTCAATAAAATGTTGATAAATTTTGTTAACCTCACAAATTTAAAAAACTAAATTATTGATAAATAACAGGTTAAACGAAATAGATTCCTAATAACTAGATTACGTCCATCTATAGATAAAATTATTACCACAGTCTCAACCCCATAAAATCGTCATTTTATTCGTTATATAAATCAAAATCCGTCACAACATGTTTACTTATTTTAATAGAATGGTAATGTTAATCTTGTGTTACTGTATTATTGTAATACATATATGCCGTAATACGTTATCGCAACTACCATTAACATTAATCACAACAATAAAAGGATCGACGCTCATGGTGCTTCAACGCTCATTCGTGTCTGTAAGCTTGATTTTGGCACTTGCTTCCTGTGGTGGGGACGACAGTAGCTACAGTGCTAACGACACAAACACTTTTAAACTCCCAGATCCCGTTACCTCGGCGGATCCCGCCATTGCTGGTGAAATCAACTACACCAATGTCGCCGTCCATGACCCATCAATTATTAAAGATGATGATGGAACCTATTATGTTTTTGGTAGCCATCTTGCGGTGGCAAGTTCAAAAGATTTAATCAACTGGACGCAAGTTGCATCTGATGGTGTTGAAGCCAGCAGTTTATTTGAGACCTATGCAACTGAAATCGCAGAAGGTACGGCTTGGACTGGCGGCTTTATGGGCTCATGGGCTCCCGATATTAAAAAATTAGCCGACGGAAAATATCACTTTTATTACAATTTCTGTGGTGGACCGACTGTAATAGACTGTGTTTCCCGCTCATATTTAGGTATGGCAACCTCTGACAACATAATGGGTCCTTATGTCAACCAAGGGTTATTGTTAAAAAGTGGCCATGCCGGCACGGAGAACCCTGGGTTAAATGGTCAAAACTACAATGGCAATACTGATCCTAACGCGATAGACCCTGCGATTTTTTATGATAAAGATGGTGGTCTGTGGATGAGTTATGGTTCTTACTCCGGTGGGATTTGGGTCATGCAGTTAGATCCAACAACGGGTAAGCCACTTGCTGATCAGGGCTATGGCACTAAAATCATGGGGGGAGGTTACAGTGCAATCGAAGGCTCTTACGTTATCTACAGCCCTCAATCTGAATATTATTATATGTTTACTTCATTCGGTGGTTTTGCTCAGAATGATGGTTATAACATACGTATTTCACGATCAAAAAATCCCAATGGACCGTATGTTGATGCCTCTGGCCAAGATATGATTGGTGCAACAGGCAATTTGGATGGCATTGCGCCCTATGGCGTAAAGCTCATGGGAAACTTTTTATTTGAGACTCATCCTGGAGATGTAGGTACAGACCATGGTTATATGTCACCAGGACATAACTCCGCATTTTACGATGTTGATACTGGTAAGTACTTCTTAGTTCTGCATACTCGTTTTCCAGATACCGATGAAAACCATAGCGTGAGAGTTCATGAAATGTTTATGAATAGCGATGGTTGGCTAGTAGCCTCACCGCAGCGTTATGCACCTATTTCGGGTGATAATATCGTCGATGAAGTCGATATTACCGGTACTTACCAATTTATTAATCATGCAAAAGATATCAATACAACACCGCATAAATCCGTTTATATCCAGTTAACACGAACGTGGACGAATAAAGGCTCAGTCTCTGGCGATGTGACTGGAACTTACTTACAAGGTGATGATAATCAAATTACAATCACTCTTGATGATTTAGGTTCGTTTGAAGGTGTGCTTGCTTGGCAATGGGATGAAAACCTAGACAAACTCGTTCCCACCTTTAGTGCATTATCAACTGATGGCGCTAGTATTTGGGGCTCAAAATTACTCGATAAGACAACAGACCAAGTGCTGACCGATACCGCTAATGGGATCAATATCGGTAGCGAAGTAACGGAAGGCTCTATTCTATTACCCACACGTGGAACCCATGGTGCCACCATTACTTGGGCGTCCAGTGATGAAGAGGTGATCCGAGTTGATGGTACGGTTATTCGTCCCAATGCAGGGGAAAAAGATAAGGTTATAACATTAACTGCCACCATTATGGTTAATGGCAAAAAAGTGACCAAGACTTTCCAAGTGACCGTGTTTGCGAGAAAAACCTATAACCGTATCGCGCAATATAGTTTCGAAAATAACTTAATCGATTCATTGAGTCTATTTGCCGCGGGTCAACCGACCGGTGACAGAATATTTAAACCTGCAGATTCAGTTGGTTATAGTGCAGGATTTGAAGGAGAAGCACTTGCACTCGATGGTGCCCACGGCGTATTACTGCCAACAGGGATCATTTCAAGCTATGAATACACAGTCTCATTCTGGGCAAATCCAACTGTTATCACCGGTTTTTCAACGGCATTTTTTGGTGCAGTCAATGAGGAAACTGCAGCCGATGGCAGCAAGTTCTCCGATACTTGGGTAAGCATGCTGCCCCAAGGCTGGGATGGCAATACCATGTTTTGGAGTAACGGGAACGCCTGGTTTGATGGGGTAACGGGTGAGCGTATTCCTGAAAATACTTGGTCACATGTTGCGTTTTCGGTGAGTAATGGGTTGGTGCGTGTATTTATTAACGGTGTTGAAAAATTCAGTCGCGGCAACCTCAGCGATTATTTCAGTGGTCAACAGGGTGTGTTTGGACTTGGGGTTAACTATTGGGATCTGCCCTATAACGGATTGATTGATGAACTTAAGGTGTACGAAGCGGCATTGACTGCGAATGAAGTCAAAGCATTGGATATCGATAAATTACCTGATAGCGAGCTGTTAAATTCTGCAGTAAACATCCTCGATTTAGGCGACTTATCTTCGGTACGTGAGAATGTAGATTTACCTCTTACGGGCCCTTATGCAGCCGCCATATCTTGGGTATCTTCAGATCCAACGATCATCGACACAAAAGGTCGCGTAATCCAGCCAAGCCGTGATGAAACCGATAAAGAGGTCACGTTAACCGCGACGATTAAGTTGGGACAAGCGACACAAACCAAAGTATTTACGGCAAATGTAAAATCAATGGCGCCACCCAAGCCTATAGCGATTTATAGCTTTGAAGATAACCTAATCGACAGTACGGCTAACTTTGGTGCTGGCAATATAGTCGGTAACTTGATTGGCACAACTGGCGGGGAAATCACCTTTGCCGAGGGGGCAGTGGGTAAGGCAGCTGTATTTAACGGAGCATCTGGTATTGAATTGCCAAATAACCTGATTAAAAGCAATCGCTATTCAGTCTCGCTTTGGCTGAATCCTAAAGTCTTGAATAAGTACACTAGTGCGCTATTTAGTTATGCGAGTGCTACAAGCTGGACTAGCGTATTACCCGGCGGTCAAAACGACTATGAACGTATGGTGCTTTGGTCAGGCGAAGCTTGGTATGACGGTAGAACAGGCTTTACTATGCCAAAAGAGACTTGGTCTCATATGGTATATACCGTCAGTAACGGTAATGTGAAGGTTTATATTAATGGTAAGTTACTCTTCACTGGCGCTAACTTCCCAGATATTTTCTCAACATCGACCACAAAATTTGCTGTTGGAGTTAACCTATGGGACGTACCGTTCACGGGTGCTGTTGATGAAATCAAATTTTACGATGAAGCAGTAACAGAACAAGACGTGCAAGAGTTGTTTAACGAGTCTACTCAATAAGTATAAACACCTTGCTCAAAAAGCATCCATCTGGATGCTTTTTTATTTACAGTCTAAACAGATTGATAGCGTCCAATTATAGTGAGCCACATTGCTAAAAATACCGATTTGTAGAAAGATAACAACTCATCCCAAATAAGTGATTTTATAATGAGTAATATTGGTGTAGGTGAATTATTAATGACCATCCCCGTAGGCAATATATTAGGGGAGGGAGTGTTATGGGATGAACATAATCAATCCATTTGGTGGACTGATATAGAAACTGCACAACTATTTCGCTATGACATTAATAGTGAACAACTAAACACATTTCCTATGCCGTACCGAGTAGGTTCATTTGGATTAACTCAATATGTTGACCAACTGATTGTTGCCTTTGACCGCGGTATTGCTTTATATCATTTAAAAACTAAAAAAGTACAATGGCTGGCTACACCAGAATCACACCTTACAGATAACAGATTTAATGACGGACGTGTTGACAGGCAAGGGCGCTTCTGGGCCGGTACTATGGTCGAAAATGCCTCTTATCTAAACAGTAATGCTGCGCTTTACTGCATAAACCATAAAAGCCAATGTGTAAAAGCATGTGAGAACATCAGTATTTCAAATGGGCTCTGCTGGAGTCCAGATGGACTCACTATGTACCACGCTGACTCACAAAAGCATGAAATATTTCAATATGATTTTGATCCAAACACCGCAGCAGTTAGCAACAAGCGTTCATTTGTCACTACAGAGCAAATGATTTCCCCAGACGGTTCAGAAATCGATGCCGCTGGATATCTCTGGAATGCCCAATGGGGCGGCGGTCAAGTGGTTCGTTATTGTCCCAACGGCAACGTTGATCTTACCCTCAAACTACCGGTTACCAATCCAACCAGTATTGCATTTGGGGGGCCAAACCTCGATAAGCTTATCATCACCAGCGCAAAAAATTCACTCAGCACAGAACAGAGAGCTATCGAACAATTAGCAGGTGATGTTTTTATTTATCAACTAAACGGCATTAAAGGCTTAACCATCAATAGATATGGACTGTAATCTACTACATTACCTATTTAACATAATATACATTGTGCGCAGTTTTGTATGAAAGGGATTAGATGTGCCGATAAGTGTCGTTATCGGCATTAGCGCGTCATTTCTCCTCGGCTCAGGCTTCGCTCGTCGGCATTCCTTGCTATGCCTTAGCGATG